>CAJUSS010000082.1 GCA_910588895.1 uncultured Lachnospiraceae bacterium
GAGCATAAGAAGATCTATCATTAAAAAGAATGCCTGTGGACAAAAAGGCCCCCTTTCGCCAGACAAAAGCAAACGTCTGCCGAAAGGGGACCTTAAAAGCCTCTAGGAGCAAGACCAGCGATCATCCTTTAGGATAAAAGGATCGGTCACTGCTGCACCCAGCCATAGAGCGCGGCGCCTAGAGCGCCAGCGAACTGGGAATACGGGGAGTAGAGCAGCGGTTTGTGCAGCGCTTTTCCTAATGCAGACCGGACACCACCATTTCTGGCCACTCCTCCTGTCATGCAGACCGGATCTCGGACCCCTTCCCTCCTGGCTAGAGAAGCGACCCTGGCCGCTACAGAATCGCAGATCCCGGCAAGGATATCCGGGATCGCAGCTCCGTTAGAGAGCTGCGAGATCACCTCGGTCTCTGCAAATACGGTACAGGTACTGGAGATGCTCACCGGGGTGGTCGCTTTAAGGCAACCGCTTTCCATCTGGTCGATATCCAGCTGGAGGATCTGTGCCATGACATCCAAAAAACGTCCGGTCCCGGCTGCACATTTATCATTCATCTGAAAACTGACCAAGCGTCCCTTTTCATTCAATGTCAGTACCTTAGCATCCTGCCCACCGATATCGATGACCGTTCGGGCCTCCGGAAAGAGGAAGTGGGCACCCAACCCATGACAGGTCAGCTCACTCACCTGCATATCTGCTCCCTCATAACGGTTCCTGCCATATCCTGTAGCGACGATACAGGAGAGCTCTCGGCTGCTGATCTGTCCCTCCCGGAGCAGCCCATCCATGGCGTTTGATGGACCACATGTGCCGGTGCCTGCTTGTACCAGAGACGTAGCCAGGATCTTCTCGCCATCTTCCAGCAAGACACATTTTGAAGTGGTCGAGCCGATATCGATCCCTGCTGTATACATACGCTATGCCTCCTTTTCCTTCCAAATCTACTTCGTATCAAAACGGGTCACGACCATATGGACGATATATGGGACCAGGATGACCGGGATCGCCAGATAAGCCAGCCCGCTGTATGCTTTTGAGATCAGGGTCAAAAGACCGAACTGGGCGATGCCGAAATCGGCCAGGCAGCAGACCAGCGCGATGATGATGCTCTTTCTGGAGGGCTTGCCCGTTGCTTCCGCCCTCTCCTGCTCCTCCTTCGTCTCAATACTGCTGCACACACGTTTTACCATGGCGGCCACCATATTGACAGCCGTTGATACGGCTCCCAAGATGATCAGGACCGAGATGAGCGGGGTCATGAAGGACGCGCCAACACCATTCTGTACCATAAAGATGGTCGGCACGCTCTGCTGGGCCATCTCCGGATCCATACAGACGGTCATCAGGCCCAAGGCCACCATGATCATCAAGATCGAATTGACCAAAAAGCCTAAGAACATACTCTTTTTCGCATCGGACGGCTCCTGGAAGGTCCTGGCGTGCTGGACAAACACGGCGATGTTCGCCAGCTGGAAGGTCCCGTAGATAAAGGCGGAGTAGAGTGCTTTCCCAAGGGGAAGGGACGTTTCCTTCATCGCAGAAGCGGTGGCCCCGATCTTGTCCACACCCACGGCGATGTTCGGGATATACACGATCAAAAGCCCTAGGATGATCAGGATGGACAGCGCGGAGGATACTTTGCGCACGATATCCGTCCCAAAGATCGCGACCACAAAGATAAATGCCCCGATGATCAAGGTACACAGCAGATACGGGATGCCGGTCACTGTGTTCAAGGTCGCGCCGCCGGTAGCGAACGCCACAGCTGGCGCCACACACATGACCGCGATGTACAGGACCTCAAACAAGTTTGAAAAGATCGGCGCATACTTTCCATAAAAAGCATTATTATAGGAGCGGTAATCATAAACCTCATGTTTTCTGGCAAATGCCAATCCATAGGCAAAAAATACGGCGTTATACAGCATCGCGAAGGCCGGCATGATCAGGCACCAGATGCCGAACCGTACATAATAGCTGTAAAGCTGTGCGCCAGAAGCAAAGCCTCCGCCAAAGTGCGTGGTGAACCATACAAATGCGACCCCTAAGATCAACGCATTCCTTGTTTCTTTTTTCTCCATCTTTTCCCCCATATCTCGATCAGTCTTCTGTTGCTTTTAGGATCTGAAATGCCACTCCATCCTGCAGAAATCCCTGGATCTCTTCCTGGCTGTAGCCGATCTCCGCCAGAATATCTGGTGTGTGCTCCCCGATATCCGGAGCCCGGCGATGATCATAATCCCCCATACTGCGGATGCGCACCGGCTGATCCACCAGGATCCTCTTGTTCCCGTTGCGGAAGGTGGTCTTGTAGAGACAGCCGTTGGCCCAGGCCTGCTCATCTTCCAGGATCTCCTCCAGACTGAAGCATTTCGCAAAGGGTACATCCGCCTCGGTCAAGATCTTCTCCCATTCCTCTACGGTCTTTGTGCGGAATGCGTCCGTGATCGCGTTGTACAGCTCCGTCGATAATCGATTTTTGATCATATTTTCCTGTGGGTAGTATGCGTCCGTGACCAGATCGCCCCGCCCCAGAGCCGTGATAAATGACCGGAAGTACAGGTTGTACTGCGGGAAGCACATCTGGATAAAACGGTCGTCTTTTGTGCGGAACGCGCCATTGCAGGGGTTCTGGCTCTCATGGATATTGATCGGATAGTGCATGCCAAACTGCGGATACTGTGCCGCCGCGATGTTCATGCTCATATTGAACACCGAGGTTTCGTACAGGCTGCATTCTACCTTATCCCCTTTGCCCGTGCGCTGGGCCTGGAATAGCGCGGCCAGCAAGCCTGCTGCCAGGTTCAGCCCCACGTTGTGGTCGCCCAGGCCAGGGACCATATTAAAGGGGATCCCATCCTTCTGGCGCATAGCGTCTACATAGCCTCCTCGTGAAAAGAACGCCGTCAGGTCAAAGCCCGGCACATCCTTTGCAGGGCCATATTCTCCGTATCCGGTCACCAGACCATAGACCAGCTTGGGAAAACGGTCCTTCAGATCCTCATAGCCGATCCCCATCCGCTGGAGTGCTGCCGGGCGTGTGTTGGTGATAAAGATATCCGCCGTCCCCAAAAGCTTAAAGAAGGCTTCCCTTCCCCTCGGCGACTTCAGATCCAGCGCCAATCCTCTCTTGTTCCCGTTCTCCTGCTCCCAGGTCGTGTTCTCCAGCGGATCTGGGTTTATCCCCTCCCCTACCGCACCGTTGCGCTCTGGATCGCCCTTTCCAGATTCCAGCTTGATGACATCCGCCCCCATATTCGCAAAAAAGCGTCCTGTCGTCGCCGCCGCGATAAATGTGGACAGCTCCACTACCCGGATGCCTTCCAAGGGCCTTTTGACTCCACTCATCTTCTTACCTCCTATCCGCTCTATGGCGCGTTTCTTCAGTTCTTCGATCTTGACCTTTCCGATATCGTTTTGAGGGAATCCATCGAACAGGAGCATATATCGCGGCACCTTATATCCTGGCAGCTCCTGCTCCAGCCGTTCTCTTAACGCAGGCAGATCAAGGGTACCCCTTGCTGCGGGAAGGATACAGGCACATATCTCTTCCCCGTAATGTTCCTCCGGGATACCGATCACCTTACATCCCCCAACGGCGCTCTCTTTCAGGATGACCGTTTCGATCTCTGCAGGGGAGATATTCTCTCCTGCCCGGATGATGATCTGTTTGATCCTCCCCAGGATGTACAGATACCCCTCTCCATCCATACGCCCCAGATCCCCTGTATGGAGCCAGCCATCCTTTAAGACCTCCCGGCTCTTTTCCTCGTCCTTCCAATAACCGGACATGACCAGATAGCCCCGCACACAGATCTCTCCTGTCCTCCCACTCTCCAGACACTGCCCTTCCGGGGACTGGATCGAGACCTCCATCCCATCCAGGGCCTTTCCCACGCTGCGGCTGCGCAGCTCTGCGCTGTCCTCCAGGGAGGCGGCTGTAAATCCGCCTGTACACTCGGTCTGTCCCAATGTGGAGAGGAGAGTCAGATCCAGCCGTTCTTCTATCGCCATAGATCGTCCGGGCGGGCAGAACGCGCCTCCGATGAACCCGGCTCTTAAAGATGACACGTCGTAGCTGCCCAGATCCTTCTTCTTGATCATCGCATGGAACATGGCCGGTACACCGTTCAGGATCGTACACCTTTCTTTCTGGATCAGAGAAAGGAGGGTGTAGGTATGCTTGTCCCTGGCGATGCAGGTACATGCTCCGTAAAGGAGGGGGATCAGCATATTGACCGAGATGCAGAACGAATGGAAGATCGGAAGGACTCCACAAAACCGATCCTTTTCGGTGACCTGGAGTCTGGCTCCCAGACTGATCGCACTGTTCAGCATCCCTCCTTGTGTCATCGGGACCGCTTTAGGCTGACTGGTCGTCCCCGAAGTAAAGATCAGCGTAGCCGTCGCCTGACTGTCCACCGATCGGCGCATCTGCCGGAAAATGGTCTCCGTCTCTTTGGGCAAGATCGGAGCCATATCCACCTCCCGTGGCATCTCATAGAAGGTCAGACGGGGACTGGTGAGACGGAGCATATAGTCCAAGCTCTCTACCGGCTGTTTTGGGTTCAAGGGGACAGCCACTGCGCCGGCTTTCCAGATCCCATAGTACATGCACATGGAATCTAAGTCCGTATCCATACAGATGGCTACCGGATCGCCGGGCCTGATCCCTTCCTGATAAAGATAAGCAGCGATCCGGTCAGTCCTTTGATGGAGGCCTTCAAAGGTAAGCGTCTGCGTTCCATACGTGATGGCCTGGGACCTTGGATGCACCTTGACCGCATACCGGAATACATCCCATATCGTGATCTCTAAACGCTCTTTCTCCATATCGTCCCTCTGCTCAGCCCAACGCCTCTATGATCGCGGGGATCACCTGATAAAGATCTCCAACGATCCCATGATCCGCGATCTCAAAGATCGGGGCCGCCTCATTTTTGTTGATCGCAACAATGTGCTCTGCTCCTTGCATCCCGGCAATATGCTGGATCGCCCCGGAGATCCCGCAAGCAAAGTAGATCTGCGGCTTTACCGTGGTCCCTGTCTGACCGACCTGGTAGCTGTGGTCGATCCAGCCAGCATCTACACAAGCACGGCTGGATGCAACGGTCCCGCCCAGCTTATCGGCCAGCTGTCTTAGCAGGTCAAATCCCTCTGGCTTTCCCAGCCCCATCCCGCCGGCAACGATGATCTTCGCATCGGTCAGGCTCACTGTCTCTCCTAACGCCTTAACGATATCCAAGATCTTAACGCGCATATCTTCTTTTCCCAGCTCCACCTCCAGGGCGATCGTTTGACCGCTGCGGCCTGCATCATAGACCGCTTTCTCCATCACGCCTGGGCGAACGGTAGACATCTGTGGACGATGCGCAGGGCATACGATAGTCGCCATCAGATTGCCGCCAAAAGCCGGCCGGGTCTGCATGATCTTTTTATCCGTTGGGTCGATCTCCAGTTTTGTACAATCCGCCGTCAAGCCGGTATCACATTTTACGGCCAAACATGGCCCCAGATCGCGGCCGATGTGGGTCGCACCCAACAGGACGATCTCCGGTCTGTAGGTATGGATCGCGTCATAGATGACCTTTGTATAGGGATCGGTCGTATAATGTTCCAGCTCCAACGCCTGTGCCAGATAGACCTTGTCCGCGCCATAGGCGATCAGATCTGCCGCCAGACCCTCCACCTGATAGCCGCAGAGGATGGCACAAAGCTCAGTGCCGATGCTGTCCGCCAGCTTTCTCCCTTCCCCTAACAACTCGATAGCGACCTGCATCAGCTTACCTTCCCGCTGTTCCGCAAATACCCACACTCCGTGATAGCTGGCGATATCCACACCCTTCTCCGCCTTCTCCTCGATCCTTTCGATCGCATGGAACGGACATTTCTCTGCACAGACCCCGCAGCCCGTACAGGCATCCTTGATGACCGCCAGCCGATCTTCTAATGCGATCGCCTCAAAGGGACAGTTCTTTATGCAGATGGAGCAGCCTTTGCATTTTTCCTGGATCACATGAACAGCCATTTTCCTTCCTCCTTACAACACATGTTTTTCTTTCAACCGTTCAATGAGCTGCGAACTCATCTCCGCTACGGATCCCTTCAGCATCTCTCCCTTTCCCTTCGCCGGAGGGGTGAACGAGCGATGGACCTGGGTAGGAGAGGCATTTAACCCGCAGTCTGCCGGATCCAGCGCTACATCTGTATGGTCCCAGACCGTGACCGGCTGCGCATAGGCATCCATGATACCTGCGATCGTCATATACCGGGGCTGACCAAGCTCTTTGACCGCGGTCAGCAGACAAGGGAGCTCTACTTCCAGCACCTCATAGCCATCCTCCATCTGCCGCTCTACGATCACGCTCCCCTTTTTCAGCGCAACGATCTTCTGTACATAAGTCACTGAGGGGATCCCCAGCCTGCGGGCGATCTGCGGTCCCACCTGAGCGGTATCACCATCGATCGCCTGACGGCCTGCCAGTATGATGTCTGCATATCCGATCTTCTTGATGCCGGCGGCGATCGTGGTGGAGGTCGCACATGTATCCGCGCCGCCAAAGGCCCGGTCGCTCAAAAGATAGGCATCATCCGCGCCCATAGCGATACACTCCCGCAGCATCTCATCCGCCTGGGGCGGCCCCATGGAGAGGACCGATACCATTGTCCCTGGATGCTCATCTTTCAGCGCTAAAGCGGCTTCCAGCGCGTTTGCGTCATCCGGGTTCAAGATCGACGGGACTCCATCACGGATCAGGGTCCCCTTCACAGGATCGATCCGCACTTCCGTCGTATCTGGGACCTGTTTTGCACATACTATGATCTTCATCATCCATTCCCTCCTTATTTGATCAGCGCTCTGGAGATCACCATCTGCTGCACCTGGCTGGTACCCTCAAAAATGGTGAACACACGGCAGTCCCGATACATGCGCTCGATCTTATACTCTTTCATGAAGCCATAGCCTCCATGGATCTGCAATGCTTTGGCCGCAACCTCATTGCACATCTCCGTCGCATGGTATTTTGCCATAGAAGCTGCCATGGTGGCTTCCTTGCTGCCCTGGTCCTTCAGCCAAGCTGCCTGATAGACCAGGAGCCGGCCGGTCTCCACCTTCACCGCCATATCCGCCAGCATGAACGCGATCGCCTGATTGTCGCAGAGACGATGCCCGAACTGCCGGCGCTCTTTCGAATACTGGATGGCTTCCTCCAGACAAGCCTGGGCCACACCTACCGCCATGGCCGCACAGCCCATGCGTCCCACATCTAACGTCGCCATCGCATTGCTGAAGCCCTTTCCTTCCTCGCCCAGCAAGTCGCTTTTGTGGACCCGCACATCATCTAAGAGGATATCGCTGGTGGCACAGCCAACGACCCCCATCTTGTTCTCCGGCTTGCCAGTGGACACGCCGGGCAATGTCATATCTACGATAAACGCACTGATCCCCCGGGTCCCTTTGGTCTTATCGGTCTTTGCATAGACGACCGCATAGTCCGCCAAAGGAGCCATCGTGATGAAACACTTTCTCCCGTTCAGGACATAATGTCCGCCGTCCTTCACCGCTGTGGTCACCATGGATCCGGCATCCGAACCGGCTCCCGGCTCGGTGAGAGCAAAACAGACCTTTTTCTCCCCGGTCAGGATCGGTCTTAGATACCGCTCCTTCTGTTCATCTGTACCGGAAAGCAGCAAAGGACCGCCGGCCAGTGAGTTTGGTGTCAACGCCCAGATACAGGATACGGCACTGACCCTGGCGATCTCCTCGCCCATCACCACATACGAACGGACGTCCGCGCCTTGTCCGCCCAACGCTCTGGGGACCTTAACGCCGAAGAAACCGCAGTCCGCCATCTTCTGCAGGATCTCTTCCGGATACACATGGGTCTCTTCTATTTTATCCAGGATCTCACTGGTCAACTCCGTTTCCGCAAACTGCCGGACCAGCTTCCGCACCATTTCATGTTTTTTTTCCAGATATGCATACATATATAGGTCCCTCCTTGTCTTTATCCCAGCGATGGCAGAGTCCCTGCCCGCAATATCTCCACAAATGCGCTGATCGCTGTCCTGGCCTGCTCAAACTGTGTCATCTGGCGGTCCACTTCGATCATCAGGAGCGGGATATCGGCCTCCTCACAGGCCTTTTTCATCGGTACGTAGTCAAATTCCTCCGGATCACAGAATTTCGTCTGGATATAGACGATCCCATCGGCCCTGCGTTCCTTTGCCGTCTCCACCAGCTTAGCGATGCGTTTCTTTTTATGATCATAGAGCACGCTGCAGCAGTCACGGTCACAGAACTTCTTGGCGGCGGCGGCGATCGGGTCCGCAAGCTCCGGCATATCGACAGCATATTGACGGCTTTCTTGTGCCACATCATCCGCAACGATATGCAGCTGTCCTTCATCAAAGATCTCTAAAAGCCCTGGCTGGTCAGCCTGTATGCCGGTGGTCACGATCCGCAGCTTTTTCTGCCGCTCCGAAACTTGGCACAGTTCTCCCATAAACGCCTCGATCAGCTCGGTGTGCTCTTCCTTCCGCATAAAGAGCGCGCTCTTGAACAGGTCGCTCCGCTGTGCGGCTGTTATCGATGGATGGTCCGCTAACAGTCGGCTCAGCTTTTGCATCACCTGGTCATGGCGGCTGTAGATGGCATTGCTCTCCCTTAAGGTTTCCTCGGAATAGCGGCAGCCGCCGATCTCCTCCAGCTGCCGGATCTGCCGTTTATAGACCGCCTGTGTGTAGAGGAAGCCGGCTTCGAGCTTCCGGTTCTGGGGATAGTCCGCCGGGGTGAAGGGGATGGTCGGGACTGCATATTTCCAGTTTTCGCCCAGTGCTTTCATGGAATCGCAGAGCGAAGGGATCATGATCCCGGATATCCCTTCGTACCCGCCTCGCATCCCCATCTCCAAAATGGACTGCATGACCGAACAGATAAAGCTGGGAAAAAACTGTTTTGCATGATCCAGCTCCAGATCGGCTCCCCAGACCCCCATCGGGACCATCCCCATCCCATGGACCAGTTCCTCCGGTGTATAGATCGGCGCACAGGCGATGACCTTCTTCCCCTGGGCCAGATAGGCGTCCAGCTGCGCTCTTGGATCGCTGGCGATCTGATGGGCCTTTTTTAATAGCTCTTCCAGTCTGTTCATGCCGTCTCTCCTTTCTTCTCAGCCATGATCTCCACCAACGCATCCACCCTGGTCTCATATTGCGCTTCGGAAAAGTTGCGGGCATCCGCCTGATCCCCGTCAAAGGAAGCCACCGGTATATCGCAGATCTGGCCGATCTGCCGGCTCATCTCTGGCATAAAGCCGCTCCACAGCTTGCAGGAACGGTTCGTGTGTACCAAAAGCCCTTCTACATGATCCTCCTGACAGAGCTGCACGCGGATATCCCTCGAACGCTCCAGGGACATGGCTCCGGGGATCTTGAAATAGCTGGCGATCATGCCGTCAAAGTCATCGTAGATGTGGGTGACCGCGATCCCATAGATGGTCGCCGTTATATTGACGCCGCGGCTGATCAGGCTCTTGCTGGTAAACTTTAGATGGGGCCAGCAGGCGATCCCTTCATACATGATGCGATGCTCCTCCTTTGCCCGAAAGGTGCTTTTCCCCTCTTTCTGCAGTTGCTCGTATTCCCTGCACAGCAGCTCCAGAGCCTCCGGTGTGCCCGGCGCGCCAAGGGCCGTGATCAAGACCCCCATATGGTTGAACAGGTCGAACCCATACAGCGGTGCGGGCTGATATTGGAGAAATGATGCTGCTTTGAGCATGGCACGGGAACTGCGGTTCGTGATCTGACAGACTTCCTCGAATCTCTTTTCATCCCATTTCTTTCCTGTGATCTCTTCTAACTGCTCGATCGCCGCCCGAAATTGTCCCCCCACATAAGCGATCTGCTCTTCATCCGCCTCATAGCCATGATTGAACGGGATATCGATCATGATGATGGGGATATCCAGCTCCCTGGCGATGTCCTCATACCATTTGATCATGCAGTTGCAGATATTATTGCAGCAGAGCAAAAAGTCTGGGAGCGGCATATCCTGCTCTGGTGCTTTTGGATGCCTGGCATAAGCCATGCTGATGCGGGCATAGGCACAGATATCATTGGAATAGCCCAGCTCTTCTGCTTCGGTACACCCACGTACCCCGCCCCCACGGACAGCGATCGCTACCGCCTGGTTTTCCGGATAACAGACCTTTATATCCAATGTGCGGTGCAGCTCCTGCGGGAAATTGCTGGAACACCAGCCGATCTTCTCCCCGTTCCGTTTTGCTTCCCATACCTCTTCATAGTTGCGGGCTGTGATCTCTCCCAGCTTGTATGCTGCGGAGTCCGGGTCGATGACCCGCTTCTTTTTCGGCGGCTGTTCTGCCGCTAGCTGCTTTGCTCCTTCTGCCATCATGTCCCCTCCTGTGTTCATTGTTAAAAAAATAACTTCTAGATATATTGTATCACCAAGGAAGAACGACCGTCTATTCTCATTTCGTCAAGTATTTGTCATTGATTTTTCCAACAATGTTTGATATGATATCCACAGAGACTATTAGCAAAAATATATACATCTTTTTGTTAAAAGGAGGATTTCTTATGGAGGATCGCCATCTAGAACCAGAGAGATCTATGGATGTCCGAACATTTGAATATTGCTTATATCAAACATTGTATACGCCGCCGCAGCTCACTGCCATGGCGGCGAAGATCGAAACATTGACCGGATGTCCCGTCTATTTTACGAATCCCTATTGGGAGCTATATGCCTCCAGCCCCGGGATACAGCCTGAAGATGTGATCCGGCTATCCGATCTGCTCCGGGCAGCCCGCATCCGTTCCAATGATTATAAGGATTATCTGGCGCAAAAGGCTGAGTTGTCTGTGCTCCTGGGAGAATCGCCTGCCATGATCTATATCCCCAAGCATAAATGCAACTATCTATTTGCATATTCTTACATGGCATCCTCCTGTGCGGGGATCGTTGTATTTCCGGAAAAGGGTGCGCCGCTCTCCCGGCTGAACGATGGCTATCTGCAAGTGATCCTCCGGCTCTTTTCCGTGGCACAGACGCTCCACGGATCGGCGATCAGCAAGCGGTCGGATGAGCACGGTTGGGCACAGGTATTCTCGCTCCTTTTCTCTGGAAAGATCGACACAAAAAAACAGCTGCTGCCCTATTTACAGAGCAACAGCCTGGTCAATTATATCGACTCGTATGTAGTCTTTGTCTTTTCCGTACGGAGCAATGAGATCCAAGATACCGATACCTTTTATCACCTTTCCCAGCACCTGCAGACCTTGCAGCAGTATCACGTATGGTTCGAATACAAGGGAGATCTGGTGATGGTCCTCTTAGATGACGCTCCGCAGACAAACACAAGACAGTACATCCATGAGGAGTCCTTCCGGCAGATGATCAAAATGCTCGATCTATATGTGGGGTATAGCAATACCCGCCATGATCTGCTGGAGGCCAGACAAGCGTACCTGGATGCTGTGACAGCGGCCCATTTTGCCAGACGCTGGGATACTTCTTTGGCCCTAAGCAGCTATGAGGAATGCAAGCTCTACGATCTATTATATCACGTGGAAGGCGCATCGCTGCACCAGTATGTATCGCAGTCCATCCTCCTGATCCAGAAATATGATGCCTCCCACGAAAGTGATTACTTTCATACGCTAGAACTCCTCTTTGCCAATCGCATGAACCTGACCAATACCGCAAAACAGCTCTTCATCCATAAATCCACCTTGTTTTACCGCATGCAGCAGATGCGCAAACTGTTCCAGATCGATTGGGACGATCCTTCAGCCATCCTGCATCTCCAATTATCTCTATATATCTTAAAGTATTTTCTGACCCAATGAACCGGCTATGGCATAGCTCTCCCAATTCTCCAGGTCAACACGGTCCATGTCATGTCCCCTTTATCGCGGCCGCCTGCCGGATCTTTGCTTTTGCCCTCTGTTTTTTTCTCTGTATCAGACCTCCGGGAGCAAAGCCGGATGAGGCGCTACCCGTTTCCGGTAGGTCTTCTCTTTTGCGGCCCAGTACCGCTCCCAGCTTTCCATATCTATGCGCTCTCCGTCCGTGCCGCCGTGCTCTGTACCACTGCTCCATCCTTCCCCATCTGCCCCGTCCGCAGATCCTGCGCCCTCTCCCACCTCATAAGCGTACAGGATCGTCCTGGCATTATCGAACTCATAGCTGCATGTGACCAGGGAGTAGAGCCGGCCGATCGGACATTCCGGGGCCGCGCTGGCGAGAGCGTCCTCGGTCATAGCCTTCACATAAGATTTAAAGCTCCTCCAGGACCGAAAAAAGGTCTTCCTGCGGATCGGGTCGGCGGAGGTGTACAGAGCCGCCAGGGGCTTTAGGCGGATCTCCCGCTCCGGGGTATAGAGGAGGATCTCCTTATGGGTGTCAAAGAAATCCTGCTCCTTATAATAGACCACATCCTTGAACATGCTGCCGTTCTTCATGTGATGGCCGTACAGCACATTGTGGAAGCTGGAAAAATCCGGCTGGTCGTCGCAGTCTAAGAAGATCGAACCGGCCGTGGTGGTATTGCCCTCCAGATCCGTGTGGAGGTATTTCTCATTATCCGGTCCGAAAAGGATCGGATAGTCGATGTTCGTGCCCTCTACCTTGATCCATCCGATCACATCCGGATTGATCTCCCACAGCGCTCCAAAGTCGATCGGGGAGACATAGGGCTCTTCCTCCGCTTCCGACTCTGTCTCCGACACGGTCTCCTGCTGTTCGATCTGGCTCTCCTCCGTTTCCGGCTCTGCCGGGGAGGTCTCCTGCACGCTGGTGCTCTCCTCCGTTTTTTCTCTGCTCCCACAGCCTGTAAGGCCCCATATCCCGCTGGTCAGGATACAGAGCATCATGGCTGACAATGGGAAGATCGGCTTCTTTTTTTTCATACGTTTCCGCTACTCCTTTCCTCATCCATCCAGGCCGCTAAGCCCAGGTACCATCTTCTCTATTACAACACTATAATGCCATTTATGCAATACAAAAAAGCTTTTCTTGACATGTGAACGCATTTTTGCCATCATATTTTTATACGAAAGGTGCATGAGAGGTGGATAGATGTAAAACACCTCGTCGCGAGATCATAAAGATCATGTAAGGAGCACAGATCCTGAGACCGCAAAGGATATCGATGAGGTCGGATCGCTCTCTCAGATCGACAACACCGGAACGATGAACCCTGGAACGCCAGCCATAAGGCTGGTGTTTTTCATCATTTTCATAGATCGCCAGTATAAAAAGTCTGCCAAGTCCCATACTAAACCTGAGGTGATCATCATGAAGAGCCAAGAACAAATCCAAGAACAAAAAAGACATGCCAAAAAAACAGAGAAGACCTGGAACAAGGCGCAGGGAGACGGGCTCTCTGCAAAGGATGTGGGGGAGATGGGCTTCCATCGGGAATTCCACGATCTGGAGGGACCGGTCTGTTCCGCCGGGGACTGCACCGGCTTGATCCCGACACCGCCCCAGAGCGACGCGCAGGAGGAGGCTTACGAGGAATTGTACCCCTTCCTCCCAAAGGCCGCCCCCCCGGAGAGGGATCGTTTCTCCTGACCTGTCTCTGCCAAGGGATCTTGCAGAAAGCATAGGAGCATGTTCCTATGGACTTACCTTTCCTATGGAAGAAGGCCGGCCTGCTCTATGCACGCCAGCCTTCTTTTTTCCCTTTTTCTTCCAAGAATGCTCTCCCAAAGTCCTTATCCTTCCCGATCTGCTCCTTTAACTCCTCAAGGCCTGCCATCTTCCTCTCCGGACGGACAAAGTGCAGGAGGCCTACCTCGATCTCCTGACCGTACAGATCGCCTTCGTAGTCAAAGATAAAGGTCTCCACGCCTATGGGGCTGACCCCGTCCTTGGTCTTGATCGTAGGCTTTCTGCCGATGTTGGTGATGCCGCCGTAGTATCGGCCCTGGATCAGCACCCTGGATACATAGACACCGAAGGGCGGCAGATGCTTTTCCCCCGGCGGCAGCAGGTTGGCGGTGGGAAAGCCCAGGACCTGCTCGCCGATGTGGTTCCCGTGGACCACCTGGCCGTGGATGGAATAGGGTTCGCCTAAAAGGGCATTGGCCTTCTCGATCTCTCCTTTATCCAGCTCCTCCCGGACATAGCTGCTGCTGATATCCCGGTCCTCGTCCTTCCGCTTCTCGATCACTTCCAGATGGTAGCCATACGTCCCGGACAGCTTTTCCAAAAGGGCGGCATCCCCTGACCGCTTATAGCCAAAGCCGCAGTCCGGCCCCACCACGATCGCCTTCATCCCCATCCGGCCGATCAAGATCTCTTTTACGAACTGCTCCGCCTCCATGTGGGCTGCTTCCCGGGTAAAGGGATATTCGATCAGATAGTCGATCCCGACCTTTTTGAGATTGTTCCGCCGCTCCTGGTTCGTGGTGATCACCGTGTGGCTCTTCCCCTGCACCAGGTCGGCCGGGGCCACGCTGAAGGTGAACACCGCCGCTTTATAGCCGTACTCCTTTTTGATCTCCATCATCCGGCCGATCAGCTTCTGATGCCCCAAATGTCTGCCGTCAAATTTCCCTATGGTCACCACGGTCGGCTCTTTGATCTGGAAATCTCTTGTTTTTTCGATATGGATCATAGTCCTTCTGTCTCCCTCGGGAACATTTTTTTCGGTCTCCACCAGTCTCTGCTCCCGTCGTACTCATAAACCCCCAAAAACTCCCGGCGGCTGGAGTAGACGCGCACCAGGCCCTTCTTGGGGAGCCGGACCCGTGGAGGGGCCTGGATCTGCCGATGCTGTCCGGCGGCCTGCTCGGTATGCTCTGGCCCTTCCTGGAAAGTATCCGCTTCCTCCACACAGGCAAAGTCCCTCTCACGGACCGGATTCCCGTTCAGCACAAGCTTGTCCCCCATTGGGCTTGCGATGGCCTTGGGACCGTGGAACATCTCCTCGATGGGGATGAGGATCTCCCCGATCCTTCCCTCATCCCGCAGCGCCTCGATCTGGGAAAGGGTGTAAGCCTCCTGCCAGCTAAAGCGTCCCACTCTAGTCCGCTTTAGATGCTCCATCGCCCCGCCGCAGCCCAAGGCCTGCCCCAGATCATGGCACAGGGTCCGGATGTAGGTCCCTTTGGAGCAGGTCACGGTGAGGCCCGCCCGGGGCAGGTCCACCCAGTCCACCGAAAGCGCAAGGATCTCCACCGGGCGGGCCTTCCGCTCCACCTCTTTTCCGGCGCGGGCCAGCTCGTAGAGCTTCTTTCCATTGACCTTCAGCGCCGAATACATGGGCGGGATCTGCTCATATCTACCGACAAAAGAGGCCGCCTTCTGGCGTACCTCTTCTTCCGTCACATCTACCGGATGCCGGGATAAGACCTGCCCGGTCATATCCTGCGTATCGGTCTCCACGCCTAAGAGCAGGACCGCTTCATAGGTCTTATCCCGGTCCGCCATCATATCGGCTAAGCGGGTCCCCTGCCCCAGGCACACCGGAAGGACACCTTCCGCTGCCGGGTCCAGCGTCCCGCTGTGGCCGATCCTCTTCTGTCTCAGGATCCCTCTCAGCTTTGCCACCACATCGTGGGAGGTAAAGCCTGGTTCCTTGTATATGTCGATCACTCCGTGGTACATGTGGCCTCCAGCTCCTTCAACTGCCTCTCGATATGCCCGGAAAGGTTATTGATCACATCATAGATGCTGCCGGACATGGTACAGCCAGCTGCCCTCACATGACCGCCGCC
>CAJUSS010000083.1 GCA_910588895.1 uncultured Lachnospiraceae bacterium
ATCCTTTACGGTCATAATCATCTGCTTATGTTTCGGGAGCTGGACGCCCGCCCCGAACTGATAGGCCCCATACCCCGCCGGATCCTCCCGCATCGCCTCCAATGCCGTCACGATCTTAAATACAGACCCCGGCGGGTATAAGCCCTGGGTGGCCCGGTTTAAGAGCTGGGCCTGGTCATTTTCCTCCGACAGCATCCCCTCCCAGGCCGCATCCAGGCTAAAGGGGTTGGGATCGTAGTCCGGCTTGGAGACCATAGCTAAGATCTTTCCGGTATCCGGTTCGATCGCGACCACCGCCCCCTTTCGCTCTCCCAAGGCAGCATAAGCCACCTGCTGCAGCCCTACATCCAATGTGGTCACCAGGTCATCTCCAGGGTCCTTCATGCCTGCGATCTCATCAAACACCTTCTCCAGAAGGCCCACATGGCTGGACAGGAGATAAAAATCCCCCTGGGCCTCCAGACCGGTCTTTCCCTTGGAAGAATGGCCCACCACATGGGCAAAGAGGGCGCCAAAGGGATATATCCGCAGCTCCTCCCCATCTTCCCCCACCACCGTCTCCGCCAGCACCTGACCGTCATCGCTCAAGATCGCTCCTCTTAAGACCTGATCGGAAAAGCGCTCCAGCCTTTTATTGTAGGGGTTATTGATCACATCTTCACTCTCCGCCTGGAGAAAATATCCAAAATATGCCATCATCCCCACCAGCACAGCCAGCACCGAATAGGTCAGAAATAAGATCGACCGGTTGGCTTTGGGGTTCGGATCAGCCTTCTTCATATTCTTCCTCTTCGTTTTGTTTTAAGATATAAAGCCCCTGGATCACCTGGAAAAGGATGAAGGTGCTCAGGAGCGAGCTGCCGCCGTAGCTGACAAAAGGCAGCGTGACCCCGGTGGAAGGGATGAACTTGATCACGCCGCCCACGGTCAGGATCACCTGGACGATATAGACCACCCCTAAGCCAAAGGCGATCAGCTTAAAGAAGACCGCCTGCATCTTCCCCGCGATCATCATGAACTGCAAAAAGCAGCCCACGCAGATCAGCAGCACGCACAGGGCAAAGCACCCCCCCAGCTCCTCGGAGATCGCCGCAAAGATGAAATCCTTTTCCACCACCGGGATCATGTAGGGCATGCCCCGGTACAGCCCCATGCCAAACCATCCGCCTGTGCCGATGGCAAAGAGGGACTGGGCGATCTGGTAGCCCTTGTTATCGATATCCGACCATGGATCTGCCCAGGCCGCTACCCGGGTCTGCACATGCGGGAACAGGGAATACGCCAAAAAAGCCGCGCTGCAGCCTGACAGCAGCCCGCCTCCCAGATACAGCCAGTTGGAGGTGGCGATGAACAGCATGAACAGATAGGTGATGAAGAACAGGAGCGCTCCTCCCAAGTCCCTGGAGACCACCAGGATGATCACATGGGCCGCCGCCACCAGGGTGGTCACCGCCACAGATCTGAAGCTGGTGGAGCGATAGAACATGGCCGCGGTGAAAAAGACAAAGGTCAGCTTCACAAATTCCGAGGGCTGAAAGGAAAGGCCATGGATCTTTAGGGACAGCTGTGCGCCAAAGGTGGTATTTCCCACGATGCAGACCACAAAGAGCAGGATGAGCCCCGCCATCCCGTAGAACCAGGCCCCCCGGCTCAGCTGCCACACATGGTCGATGATGCAGGGAACGATCCAGGTGATCACCGCCGAGGCCACGATGACGGCAAACTGGCGGACCGCCTTGTCAAAGGAGATCCTGGTGAGCATGATCAGGCCCACGCACAGCAGCATGCAGGCATTGTTCACCAAAAGCCGGGACACATTGCGGTAAAACAGCCGGGACAGATAGATGTATAGCAGAAAAAAGAGCACCTGGACCCCATAAAAGGCCAGGACCTTTTCGTCCCCGGTCTTTAAGTAGATGATCAGATAGGCCAGCAGATGGATCATGAACATGGCCTGGATCTGCCTGGAGCACAGGGTGCGCTTCCGCTTAAGATCCGGCAGGGAAAAGAAGCGGAAATTAAAATAGGTGTAGCATCCTATCAGGAGGATCATGAGGTATTTTGAGGTTTCGATGATGATATCGATCATAAACGCTTGCAGGGCCTTAAAATAGCCTCACCCCGCCTCCTTTCGTCCATTTTTACCGATCATACGGGCCGGTCTGCCGAAGATCTTCCTCACCGGTCATTCCACGCCTCGCTTCATATGCCCTCTGGTAAACTCCTTACATGGAGGATCTGCCTGACGGCCGTACCGGAAGCTGTCCGCATAAGCCCGCAGGCATCGCCCTACCTGCTGGGGAGTTTCCGTCGTGAACTGCAGCCGCAGGGCGGACGGACGGAGCTTTTTGACCTCCTCCTCCAGTCCCAGGAGCATCAGAGGGCTGGCGTTGTAGATCGTGCTGTAGCAGAAGGTGCAGTGGCTCTTTACCGGCATCTCCTTGCCAGTCCTGTCTTTTAAGACCGATATCCTTTCATCCGGCCCCGCCCCGCCACGGCCTCCTCTTTCACGGATACAGCCGCCGATGGTCTTTCGAACGCACTGGGCAGACACCATCATAGGCAGTGCCCCGTACACTAAAAGCTCCTGACCGGCACAGCCCATCTCCAAAAGCTCATGGATGTTCAGCTCCACAGGCATTGTGATCCGCTCCGGACCCTCCTCCAAGAGCACCTGCGCTGCCAGATGGTTCCAGGTATAGAGGGAATGATCCAAGATCGCCCCTTGTGTTCCTCCTATGGCCTCTCTCCCAAGCTCCTTTAACCAGCCTGATCCTTCTAGGTCACGCACCACCGCGCCGTCAAAGCCAGCCTCCAGCCACTCCTTTTTCTTTGCGTGAAAATATCGGGCAGCCTCCTGCCGGAAGATGTGGGGCAGCATCAGGCGGCATCTCTTACCGGCCTGATGGCAGGCATCCGCCACATCCGCCCAGCAGCCTGCCGGGTATCCGTCCGCATCGATATAGATCTCATCCACATCTGGATCTGCCAGTGCAGGGGCAAGCTGCTCTCTTTCCTCAAGAGAGGCCGCCAGGAGCACAGACGCCGCCTCCTGTCCGGAAGGTCTTTTGTCCTCATCCTTAGCTTGTACTGCTTCCGATGTTTTTATTTCTGCTTTTGAGATGTGCGGCCGCTTTTCTTCCAATATCGCCTTTTCCAGAGCTTTCAGCCCCATCCGGCGCAGTTCATTTAAGGCCTGTATCGGCATAAAGATATCTCCGGCGATCGAAACGTCCAGGCTGGTGAGATAAAACGGGCTGTTCCCCGTCTTTCCCAGCTGCTTTTCCACCTTTTCCCTGGACAAAGGCTGGCTCACCGCCTTCTGCACCATCTGTCCATAGACTGTGACCGCCCGCTCTTTTCCATCTCCATCTGTCATCCGCAAGGTCAAACTGGCTTCTTTTCCCGGCTCCAGGACCGCCTTCCCCTCTATCGGTCTCTGCAGCTCTTTCTCGATATACGCCTTATCCAGCCAGGCCAAAAACCCCTGGTCTTCCTTCCGGAAAGCCGGCTTTTCTCCCAGAGACACCATGTCCCGGCCATTGTGCTGCCCATAATATCCTTCTGTAAAGCCGCCCCGGTCAAAAAGGCCCAGCAAACGCTCCTTATCCGCCGGATCCACCTGCCAGTCCCTGCCGCCCCGGGCCAGATAGCGGTCCACATAGCTTTTGTAGATGCTCACCACCCCGGCCGTATAGCGGGGACTCTTCATGCGCCCCTCGATCTTCAGCGAACAGACCCCTGCCTCTATGATCTGGGGAAGGATATCCAATGTACACAGGTCTTTTAAGTTGAGGACATACTGCGCCTTTTCTCGTTTAGCTTTTTTAGATCTTCTATCCGGACTTTTGCTGCCGTCCAGGCCGCACCTGTCCAACACAGTATACGGCAGACGGCAGGGCTGGGCGCACCGTCCCCGGTTGCCGCTCCTCCCTCCGATCAGGCTGCTCATCAGGCATTGTCCGGAATAGCAGTAGCACAGCGCTCCATGGACGAAGCTCTCGATCTCTATGTCCACTTGACTCTTGATCTGGCGGATCTCCTCCAAGGACGCTTCCCTGGCGATCACGATCCGGCTGGCGCCCAGCTCCTTTAACTTCCTGGCTCCGTTCACGCCTACGATCGTCATCTGGGTACTGGCATGGAGTGGCAGCCCCGGGAAATGCTCCCTCATGAACGCCATAGCCCCCAGATCCTGGACGATCGCTCCATCCAGCCCTCGCTTATAGTAGGGTTCCAGATAGCTGTAGAGCTCCCTCAGCTCCCGCTCCTTGAACAAGGTGTTCACCGTCATATACAGCCGCCGTCCATGGAGATGGGCATAGTCGATCGCCTGGCACATCCTGTCCTCCTCCAGGTTATCCGCGTAAGCTCTGGCACCGAAACGGCTGCCGCCGATATAGACTGCGTCTGCCCCCGCGGCAAAAGCCGCTTTCATGCTCTCATACGAACCAGCCGGAGCCAGCAGCTCGATCCGCCCGGTCCTTCCCGTGTCCTTCTCCATGTCCATCCCCATGCTCTTTCCTTATCTTCTTTCCTTTTGCTCTAAACCTTCCCGCAAAACCAAGTAAAGGATGTCTCACTGCTGAGACACCCCTCCAGTCACCTTCTTGTCTGACGGCCTCTGCTCTGCTGGGCCGTCCGATCGCTCAAAAGCCGCTCCGTAGCCGCCTTGGCCGCCTGGATCGCCTTCTGCTTCTCCATCTCGTCCTTATCCCAATGCTTGTCTTCCTGTACCGTCTCCATATCTTCTGCCAAAGCCTCACCCTTCAAAAACTCCGGCTCCGAGGCTGTAGCCGCTGACTGCATCAGGGATAAGCCCACCTCCGGCTCGGATATCTGCCGGGCCACCGAATCCGTGCCCTGCCAGATCGTAGGGCCTATGTTCTGTCCGGATGCCCGTCTGGAGGATTGTCTCGTCCTGCGCTCCTTATCCTGGAGAGCGCTCTCCAGCTCCAAGATCCTGGCCTGGGCCTCCTCCAGCTTCATCTGCGTATTGATCAGCTCATGCTTGATCCCATAGATATCCCGCTCGGTCTCTTCCTTCTGCCGCTTCAAAAGCTCGGCCATCTCCCTGGCCTTAAAATAGTCATCCGCCAGATTGATCTGGAGCATGACGATCTGATAGTCATCCTTCTGCTTTAAAAAACCGGGTTGGCTGCGCAGCTCCATCTGCTTGCGGTTCACATGGTCCGCCACCCTCTGGATATAGCTGATATCCTCTGCCCCGCCTATGGTATATATCTTTCCATCTATCAAAACTTCCGCATAATTTTTCTTAAGATCCACTTTTATCTCTCCTCATCTCGGAGCCTGTTTTCTCTTCTCTTGTCATCTGTGCAGCTTGGTATAGTGCTGCTCATTATCAAGTATAATCGATGCAGGGAAAAATGGCAAGATAAAAACGCACTTTATCTCCAGCAAAAACCCCTATATTTTACAGGCCGACAGGATGTAGCTCATTGGATCTATAACATAGATCGACGGATCGCCACACTGGATCTATCGAAGTAATAGTGAAAGTACTTTCGGCCTTGCACCCTTTCCATATTTAAATTTCAAAGCATGTCTTATTATCTCCGGCAGATAATATCTATCATTTTCTATCCTTAGATATCCCTCCTGTTTCATGAGCTTTTCCTCAGCTTGTGTAAGATCAAATGTATCACTGTGGAATGGCAGCACCTTTTTTTCGGCAGGCGCACGCTCTAATCTGTCCAGTATCGGGCCGAGCGCCTTTATCTCCTGTCTGATCTCACTTATCTTCCCATTCGAGCAATCCGATACTGCCTTTTTGATCTCTGTCGGCATCAGGTAGCGGTCAGGATAGATCGTTTTCCCAGGATCTATGGTAGCTTTTTCTAAAAATCGGATCATATCGCGGGCCTGTAATTGCCCGTTAAAATCCGACAATGCCGCTAAGATCCATCTTGAAGAGTTTGCCTCATTCGATGTTGCTCTGCCTAGCTTGATCCCCCATAATCCATTCAGAGTATGGTCGATCATCTCTCTCGATGCCATCTCGATCGCCACATCTTCGTGATAAAAGTCCGGAACGACCTGACTGACCATCCAGATCACCAGCCTTAACGCCTCTGTACTTGACCATTTTAATTCCATAGGGTCGTATAAAGAATTAAATTGTTCAAAATTTACAGTTATCGAATCGCGCACCATATCTTTTCTTATAAATACCATCAGTCCCAGAGCTTCATATTTTGTCTTTATCTCATTGATCATATCTCGGCATAATACCATTATCGCTTTTTTCTCGGTCTCTGAAGCGATCGTTCGAGAAAATATCTCCTCTAGACCATCGATCAAAAATACAAGCCCTATCCGTTTCTCTTTTAGGTCGTCATCCAACTCTTCCAGTGTCGGATAGGCATTTTGAAACGTATTTAAGATGACTTTTTGCCAGATACTTTTCCACTCTAAAGGATCATGGTCTTCTCTTATATATCGCAATAAGATATCTTTATTATCTGTGCAGACAGAATTTTTTATCTTCCCATGTAAACCATGATCATTCCAATTTTGTATGGCATCTTCGATGATCGAATGAAAACCAACCGCATTACTCGATGCGAGCAGCGGGACTGTTAAGACAGACCGGTCTGTCCCTTCTGCTTTCTTAACCTCTTTTTTATCTATATCTGCAACAAATCTTTCCCAAGACCGGCCTCTCAATATCTCTCTATATAAAAAGGTCTTTCCTGCACCTTTTGCACCCATGATCACTGTGTTAGGGATGCTGTTATCATATTTCCGGATCAGGTTCTTGATCGTATCGGTCATCAGCACTTCAAGGGCGCCGTTTCCTTCTGCAGTGATCTGCTTTTTGGCAAAAGCATGGAGGTTCCGTATCACCTGCTCCCTGTCTATCCTATTTTCGGTTTGTTGCACCTCTTTTTGAGGGATATAACTACTTTGGACGATCTTTTCTATGTTTTTATAAAAATCTCTCCCATTTAGATTTTTCATTATCTTCTGTAAAGATGTCAAATGTACAAGTTCACTTGCAAATGGGAGTTCGGTCACGATATCATCCGTGATCGACATGTTTTCATCCGTTTTCGATCGATCGTAAACAGCGACCAGCTTACTGATGATATCCGTGGTATCCAGCCCTTCCGGCCCCATGGTCAATAAGATCTCCGGTATCTTTGAATTTTCATTTAATGGCAACCCTTTGTTCAATTGCTCCAATATAAGCTCTGTACCCTTAACGGATTGATAAGACGTTGATGTGACCAGATATTTTTTCACTCGCGGATCGAATAACAAAGGTGAGGATAGCCCGCTCAATCCCGCGCGCAGATCCACCAATACAAGGTCTGCATCTACCGTTTCTCCTAATCTCGACAGTACTTCTGCCAAAACATATTTTTTATCATAACTTTGCGCAAGGCTTTCTGGACTTGCATACATATCCAATAACTGTTCTATATAACGATAGGCCGGCAAAACGATATGCTCGACCATGCTTTTTTCCGTTTCAACCTTGATGATCGATCTTGAGACCTTATCTGCTGTCGATCGGATCATTTCATCGATGTCATCTTTTTCCTGTATCACTTCCAGAAGATCCAAAAAGCTAAATCCCTCTTCTGCCTCCCCTGCTGTCAGCCAAGTGATGCCAGGAGCCTCCAGATCCGCATCTACGATGAGAAGCTTTTTCTTATTTTTCGGATCATTGAGTGCAGACCATGCTTTGACAAAAGCTAACAGAGACAGTGTGCGTCCTACTCCGCCTTTATAAGAATG
The DNA here is from genome assembly GCA_910588895.1 of uncultured Lachnospiraceae bacterium. GTDB lineage: Bacteria > Bacillota > Clostridia > Lachnospirales > Lachnospiraceae > Caccovicinus. The sequence continues at coordinate 7,768 of CAJUSS010000083.1, forward strand.
AAATGCAAGTACCGGCGCTCCTGGCAATTCCTTCTCCAACATCTCTGTCTGATATGCCGATCTCTGATATAATATATTTTGAAATAGCGGCATCACCACATCTTGCCGCTTTTCTTCTTCCCCTTCTTCAAAAACAACATCCAGAGCCCCATCCGGCAAGGCCAACCAGATCTTTTTACCCTCATGGTCATATCGTTCTCCCAAAAAGCCATGTAAGATATCTTCTATCTTCGAGTCAACCGCCAACTCTTTGTTCAGATAGATATAGATCTCATCTGCATATATCTCCACATCAAGGATCACATTTTCCCACTTATCTTTATTTAATAGAAAGGCCCTTTCAACATCTTTCCATGTATACAAGAAAAAGCTTCTTTCCCCACTCTCCCATACAGATCCCTGCATCTATCTACATCCCCTCCCCGATCCAACTCGCGATGTCCTTTAAAACATCCTCCAATCTCTCCTCTTTATCCTTCCCCTTTTCTTGTATCTTGATACAATAACGATAAAGCTGATGATATGCTTCCGATGACACCAGATCACTATGTATCGTTTTAAGTGCAGGTAATTTAAAGATCCCCTCCTGGCCAAGTTCTTTTAGGATCTTATCCAGGTTATGCGTTGTTAAGATCGCTCTTTTCCTTTCGTCTCCACCATCTAAGATCTTTCTCGGATCCTTTATATGCCATTTATCTAACAGCTTATATTTTAATCCACATTCCACACTGTAGATCAACAATAACCTCCTGCTGTCTACATCTGCGTTTTCACTTTTCAGATGTTTATATGATACAAAATGCTTTTTATAGCCTTTTCTATAGTCATGCATATCTGCGAGCAGCATATCTGTACCCTTTCTCAACTATGGATCATGTCCATCAAGTCTTTCGTAGATCTCTCTGCTATACCCAAATGCGGACAACTTTCACGCCCGCTCCCGCCCCAGATGGCGGTATGCGTTCTCCGTAGCCACCCGGCCTCTGGGGGTGCGCATGATCAGGCCGTTCATCAAGAGATAGGGCTCATATACGTCCTCCAAAGTGCCCGCGTCCTCCCCCAAGGAAGCCGCCAGGGTCTCCAACCCTACGGGACCGCCGCCAAACCGGTCGATCATGGCCAGCAGGATGCTCCGGTCGTTCTGATCTAAGCCCAGCTTATCCACGTCCAGGATATCCAAAGCAAAATCGGTGACCTCTCTGGTGATCACGCCGTCGTATTTGACCTGGGCAAAATCACGGACCCGTTTCAGGAGACGGTTCGCCAGCCGGGGCGTGCCTCTGGAGCGGCGGGCCAGCTCCGCGGCTCCTTCTTTTTCGATCTCCACATCCAGGACCTTGGCGGAACGGAGGATGATCTTCTCCAGCTCCTTTGGCGTGTAAAACTCCATCTTCTGCACCACGCCGAACCGGTCTCTTAGTGGCGCGGTGAGGAGTCCGGCCCTGGTGGTGGCTCCAACCAATGTGAACCGTGGCAGCTCTAAACGGATGGACCGGGCGGAGGAATCCTTTCCCAGCATGATATCGATCGCGTAATCCTCCATCGCCGGATATAAGACCTCCTCCACCTGCCGGTTCAGACGGTGGATCTCATCTACAAAGAGCACATCCCCCTCCTGGAGGTTATTTAAGATCGCCGCCATCTCCCCTGGTTTCTCGATCGCGGGGCCGGAGGTCACCTTCATGTTCACCCCCATCTCATTGGCGATGATCCCACAAAGAGTGGTCTTTCCCAGTCCCGGCGGTCCGTAGAACAGCACATGGTCCAGAGATTCCCCTCTGGACTTGGCCGCGTCGATATAGACTTTTAAATTGGTCTTGATCTTCTCCTGTCCGATATAATCCTTCAAAAGCTGAGGCCGCAGGCTGTTCTCCAGCTTCTGCTCCTCCGGTGTCACATCTGTCGAGATGATCCGCCGTTCCTTATCCATTCCCATACTGTTGTCACTTTCCTATCTATGAAAATATCATGATGCTGTATATGTACCCAAAAACATTTTCCTTTTCGCACCATCTCGTATAGCAGCCGCACCCGCAGCTTTGGCAGTCCCTTGTTCGGGCAGGCACTGAAAACATGCGGTATCCTGCATCGGACACATCGCCCTGCGAAAAATCCCCTCTTACAAAAAAGAAAGATGCTTCAAAGCCGCCTTCAGCACCTCTTCCGCGGTCATCCCTTCCTTCAGCTCCACCTTCTTCACCGCTTTCGCCGCTTCCATATTGGTATAGCCCAGGGCGGTCAATGCCTGGACCGCCTCACCCGCCGCGCCTGAAAGACCGGCCCCGCCGGCCTCCCCTGCCGTTTTCGGCTGACCGGCGCCATTCGCCAGCATCCAGCTTTCTGTCACCTGCTCCATGGAGACCTTGTCCTTAAGGTCTAAGATCACCCGCTGAGCCGTCTTTGCGCCGATGCCGGGCGCCTTGGAGATCGCCTTGGCATCCCCGGATAAGATCGCCAGCCGGAGGTCATCCGGACGGAGAGCGGACAGGATGCCCAGCGCCCCCTTGGGCCCAACGCCGTTCACCCCCAGGAGCTGCTTGAACACGGCCTTGTCCTGGCGGTCCAAAAAGCCGTAGAGGCTCATACCGTCCTCCTTCACCTGGAAATAGGTATAGAGCGTGACGGTCTGCCCCAGGGCCGGGAGCCGCTCTAAGACCGACAGCGGGACCCGGACCTCTAAGCCCACGCTCCCGGCCTCCACTACTACCATATCCTCTTCGATCTGGACCAGCGGTCCTTTTACAAATGCGATCATGTATACATGCTCCTGTCCTTCTGTACTCCTCGCTCTTCTCGCCGTGTTTCGCTGCTATCATTATAGCTAGAAGAAAAGGAAATGACAACTTATTTTTATCCGTCTCCCGCCACAAAAAAATGGTCATGCCCTTATGCACGACCATCTTCCTTTTTTCTCGCTCTGTCTGTGTCACGCTTCTCGACCGCCAGGCAGCAGGCCTGCTGCCCTTCTGCTGCCCTTCTGCTCACCGCCACATACCGACCCGGTCAGCCTTTTCGTACCTCCAAAAGGTCCTTATAGAAGGTGTCCAGCTCCTTCTTCGTCTTAAAGGCCCCCACATACATCCGGTTGCCCATAGCGCCGGCCAGCACATCGGGGATGCGGTCGGCCATCTTGATCTGGCTGCCGTACTTGGCCATGATATCCTCGTGGCTCATGACAAAGTCCTTTCCGTCCCGCAGCCCCACGAAGGCACAGTACTCATGGGCCCCCACCGGCTTGGTAGACCGGTCAAAGGCCACCATATCCGCCCAGATCTTATACACATCGGTGCTGTGGGCGTAGTTGATCATATCCGGGGTAAAGCCGCCGCAGGGGCGCATATTGACCTCCAATGCCACCACGTCGCCCTTCTTGCCGATCGGCTGGTCCTTCAGCAGGCGGAAAAACTCAAAATGTACAAAACGGCTCTTCACCCCAAAGCTCTTCACCGCGGCGCGGCCTGCCTTGCGGGTATCATCCGCCAGATGCTTTACGATATAGTAGAGCGAATTGTCCTCATTGTTCACGATATCCATGATTGAATAGGGGGTCACATTGCCGGTCTCGAACATAGGCTCGCCCTTGGAGTCGATGATCGCGTCGTAGGAGTTCACCTCCGCGTCGATGAATTCCTCCATGATGTAAGGGATATCCTCCTCTTTCCCCTCCAGGAAGCGCTTTAACTGCTCCTCGTCCCCGAGCTTATAGGTGTGGGAAGCGCCAACGCCGTTATCCGGCTTCACGATCACCGGATAGCCCACCTCCTGGATAAAGGTCCTGCATCCTTCCAGATCATCCACCATATGATACCGGGCCGTAGGGATCTTCGCCTTGGCATAGTACGCTTTCATCTTAGATTTATATTTGATCCGCGGCACATCCTCCTCCTGGAATCCGCTGGTGATATGGAAATCCGTCCGCAGCTTCGCATCCCGCTCCAGCCAGTACTCGTTGTTGGATTCCAGCCAGTCGATCCGGCCATATTTAAAGATGAAAAAGGCCACCGCGCGATACACCTCGTCGCTGTTTTCCAGGCTGCTGACCTTATAATACTCGTTTAAGCTGTCCCGCACATTCTGTGCCAGCTCCTCATAAGGCTGATCGCCGATGCCCAGCACGTTCATGCCGTTCTCCTTCAGATGAAAGCAGAACTGCCAGTAATTGGTGGGGAAATTGGGGGAAATAAATACGACGTTTTTCATGACTCTTCCTCTTATTCTTTCTTATCTTGTCTTTCCTTACTGTTCCTTACAATACCTCTATCTCTTCAGCCCGTGACCTGGCCGTGAAGATCCATCGTCCGGCCGGCGCTCTATTCGCCGCTCTTCCCCAGCACATAAGGTACAAAGTAGTCCACCTGCTTGAACCACCAGGACCAGTCATGGCTGCAGTCATAGCCCCAATAATCCACCCAGGCCTGTATCCCCTTTCTCTGCAGGATCGAATGGAGCTGCCGGGTGGAGTCCGGGATCTCCCAGGATCCTTGCCCTACACATATAGCCGCTTTTTTCAGGTTATACAGTCCGATGTACGGGTGATCCTCCGGCATATTGGCCAGATAATGGACCGGAGAATTATTGTAGACCAGATCGTTCATGAAGGAGCCGAAGCCATATTCTGTCGTATAGATGCCGCTCAAGGCCAGCAGACCGTCAAACAGATCCGGACGGCGGAAATACAGGTTGGCGGCGTGGGTGGCGCCCAGGCTGCATCCGAAAACGATCACCTGCGGATAGCCGTCCCAGCCGTTTTTCTCATTGACCATCCACCGGATAAAGGGGACCATCTCATCGGTGATATACTGGATCCACTGCTCATAGCGCCAGATCCGCCAGCCCGGATCTCCCCGCTTGTTGGACCAAGTCTCCTTATCTACCGTATCGACCGCGAACACCATCACCTCGCCGGGATCGATCCATGGCCTCCAGGCGTCGGTCATCTTAAAATTTTCAAAGTCAAAGAACCGGCCATCCTGGCAGGGGATGAACAAGACCGGTCTCCCCTTATGCCCGTAGACCTTACACTCCATGTCTCGGTTCAGGGCTGAACTGTATTGTTTAAAATATCGTGTTTCCATATCGCTCTCTCCTTATCCAAACGCTCTCGCCAGCCTCCATGCGCCCGGCGGCGGATCTTCATCGTGAGCAGCCCGTGCGTCTTCACCCTCACAGGGCGCTCCGCACGCCTCCGTGCCCGCCAGACATGCGCAGGCTTCCACGACCTTGACGGGCGCTCACCGGCTCCCATACAGCAGCGTCTCCATAAAAAACGGGATCTGCTTCTCCCAACTGGCCTCACAGTGGGTCCCTCCGGGGATCAGCCTGCAGTTTAACATCACGCCCTTTTCGATCATAAGAGCCACTGTCCGCCCGAAGGCCTTTTGCATATTGTTGTGGTCGCCCATCTCCTCCGAGCCGTAGTCCATGTAAAGGACCGTGCCCGGCCTGACCTTTGCCCGGCGGACCATGTCCTCCACCTGTCCTGCCATGATCCAGAGGGACGGGGAGAGGGCCGCCGCCTTGCCAAATATGTGGCCATATTCCATCAGGGCGTACACGCTCATCAATCCGCCCATGGAGCTGCCCGAGATCCAGGTATGCTCCCGGTCCGCCAGTGTGCGGTACTCTGCGTCGATCTCCTTCTTAAAGGATCCCACCATCCAGTCCATGGTCTTTTTCCCAAGACCGGGCATCCTGCCAAGCTTGGGATCATGGAAGGAAAAGGGGGAATACTCCTTGATCCGCCCGTGGTCGGGGCTGTGGTTACATTCTACGGCGGCGATGATCACCTGGGTCCCTGTAGCATCCATATACTCCTTCATGCCCCAGCTCTTCCCATAGGTCGCATGCTCGTCAAAAAAAACATTGTGCCCGTCAAACATATATAAGACCGGATACCGCCTTTCCGGCTCATATGCATAGGACTCCGGCAGGTAGACGTATGCGCCCCGCGCCTCGTCCCCTGTCAGCTCCGGTATGGTAACATCCCATTGCTTTACCATGATCTCTTCTGTTCCCTCCTGCTCTTCAGCCTGTCTATCTTGTTCTCTTTTCTGTCCCTTATCCAGTCGGCGATCCAGTGGGCATCCGGCCTGTGTTCTGATCGGGATCCAGTCTGTATTCCGGCCGATGCCTTGGCCCGCAGTCCTGTCCTGCATCCCTGTTTCTGGATAATATATCACGATCCTGCATAAATATCAAGTCCGGGCATCCCCCCGCTCCTCTGCGATCCGATAGCCCACAGCCTCCACACGCCTGGCCAAACACGCTCTGCACTCTGCCGCCTCCTCGCCGGTACAGATCTTATGATCATACAGATCGTACTTTTTCCGGTCCTCTACGGGAGAGAGATTGGGCATCACCACATTGGCTCCGGCCTCCAGCCCCTTTTCCCGCCCCTTAGGATCCAGGGTCCCCAGAGCTGTGGTAGCCGGGAGAAGGACCTTGGGCAGCATGATCCGGATGACGGATAAGAGGAACAGGGTCAGCTCCACGCTGCCCGGGGCCTCCTTCGCGAACCGGGTGTCGTGGTGGGGGATGAACGGGCCGATCCCCACCATCTGCGGCCCCAGCTCCTTTAAGAACAGCAGGTCCTCCGCGATATCCTGGTCCGTCTGGCCCGGAGAACCCACCATAAAACCGGCCCCCACCTGGTACCCCAGCTCTTTTAGATGATACAGGCAGGCCTTTCGGTCTGCCAGACGCATCTGGGGCGGATGGAGCCTGCCGTAATGCCCCTCGGAAGCCGTCTCATGGCGCAGCAGGTACCGGTCCGCTCCCGCCTCCCGCAGGCGGGCATAGCTTTCATAGGATCTCTCCCCCACCGACAGGGTGACCGCACAGTCCGGATAGCCGGCCTTTATGGACCGGACGATATCCGCCAGACGGGCATCCGTAAAATAAGCGTCCTCCCCGCCCTGCAGCACAAAGGTGCGAAAGCCCAGACCATAGCCGTTTTTGCAGCAGTCCAGGATCGCTCCCTTGGTCAGCCGATACCGTCTGGCGTTGGCGTTCCCTCTGCGGATCCCGCAGTAGTAGCAGTCGTTCTTGCAATAGTTCGTAAATTCGATCAGTCCTCTGGTGTAGACCTTGTCTTTGTAATACCGGCGGCGAAGGCGGCAGGCCTCCTCTTTCAGGCGTTCTGTGGCCGATGGGTCCTCTGCCAGGGCCAGAAGGCGGATGTACTCCTCCCGGGACAGGTGATGGTCCCGTATGAGCTTGTCGATGATGTCCATGGGTTTTTGTGTCCTCCTTATGCTCTTCTGCTATCTGATCCCTTTCCTCCATGGCGGCGCTTTAAGCCTGCCATGCCAGTGTCTCTAAGGCAGGGATACTGTGCGGATGCTGCCTTCCTTCGTCTTCAATAACGCCGATCTCTGGTGTGCTGCCTCGTTCGCCTTCAGATCAATGACGCAACGTGGATCTTCCGTCTGCAGGGCGGCTGAACGAGACGGCACATTAGTCCAGCTCCGGTACGCCGACCCCGCTGTCTTCCAATGCTTTCAAAAAGCTTTCCTTGTCCCGGCTGGCGATCAGCTCCTTTGGGAAATGGATCTCCTCCAGCATCCCGAGGACATGGTCAAACTTCCCTACATCGTACGAGATATGAGCGTCTGTCCCGATGGAGATCTTTACGCCCAGCTCTGCGCAGCGTTCCGCGATCTTCCTGCATTTGGGGATACAGCCCCCTTTTCCCAGGCCGAAGCTGTGCTCGTTCAGCTCGATCAGTTTATTTCTCGCCTTTGCCTCCAAAAGGAGGGCATCTGTATCAAAGGACAAGCCCGATCGGCCGATATGTCCCAGGATCAGTACCTTTTTATCCTCTAGGGCTTTCACATACATATCGGTGACCTGGCCGACGGAAGCGTTCCCGGCGTATCGGTCGCCGTGGACGCTGGCGATCACGTAATCCTGCCGGTCCATCACGAACCGGTCCAGGTCCTTGACCTTTTTGGAATCCATCACCTGCATCATGATGATATATTT
>CAJUSS010000084.1 GCA_910588895.1 uncultured Lachnospiraceae bacterium
AAGGCAGTCCAGGACGGATACAAACCGGCAGCCCAGGGATGGGAATACGACATCCCTCTATTTCCCAACCGATCTTCGGCTCTTCTCGGTCTGCTCCATCCCCCCTGCCTTGACCTTTGTCATGCTCTCCGCCCATCCGTTCTCTGGCTGACCACTGATCCGACCATAAAACACAGAAAGATCCTCGATATATCTGCGCTTTGTATCCATGGAAGGATGTACATATCGGTTCAATGTGATCTGCACATCCGAATGTCCTAAGATCTCGCTTAGGCTCCTGACATCGGTGCCTCCCTCGATGCAGTTCGTGGCGAAGGTGTGGCGGAGGATGTGGAAATTTTTGTCCGGAAGCTCCGCCTCTTTCAGGAACCGCTTAAAATGGTTCTGCAGAGTCCTGGGCTCCAGAGGCTTTTCTCCGCCAAAAAGGTATCTTTCTTTATCATCACGAGATAGGTCATCACAGACACGAAAGAGCAGCTCCATCATTTCCTCTGATAAAGGTATCTCCCGTTTTGAACGCTCACTTTTCGGGCTGGTCTCCAAGAGGATGGTCTTTGTCTGCTGACCTTCCACATACAGCCTCTGCACGGTACGGTTGACCGTCAGCAGCCGGTCTTCAAGGTCGATGTCTTCCCACTTCAAAGCGCAGAGCTCCCCTAAACGGAGCCCGGTGTGGAGGCAGAGCAATACGGCCATCTTGCATGGTGTGGTCTGGCGGTATAACAAGGGAAACAGCCTTTTCTGCTCATTCCGGCTTAAGATCTCCACCGGTTTTTTTCGAGCAGCATCCCCATCTCTTTTTAGGTCGGGAAGGGCAAGGAGATATTTTTTAGAAGTGGACCGTAAGATCTGGTTCAGAACGCAATAGATACTTTTCTGGCTGCTGGCGGACAGGGCCGGATCGATCCGCGCTTTCACGGATATGTCATCGATATCCGTTATGTACATGTCTGCAAACGTTTTTTTCAGATGGTGTTTACAGATCGTGCTGTACTTTACATAGGTGGACGGTTTCCTGGTCGCTTTGACCGTGGTCAGCCATTCCTCCGCCATATCCACGAACGAGAGCTGTCTTACGGCCTGCTCCGGTCCGGCCGGTTCCTGTGGGTCCAGCCCGGAACTGGCAGCCCGCGATCTTCTTGGTCCTGGCCCTATCCTATCTGGTCGATCTGGCCTATCCGCTTTATGCCCTTGGCCCTGACCAGATCCTGTAGGAGCTTGTGCCTGCCTGGATGCTGTAAGCCCTCGCCCTTGTCCAGAGCCTGTAGGATCCCTCCTCTGTTTGGAACCTATCAGAGCTTGCTCTATCCCAGATCCCATAAAGCTCCGTCCTTGTCCGGCCTCGGCATACCTCTGCTCCTGCCCGGCCTCGGCATGCTCTTTCCCCTGCTCGATCCCGATATGCTCTGCGTTCCTATCTGGGGAGACCAGGCAAGGACCTGGATGTTCCCGCTGTGCCAGTCGGGCGATCATCTTCTCCTTCACCTCCTTATAGGTGCTGCCGTACACAGAAATGTAGATCTTCCTCTCTTTCGTCCTGCTGTACACCAGATAACGCCCCTCCCATCGCCCATCTTTTCTCTTTCGGATGTTCTCTCCATGCCTCGCCATAATGTTTTCTTCTCCTTCCTTTCTTTTTGATCTTGACCCCGGATCTGACCATAAGATCCGGTCTATGTCCCATTTTTATATCATATTTCCCTGTTATTTACATAAAATCAAAAAAAATGCAGCAATTTCCCTCAATGTGTGGTAGAATGGCGTAGATGAAAACACATGAAGTGTTGACGCTCCCTTATCTTTCATCTGAGGCCTGTTCGATCCTGCACTTCGCAGAAGGGGAAAATCTACGAAAGATATCCCTCCTCCCTCTCTTTATATTGTAATCCATAGCCTGTATTGGCTTGGTGGTTTTTAGATCTGGTCAGTTGACTCGATCTGCAAAACTCTGCGATACCCAAGATCTATATGAACGACTGTCTCCCGCGACTCCAAAAGGACTGCTCACGGATCTGCGTGACAGTCTTTTTTTCTCTATGTAAAGCAAGCTATACCGTCAGACAGCCAGGTCACAGGCAAATGGCATGGAGTATATTGACATGTGACCAAAGTTCGTGCATGGCAAACCCAAAAATATACAGGGATATATTGGAGGCCAAAGTCTTTGATGGACAAAAGATCAAGGCGCGATAAGGATGAGATCCATCATCGGCAAATATACATCAAATGTGTATATTGGAAATACAAGGAGACTACCGGATGATGCGAAGGGACCTGATAAAAAACTTGAAGATGCCGGTTTTCGTTTCAAAGAACATGGTGGGGACCATGATCCTTACAAACGTGGAAATGACACTGAACATATCCCAAGACATACCGAGATAAATGAGACCACAGCCAAAAGGATATCGAAAACGTGGGGATCGTAATAGTAAGAGGTAAAACATGAAGCGGGCATACCCAACATTCATCACACCAGATAGAACAGATCATCTCGTATATGTTCCTGATATGGATATCTATACAGATGGGCACAGCGTTACCGATGCCATGGAAATGCCTAGAGATGCCATCGGCCTAAAAAGGATCGACCTCGAAGATGGTACCCTCCCGGTAACCTCTCCCCCGCCTCCTTCATATCATGAACTAGGACCAGATAAAAAAGGAGGCCTCTATGACACCAAAGCTCGAACTTAAAAGGGTCAGCTACTCCTACCATTCCATGGAGGGAGAAACGCCGGCCCTTTCTGCTATATCGTTTACCGCCGATGCAGGCAGCTACATCGCCATCGTTGGCCCGTCCGGGTGCGGGAAATCCACTCTTCTTTCCCTGCTCAGTGGACTAGCCAGACCGGATGAGGGAGAGATCTTGCTGGATGGCAAGCCCTTAGAGCAGGCAAAGGACACCATCGGCTATATGCTCCAGAAGGACCATCTCTTTGAATGGCGTTCCATCCTGTCCAACGTATCCCTAGGGCTGGAGATCCGGAAGCGGATGGATCCGGATGATCTCTTGTATCTTAAAGAGATGCTAAAGACCTACGGCCTGGAGGATTTCCAGGACAAACGGCCTTCCCAGCTCTCCGGAGGGATGCGCCAGCGGGCCGCTCTGATCCGCACGCTCGCGCTAAGACCGGACCTGCTCCTGCTGGACGAACCCTTCTCCGCTCTGGACTATCAGACCCGTCTCTCCGTCTGCGACGACATCAGCTCCATCATCCGCAAGACCAAAAAGACCGCGATCTTAGTCACCCACGACCTGTCGGAGGCGATCAGCGTAGCCGACCGGATCGTCATCCTCTCCGCCCGGCCGGCGCGGGTAAAAAAGGTCTTAGATCTTTCCTTTTCTTCCCCGTCTGAGCCGGGATACGCACAAAGATCAGGAGGAAAAGGCGCGGGCAGCACAGCAACAGCTGCGGGAGCATCTGCAGCCCTGCCCGCGATGAGCCCTATGGAACGGCGGAACGCTTTGGAGTTTTCCTACTATTTCAATCTATTATGGAAGGAGTTGAGGACAGATGACACAGGTTCCGGATCTGCAGACTAAACATCAGCCGGCATCAAATAAACAACATGCCCGGACCATACAGGCCGTGTCTCTTGACATGGCTATAGACATTTCTCCCGCCCAGCGCGATTTTATCGAAAACCAGCTGCTCCACAAGCACCAGGTGGCGACCACCCGGGCCATGCTCCTTGTGCTCTTCCTATCCTTCTGGGAGCTGGCTGCCCGGTTTTCCTGGATCGACAGTTTCATCTCCAGCAGTCCCACGGCGATCTTTAGGTATTTCTGCTCCATGGCCAGGGACGGCAGCTTATTTGTACACACCGGGATCACCCTGCTGGAGACGATCTTCTCCTTTTTTCTGGTGATCCTGATCAGCCTGGGCACAGCTCTGCTCCTGTGGGCCTGCCGCGCTCTTTCCGAGGTCCTGGAACCCTACCTGGTGATGCTAAACAGCCTCCCCAAATCCGCCATGGCCCCCCTCCTGATCGTATGGCTGGGGAATGATATGAAGACGATCATCGTGGCCGCCGTCTCCGTGGCCCTTTTCGGCTCTATCCTGACCCTCCACACCGGTTTCTCCCAGACCGATCCGGATAAGGTGAAGCTGATCTATTCTCTGGGCGGGACGAAATGGGATGTGCTCTCCAAGGTGCTGCTGCCCTCCTCGATCCCCCTGATCGTCAGCAACATGAAGGTCAATATCGGCCTCTGCCTGGTGGGCGTGATCATCGGGGAATTTTTATCCAGCCGGGCCGGTCTGGGGTATCTGATCACCTACGGTTCCCAGACCTTCCAGATGACCCTGGTGGTCACCTCCATCGTAGTGCTGTGCATCATCTCCGCCCTGCTGTATCAGATGATCGCGCTGGTGGAGAAGCGGGTGCTGTGACAAGATCGCGACCAGATATCTCCATAGAAAAAGATCCCTGACATCTCTCTGCCAGGGATCTTTGCAGGACTTATACGCCTTCCTTTTCTCCTTTGTGTTCACCCTTAGATCATAGGGCCAGATCTCATGCCTTCTCGATCACAAACTCCACATCCCGATCCTCTTCTGCGCTGATGCAGTACTGGGGATGGACCGGTGCGCCCCAGCTGTCGTCACCGCCCACGCCCCGCTGAGCGCCCAGGATGCTGACCACAGTGTAATGGCTTGGAGTGGGGAGCTCCTCCATGTGCATAGCATTTTCCAGCTCCTGGGCCGTGTAGGGCAGCACGCTCATGGAGAAGGGCTTTCCTGCCGCCGTGATCTTCAGCTTGCAGCCATTTCGATCCATCAGACGGAGCCAGCGCACGCCGGTCCGGTTCCCGCACTCCTGGGGCTTCAGATAATGGGACAGGTTGGTCTCCGGTGTCCCGGCAAAGATGCCCAGCCTGGCGCCATGAGCCCGGTCGCTGTAATTTTCCTCCGGCCCATACCCATAATAGGTGAACTGCTCCACCTGGTGGTCCATCTTCCACCGCATGCCAAAGAGCGGCAGCTCCGGCAGACCCTTCTGCCCTTTAAAATGTGCCTTCACCCGGATCTTCCCGTCCGCCGTGACGGTATAGGTCACCTGGGTCTTTGTGGCCGGCGTCACCGGCAACCCGTAGGTGTAGGTCACCGTCACATGATCTGGCGCTTCCTCGATCTGGATCTGGCTGTTGTCGTACTGGACGAACTGATCCGCGGCCAGCCACATGGCGCTCGTGACGCTGAACCGGTTGCCCCGGTCGTTGTCTGTGGTGGCCCGCCAGTAGGTAGGCATAGGCGGTCTGGTGATCCACTCCCGTCCGTCAAAACACAGGGATACGATCCCGCCGTCCACCTTGGAAAACAGGACCGAGAAGCCATCCCCATGGACGCCCAGGTTCACATCGCCGTGGACCACCCGGAAGGCTGCGCCGCCTGCCCGGATGCCGGACTCCTGTCCCCGGCAAGCTGCCGTCTTGACCGCATCCGATCCGGAAGCAGGGGCGGCAGCAGCAGCCGTATCGTCCGTCCTCCCGACAGCGCCCGATAAAGCACGGACAGGATCTGCAGCCTCTGCAGGGTCCGCCTCCACCAGCACCACCTTCTCCCCAAAGGCTACCTCAAAACCGGCTTCCGCCCAGATCCCATCTTCCTTTAAAGCAGCCGACACCTGGTGGGCATATTCGCCGGGCTCCCCTTTTTTATAGTCATACTCCCGCACATAAAATTCCTGCGCCTCCGCATCACTTAACGAGATCTCCTTCGTCTCTCCCGGCGCGACATCCGCCACAAAAGCAGCGGAACCTACCAGCTCCCCATCCTTTAGGAGACGATAGACAAAGCTGTAACGGGAGGTATCGGTGAACAGGTTCTTATTGCGGATCCGCACGATCCCGTTCTCCGGGTCTGGCTCCAGGGTAAGGTCCTGGTATAAAAACTTCACCTCCTGGGCCTTTGGCGAAGCCTCTCTGGTGCCGTAGACGATCCCGTTCCCGCAGAAATTGTAGTCGGTGGGACGATCCGTAAAATCGCCGCCATAGGCCAGCACTTCCTTCCCGTCTATGTCCTCCCGCACCAGGGCCTGATCGATATAGTCCCAGATAAAACCGCCCTGATACATGGGGTAACGGTCCTCCAGCTCTGTATAATGGCACATGCCGCCCAGAGAATTTCCCATGGCGTGGGTGTACTCACAGAGGATGAAGGGCTTTTCAGGATCCTCCTCCAGATAGGCCGCGATCTCATCCGGCTTAGCGTACATCCGGCTCTCTATATCGCTGATCTGATCGAAGTCCCGGTTCCAGAACACGCCTTCATAATGGACTAAGCGAGTGGGATCCTTCTCCTTAAAGAACCGGCTCATGGCCAGGATATCCTCCCCTGCATAGGACTCGTTCCCACAGGACCAGATCAGGATAGAGGGATGGTTCTTGTCCCGTTCCAGCATGGATCGTGCCCGGTCCACCACACAGTCCTTCCATTCCGGCAGGCTGCCCGGCACGTTCCAGGAGGGATCACAGGCCCCCATCTTCTGCCAGGATCCATGGCTCTCTAAGTTCGCCTCATCGATCAGATAGATCCCGTACTGATCGCACAGCTCATACCACAAGGTCTGATCCGGATAATGGCAGGTGCGGACCGCATTGATATTGTGCTGCTTCATGAAACGGATGTCCCACAGCATGTCCTCCTTGGTGACGGCACGGCCCCGGCGCACATTGAACTCATGGCGGTTCACGCCCCGAAACACCAGCCGCTTCCCGTTCAGATGCATGATCTTATCCTTCATCTCAAAGGTCCTGAAGCCTACGGTCTGGGGTACGGTCTCGATCACATCCCCTGCCCCGTCCTGGAGCGTCAAGGTGAGGTTGTACAGGTAAGGCGTTTCCGCTGACCAGAGCCGGACTGCGGGGATCTTCGCGCTTATGGAAGCCCTTCCGGCAGCGCCTCCCTCTGCGCTTTCGGCGGCACATCGATCTGGTAAGATCTTCTCCTGCTGCCAGACCACATTTCCGTCACGGTCCTGCAGCACGGCGTTTACATAGAGTGTCTCCCACTCCGTCCCGGCCGCTGTCTCAAGGCTACCGTCCAGCAGCTCCATGTCGATCCGGAGCGTTCCGTCCCTATAGTCATTTTCCGTCCCGGCCTGTACGGATAGATCCCAGATATGGGCCTTGGGGATCCCGTATAAATACACATCCCGGAAGATACCGGAAAAACGGAAGAAATCCTGATCCTCGATCCAGCTGGCGCTGCTCCGCTTGTAGACCTCCACCGCCAGGCGGTTCCCTTTATCCTTCAAAAGCTGCGTCACCTCGAAGTCGGAGGGCGTAAAGCTGTCTTCCCCATAGCCTACAAAGGTCCCGTTGAGCCATACATAGAAGGCGGTCTCTACTCCCTGGAAGGAGAGGAACACCCGCTTGCCTTCCAGCTCCTCTGCCAGGTCGAACTGGCGCACATAGCTCGCCACCGGGTCATAGTTCCAGTCGATATGGGGCGGCCGCAGCTCACTGTGCCCGTCCCAGGGATACATGGTATTGATATAGTGGCGTTTGTCATAGCCCTGTGTCTGGATATGGCCCGGGACTTGGATCTTATCGAAGTCGGCGATATCGTAGTCCGCCTTATAAAAGTCCGTCTGCCGTTCCTTCGGCGACTGGGCATAGGCAAAGCTCCAGGTGCCGTTCAAACACTGGCGCAGGTCTGTCTTGCTGCCTGCAAAAAAACGATGGTCGGAATGGGCATCTGCCCGGTTCACCGCAAAGACTCGCGGGTCCTCCAGCCATGCCAGCTCTGGGATCTTGCTGTTCATCTTGTTCCTCCATTTCCTGTCTGCGCACACAGGAGAAAGCGCTCCGTGCATCTCTGCCGGTCCGTGCGCACGGTCTCCCTGCCCGCATCCTGTTTTATGCTGCCGTGCCTGTACCTTGGCACGTCCGCACTTAGTTTTATTATAAAAGGATCTTTGGAGAAATGCTATCTCTAATTTTATGTTCTTCCAATAACCGCTATCATCTTATCCCGTATCTTTTCCTTCTGCATACGATCCCCCGTCCTTAAGGCAGCGAGACCCCATAGCGTTCCAGCACATCCATCAAAACAGCACACCGCACGGTGAGGAGCGGATCGACGATCTGGCAGATCGCCAGGTCGCTCACAAGGGACATCAGCATCCCGGAGTCCACATCGCCAAGGCCCGTCAGCCCTGCCACGAGCTGCCGCATCCGCCGGGCGGCCAGGAGAGCCGCCTCGTCCAGAGTAGGGGCTGACTGGATCGTCATGAGCTCCCTGCCCTTATCCCTTTCTCCGCCTCTCTCTCCTTCTCTATCCTTATCCACTGCCCGCTCAGCCCCGATAAGGAGCGGCAGCGCCTCCTTCATATGGCGGACCCGCTCATCCCCGTCGGCCTTCAGGACCGTCACCTGCACCGTCACCAGGCCCGCCGTCTCCAGACCGCAGATCATCACCTCTCCGTCCCCCATCCGGGCATGGAGATCGCCTAAGGCCAGCAGAGCGCCGGGCACATTGACCGGGAGGTAGAGGGTGGAACCGGCAACGATCTTATTGCAGTCCATATTGCCGCCGTGAGTCCCCGGTGTATCTGTGGGAACGCCTTCTCCCTCCTTCGGCGCGGTCCCGATCACGCCGATCATCGGATCTGCGTCCAGCCAGAGCCGGTCGTCAAACCAGAATCCCTCTCTTCCGGTCTCCTCATTTTTTCCCAGATAATATCGTCTGGCTGTCCGTTCCTTATAAAGGTGGCAGAACGCTCCCGCCGTGGGCGACGTGCGCATGACCCCGTCCCCCCGCAGCCAGATCTCCAAGATCTGCACCTTCAGCACATCTCCAGGCACGGCTCCCTTCACATATAATGGGCCGGTAGCCGGGTTCGCCATCCCGTACTTTTTCACCCCGTCCGGTGTCTCCTCCGTGATCGTATCATCATCGTAGCAATCCCTGGTGGCAAAGATCACCCGGTCGCCGCTCTCGCAATAGGCGGCCGGCTCTGCCCCTCCTTTTAAAACATCGATCACTTTGTCTCTGGATATCGTCAGCATCCTTTTCCTCCTCCTTTAGCCTGCTCGCTGGCCTTTCCCGGCCGATCCAAAAACAGATCCTCATCCGATCGGCCCCAGACCCTCTTCAGATCCATACCAGGTCCGCGTCAGATCCTCTTAAAAAAGATTGTAGCATAATTAGAGAGGGGTGAAAAGGCTGCTGGGTACAAAAAAAGAGGCTGCTCTCTTGCCACACCCCCTTTTTCTGCCCTGCGCCTCCTGCGTCTCTTACCCTGCAGCCGCCACTTCCCGCTCCAAGATCTCCGTCAGCGCCGCCCGGCTGCTGGTATGGCAGCGGACCACCCTGGCATTGGACCGTTTCGCCTCATCCAGGGCACAGCGGACCATCTTGTGGGACACCGTGTTGGTGAACAGCACCATCAGATCCGGCCGTCCGATCTGCTTGGACAGATCTGCGCTCATCTGTGTGAACACCTTTGCCCTGCAGCGAAATCCCTTACATATCTTTTCATACTGACATACCATCCGGTCATGTCCGCCGATGATCACTACGCTCATCCCTTGCTCCTCCTGTCTCGTTATCTCTTGATCTTTTCGCACTAGCCATATGACAAATGTTAGTTATGACTAACCTTCTGGGATAAGGATACCACGGATATGGATCTTCTGCAATCCTATATAATGAGGATCATTCTCAATAAAGTCGGACAGAGGCTTTGATCCTCTGAATACCGGATCGATCCGATGCTCCCATCTCCGGAAATATCGGATCTTGCTTTCTCCCACGACTGTCACTGAGATACCCCGAGGGACAGCGTTATCTCCGTCTCTTTTCCGCCCAGGATTCGTTCCAGCTCAGGATCGTCCACATCGACTATCTTGCCCAGCCTTGTATACGCCCAGGAATTAGATCCATAAAAGATCACGATCTGATCCCCGCTGTACAGACAGATATCCCCGGCATGGGTAGTCGTCTGGCTGTCCTTTCGCGGGAGCTCAGTCCCCAGAGGACATACCTTTTCAAAGCCGCCGTAGTTGGAGGCAGGTATGGTCAGCGGTCCTTTTTCCAGAAGCGCTTTTAATGCTCTCGCAGATCCATTATCCTCCAGTACCGCGGACAATGTACTCTCCCCTACTTTTATATCGATCCGGTCTGTGCCCACTGTGTCCTCCATCTCTTCCACATCGTTTCTCTCTTCCTGATCGTTTCTCTCTTCCCGATCGTCTATCCCTTCTATATCCTCTGCCCCCGCTGCGCTCTTTATCTCCGCTGCGCCGTTTGCCTCTCTTGTATCGTTTTCTCCTTTTCCATCTTCCAGCACAGCCAGCTCCTCCATCCCTGGCCCAGGCCCAGCCGTACCGCTTCCGCCTGCATGGAACACGGCCACGCTCTGCACTGCGCTGCCGTTTTCTTTGTTCGCTCCACCATGCCGGGGCCTGCAGGCCCCGGCAGTGAAGGGCAGGAGCAAGGCCGACAGGACAGCTATATATCTTTTCATCCGGATGACCTACCTTTCTCTTCCTGTCCTGATCAAGCAAGCTTACGACAGAGATCGGCCCGCTCACCGATGATGGTCTGCCCTTTCGCCTCTTTGTCATCCAAGATCACTTCCCCCACTTCCGGCACATAGATCCGCCCGGATCCCGGGTTTTTGATGCTGGTGACCGGCATCGTGACCGTCGCCTCTACCTGGGACTTCTCAAATGCAAGGTCTGTGTCGATCATCTCACAGTCGATCAGCGTCAGATCCTTACAATAGCACAACGGCTGGGTCCCGATGATCTTACAGTGGATCAGCGTCAGCCCTTCGGAATACCAGGCCAGATACTCGCCCTTGATCACGCTGTCCTTCACTGTCACCCCTTTGGAATGCCAGAACGCATCCTTTGTGTCCAGAACACAGTTTTCAAAGACAGCATTGCGGACATACTGGAAGGAATATTTGCCCTTGAACTGCACATCCGCCAGATACAGATCTTCTGCGCGCATCATAAAATACTCACTCTGTGCGGTGGTATGCCGCATCTGCATATCACGCACAGACCAGCCAAATTCCGGGGAGATGATGTCGCAGCCATCGATCGACACATCCCTGCACTCGCGCAGGGCCTTGATCCCATGCATCTTTGTGTCCACGATCTTGATGTTCTCTGAATACCACAACGCCGCCCTGCAGGCTTCCGTCATCTCTGGATCCTTGATGGTGAGCCCCTGGTCGTGCCAGAAGGGATAACGCAGGTTAAAAAAGCAGTGGTCCGCCTCTATGTCCTTCCCTTCCTTAAACGCACTCTCCCCGTCCGCCGGTCCGTCAAAGGCACGATCCCGCACCAGCACACCATCGCTCCCATAAAGCGCTCTCTCCATATCAAATGTCCGACCCTCGATCACTCTCATCACACGACTCCCTCCTTATCTCCTCTCTCCCGACTGATCTGATAGACGAGATAGTCCAGACAGCCGATCTGTCTCTCCCCTTCATGCACCCTGTCCAGGATACATCTCCTGTGCTCTTCCAAGGACCGCAGCTGTCCCTCTCGGTCATCCTGCTCCATGCACCGCATAAAGCAGGCGATCGTCTCCTGCCCGCACCCGGCATCCTTCAGGTTCTGGATCACATCCTCCTCTGATCCATAGCCGATCCTTTGTACCAGCATCCTCCGTTCTCCATCCTTTCTGCATTTTTGTTTCCCTTGCTTCTGTGGTATAGTATAATGGCTCTCTCTGTATATTGCAAATATCTATATTTGATATATATGTATAACTATTTCTTATGATATCTGCGATCTTAAATAATGTTAGATGATCGAAAAGTTGAAGCCGATCCGTTTTTATGGTACGATACCCTTACGATCCACAAAAACAGGAGAGGATCCTGAAGATCTTGCCATGAACGGCAGGCCGCAAGCAGCAGAACGATGAAAGGAAGGATACAAGATGGATCTGCGGGTACTCCAATATTTTCTTGCGATCGCCAGGGAACAGAGCATTATCCGTGCCGCCCAGTCCCTGCACCTCTCCCAGCCCACCCTTTCCATGCAGATAAAGAACCTGGAAGAGGAGCTGGGGAAACAGCTTTTGATCCGCGGCACAAAGGGATCCAGAAAGATCTTGCTCACCGAGGAAGGGATGATCCTCCGGAAACGGGCCGAAGAGATCTTAGATCTGGTACAGAAGACCGAAAACGAGATCCTCCTCTCGGATCAGGCGATCATGGGGGATGTCTATATCGGGACTGGGGAGACCGATGCCGTCCGTCTGGTCGCAAGAGCTGCCAGACGCTTATATGAGGCCCATCCCGGGATCCACTATCATATCGCCAGCGGGAACGCGGCGTTTGTTTTCGAACGATTGGATAAAGGCCTCCTGGACTTTGGGATCGTATTTGGGGCGGTGGACCAGACGCGGTACCATTCCATCAAGCTCCCTTACCAGGATATCTGGGGCGTTCTGATGCAAAAGGACTCACCCCTGGCGGGCAAAGAGCAGATCGCCCCAAAGGATCTGCAGGATGTGCCCCTCATCTTGTCCGAGCAGGAGGGGAACGGCGGGACCCTGACCGACTGGATGGGACGGGATCTATCTAGGCTTAAGATCGTGGCCACCTATAACCTGATCTTCAACGCGTCCCTGCTGGTATCGGAGGGCTTAGGCTATGCGGTGGGACTGGATAAGATCATCAACACCTCCGGCGACAGCGATCTCTGCTTCCGGCCTCTCTCTCCCAAGATCTGCTCAGATATGAGCCTTATCTGGAAAAAGTACCAGATATTTTCCAAAGCATCGGAGCGATTTCTGGAGGAGATGAAAAGCGCCTCGGGAGGTCACGTTCCACAGGACCGCCTGGAGGCCGCTCCCTGAGGGGGCACTTTTCACACCTGCGCCAGTTGCTCGATCCGGCTTTGATCTGGCCCGAAAAAGCATCCTGATAAACACGATACCGCATAAACACAGCATTTTATAAAAAGGTGGTTACATATTCCTATGAACAAAAAAGACATATCCGAGATCAAAAAGCAGTTCACACCAGAGAACTGCGCCATCACCCGCATCTGCGGCTGCTATGTGGATGGCGAAAAGAATAAAAAGACCGAGATGGCAGATCCTTTCCTCTCTCTTCCTGAGGAGGACCGATTTAAGTATCTTGAGATCTTCCGAAAGACCCTTTCCGGCACCATCGGCAAGAACCTGCTGAACATGGATTTTCCCACAGACGCGGAGATGCCGGGAGGCGGGCAGCATTTCTTCCTCCAGCTGCGGACCAGCCATCTGGAGGATGCCGAACTTTTAGAGCAGTTTTATGACAAGGTGATCCAGTATTATGATCATGGGGAGAACTATCTGATCCTGCTGATCCACGCCCTCTATGATATCCCCGGAAAGTCCTCGGATAACCTGGAGATGTTCGACGCCTCCGACGAGGTCTACGACCACATCCTCTGCTCGATCTGCCCGGTGAAGCTGTCCAAGGCCGGTCTTTCCTATGACGCAGAGGAGAACTGCTTCCGCAACCGGAGCCGGGACTGGATCGTGGAGATGCCGGACCGGGGCTTTTTATTCCCCGCCTTCAATGACCGGGGCACCGATATCCACAGCTTCCTCTACTACTCCAAAAACGGGGAGGACCTCCACGAGAGCTTTGTGGAGACCCTTTCCGGCTGCCCCATGCCCATGACCGCCGGCGTACAGAAGGAGACCTTCAACCAGCTGGTGGAAGAGACCCTGGGGGAGACCTGCGATTATGACCTGGTGAAGAACATCCACGAACAGCTCACCGCCATGATCGAGGAGAAAAAGGACGATCCGGAACCTCTGTCCCTGGACAAATATGAGGTCAAGAACCTTTTAGAAGCCAGCGGCGCCGATGAAGAAAAGATGGAAGCCTTTGACCATAACTTCGACGAGACCGCCGGGCCAAAGGCCTCCCTTCTGGTGTCCAATGTGGCCAACACCAGAAAATTTGAGATCAAGACCCCCACCGTCACCATCCAGGTGGACCCGGACTACGCCGATCTTGTGGAGACCAAGATCGTGGACGGCCGGCGCTGTCTGGTGATCGGGATCGACGAGAACGTGATGGTGAACGGGATCGCCGTCACCGCCACGGAGATGGACAAGAAGGATCGGTCCCAGTGACCTCCGTTTCGGCCGGACAGGCAGGCATATCGTATCAGGAGAGATGGATATGAAAAAGGCTGCCGCAAAACGATCTTCATCCGTTTTGCGGCAGCCCTTTTCGCGGTATGTGCTCAAAAATATTTCTTCGAGCCCCAAAGGTTCGCCTTTTTCAGATCCAGATATTCATTATAAGCCTTTTCCAGGATCTGCTTCTCATTGGAAAACTTCAACAGATGGTAGGCTTCATAAAATTTATAATAGCCGGAATCCACAAAATACTCCTCCCGTTGTGGTTTGCTGTAGTAGCTGTCCGCCATCATCAGATACCAGTGTACGTCCTTCTCCACTACGTCCTGGGGCGTATTGAAGCTGTATTGGCTCTTTCCAATGTATTTGATGATCGATGCGTTGACGCCAGTCTCCTCCTTCACTTCCCTGAGGGCTGTCTCCTTAAACTCTTCTCCAGACTCTACAGTTCCCTTTGGCAAGACCCACCCCTCGTATTTGTTCTTGTAATTTTTATACAAAACAAGGATCTTACCACGAAAAATAACCACACCGCCGCAGCTCGTTGCCTCGATCATTGCAATCCCTCCTACAGGCCCCGGGACGGACTGAAAAAGACCAGCTCCCGGGATTTTTGGTGTGTCGGCATAGACTGTACCAAGTATACCTCTTTTCCAGGAGAGATGCAAGCGGACAAGTAAAATTACCAGATAGTTTCTCGCCTACCGCAGCAGATACTGATCGAACATCGCCCTGGCGATAGGTGCTGCCGCGCGGCCGCCGGAACCGCCCTCCTCCACCACTACCGTCACCACGATCTTAGGATCGTCGGCAGGTGCATAGCCGGTGAACCAGGCATGGGTCTCCCTGCCCCGGTTAAATTCCGCCGAGCCGGTCTTTCCAGCTGCCGGATAAGGGGCATCCCGAAGAGCTGAGCCGGTCCCCTCGGTCACCACGCGGACCATCAGCTCGTTTAGGTTGGCGGACTCTTCTGCCGTCATCAGGCTCCCGTAGGCCTTCGGAAGGAACTTCTTGACCTCCTCCCCCATCGTATCCTGCACATGGTCCATCAGATAAGGATCCATCAAGATCCCGCCGTTGGCGATGGCGGAGGTGATCATGGCGATGTGCATGGGTGTGACCTGGGTCTTTCCCTGTCCGATCGCGGTCTGGAGGATGTCCCACTCCTTTGCTCCGGCTTCCAACTGGTAGGAGCTCTTCGAGTATGCCATGGGGAGGGGGAGCTCTCCATCAAACAAAAGCTGCCGGGCCAGACCATGCATGGCATCCAGATCCAGCTCCAGCCCCAGCTTTGCAAAAGCTCCGTTGCAGGAGTTGGCAAAAGCCAGCCCCAGATCCTGGGACCCGTGGACCGCCCCTTGGTAGCACCGGATGGAGTAGTCATCCAGCGTAAAGAGGCCGGTGCAGTCGAACTGATAGGCCCCATACCCCGCCGGATCCTCCCGCATCGCCTCCAATGCCG
>CAJUSS010000085.1 GCA_910588895.1 uncultured Lachnospiraceae bacterium
CGCAGAAGCAGAGGCTTTTGTCCCAGGCGGTCAGTGAGACGAAGGAGAAGCTGGCGGGGCAGCAGGCCAATGAGGCGCTGGCGAAGGATACGTCCTATAAGGGGCTGTGGAAGGTGTCGTTTACGTTAAAGGAGTTTTAGGAGAAATAACAGGTGCTTTTTAGCGGGATGTCCTGTATAATGGTGGGAAAGAAACTGAAAGCAGTGAAGGAGGATATGGTATGGATAAGCTGATGTATATGATGATGATTGAAAAGACCAAAACCTATAATAAGATAACAAAGAAAGTGGTTGAGGAACATGTTGAGAATATCAGGCGACTGGATGATGAGGGAAAGCTGGAGATGTGCGGTGTGTTCAAAGGCTATCCGGGGATGGCAGGCATGTATATCCTGAAAACAGAAAGCCGTGAAGAGGCGGAGGAACTTTGCAAAAGGGAGCCTTTGGTTGTTGGAGGTTATGCAAAATATAAGCTGGTTGGCCTGCAGGTTGCAAACAGGGAAAATGATTATCTGTTGTGACTGCGGGAAAATAATTGCTGGCAGATCTTACGATGTCAGAATGATGTTGAAGTGATAGATCCAAGTTTTTGGCGGGAGTAGTGCTGCCGGAAATATAAAAAGCAATGTGCATCTTTTGGATGTGCCAGAACCGGTAGGTAGCCCGGCCGTCCCGATGGGATCAGGGTAAGTGACCTGCCCTCCGTTCCGCTTCGGTCGGTGCAGGACCGGCGTCCGCTGGATGCCGTGTACCCTGGGTTGTCCGTTCTTTGTCCATAACACATTTAAGGAGGGGTTCGTTATAGACAGAGGAAAGGCAGGCTTGACGGTATTTTTTGAGGGGGCGTTCTAGGGCGGCGTAATTGAGCGGGTTGAAGACGGGAGACTTTCGGTATGACGGGTGGTCTTCGGGAGTGGACCCAGGGACTATAAAGTATGGAAACTTGTTCTCAAAAATTATTATGGCCTGAGATCCAGTCCGTGTGTTGATGTGGCTGTAAAAGACAGCAGGGGCGATCCGGAGCGGAGGCAGAGGAAGGCCAGGAAGGAGCGGCTGTTTGAGCTGAAACAGCAGAAGCGGAAGGAGAAGCACAGGTGCAGATAGGTTTTCTGTGCTTCGGTCACAGCAGCATCAATGGGCATCAGTCAGGAATGGCTGGTGCTTTTTGTGTGGAAAGGGGCGTTTTCATGTATCCGATGGAGCTCCAAGTGAGAGAGCGAAAAAAGTTTTTCTCATGCCTCACAGTATATCGCACAGAAAAACCGCTCTTTAAGCGTCGTGTTATCATGCCCTTGTCAAATACACTAAATGGTCATGCGATTATCCCATCACTCACTGTGATATCCGTTTGCTGATTACTGCGCGGGCGATCGCAACACATTGTTGCCACTTGCCGGATAACTTATACATCGGGCAGGAGTTGTACAGCGGGCTATGGGAGAGAAAGGAGAAAAGAAAGAGCAGGCCCTTGTGGCACTGATCAAAAAGCCATTGACAGAGCATCCCTATCTCCAGATGACGATCCAGGCCATCTGGCACGGTCATGTTCTCGATCCCCCGATCCTTCCCCATAAGAAGGTGGAGAGAAAGGAGGGGAGGATGCATGGAGAGAGCGAAGATTCTGGTCCTTGGCCTTGTAGCCTTGGCGGCCACATTAGCGATCGGAGGCCCGGCGATGGCAGGCGGCTATTCCGGGCACTCGGACTGGAAGGAGAACGTGCTCAGCCTGCGGACATGGCCCGATCCTGGGCTGGAGACGGGCCAGGACATGGCTCGTCGTATCCGATGGGCCGGTCCTGGAGCGACATCATCGAACGCAGTATGGGCGACCCCATCGGACGCGGTGCAGGCGATCCCATCGGACGTGGTGTGGACTACTCCATCGGACGCAGTGTGGGCTACACCATCAGGCACGGTGCGGATGATACCATCAGATGGGACGCGAGTGGCTCGGTCGGGCGCAGGGCAGGCGACACCATCCGATACTAGGAGAGCGGGACCATCCGATATGGGCTTGGCCACACAATCCGATGCAGGTCAGGCAGGAGGAGAGGATGGAGCAGATGGGGGCTGAAGGATGTCCGACCATCTGCGGCACCGTTCTGCAGACAGAGGATATGGAAGAGCAGCTGACCAGCTATCTGTTAGAAAGGCTGCGCCGCCATGACAGCTGGAGCCATGCCCATTCGGTCTGTGTGGGAAGGTATGCAGAGCGGATCGGGCGGCAGATGGGGCTGGATGGCACGGTCATAGGGAGGCTGTCCATAGCTGCACGGCTCCACGACGTGGGCAAGCTGCTGATCCCAGCCAGCGTACTGGATAAACCTGCTCCGCTCACAGAGAGCGAATATCAGCTGGTGATGCAGCATGCCTGGTATGGCTGTCTGCTCTTAACGGCGCTGGGGTATCCGGATGACGTCTGCGAGGCGGTCCGGGACCACCATGAACGGCCTGATGGGAGAGGATATGGAAGGACAACGATGGCCGGCCTGTCCGCCCGGGTCATCTGCGTTGCCGATTCCTATGATGCCATGCGCCACAGCAGGCCATACCGGAAAGAGCGGGATAAAGATGTGATCTTCCGGGATATGGTGGGGAACATGGGCAGACAGTTCGACCCGGACGTATGCCGGGCGGCGTTCAAGGTCCTGTTCCAAGGAGGGCTGGATGTGCAGCAGAGTGGGATGGGGAGAGAAGGACGGGGAGAAAAAGGACAGGGCAGAGAAGGATTAGACAGAGAAGGACAGGACAAGGAGGGATATCCGGATGGGGATGATAGGATCGGTCAAAAAGCTCTTGCGGGATAACGTCCTTTTCCTGACGGCAGTGGCCTTCCTATTCCTGGCAGACCTACGGTCCGACCTATACTATATCCGGACCGGGAGCATGGAGCCGGAGCTCCCCGTAGGGACCGTGGTCGTGACAGACCGTTATGCAGATCCGGAGATTGGCGCGGTCTTTGCCTACCAGAGCGGCGGGAACATCATCATACACCGGATCATCGGGATCGATGGAGGCGGGTATGTGACCAAGGGTGATGCGAACCCTATGCCGGATGCGGTGAGCGTGACCAGAGGGCAGATCAAGGGGAAGGTGGTGCTGGAGCTGACCTTCCTGGCCCCCCTCCTCCGGACACTGCTATGAGAGCGCAGTGCTCCAGCGTTGGGGCGCGCGAGGACGGGGGCATGGACTGACATCTTCCGTCCCTGCTCTCTGCGCATACCCTGGAGGGTCCATAGTGGCCCGTTTTTATCCATGGTGCGTCTCGGTGAGACATGGTGGTCAGTAGGAAAGCTCATTGTCGGGCGCATGGAGGTCCAAGGATCCCATGACCCGATAGGAGGAGCAGAAGGAAGGAGGGACCCATGAGATGGGGAGCAGGATCCAAAAGGCAGTGCGGGCAGTGATCATCGGCCTGTTGTGCCTGTCGGCTGTCATCGGGACGACAGGCGGATACGCCTACTTTTCCGGGCAGTCCGATCGCAGAGAGAACAAGTTATCGTTGGTGAAGGGCGAGATGGAGCAGAAAGGGGCCGTGACCATCCTGGAACCGGAGTGGGATGCCAGGAAAGGGGCGGATGAGAGCTATGGGCTGGACCTGCAGCCCGGCCAGGAGGTGGTGAAGGACCCGAAGGTCCGGAGCGAGGTGGACTACCCCTGCTGGGTGTTCGTGGAGCTGTCCATGCCCACAGGACCGGCTACCATAAGGAGGGAGGACAGCCCCTATAGCCATGTCACGTTCGAAGGGGATGCAGAGGAGTATGAGGGAGAGCTGGAGCTCTTAGTGCCAGATGTGGACCCAGATGGCTGGGAGCTCTACATGCGGTATCGGGGGAAACATACGATGGAGTATGTCTATGGCTATAAGGTCCCTCTCGTCCCCCATGGGATGACAAACCCTCTGTTCGGGACAGTAACGGTCCCGGAGTTCACACGCTATATAGGCGAAGGGTATACCTATATCAACGTGACCGCCAGGACGGTCCAGACAGAGGGATGCTCCACATTGGATGATGCTGCAGAAAAGCTGGGGTATGAACGGGATATCGAGCAGGATATCCTGTACCCATAGCCTTGCCATCCGCGATCGGCAGCAGTATGGATAGGGAGAGATGCACGTAACAGTCCAGATAGATCTGCGCGGGGGCTGCCCCTTGGGGATCTATCACGCTGATCGTATGAGCATCCGGTCCATCACGCAGCGATCTTCAATGACCGGATGTTGTGACCATCCAGGGCATCTGGACGGTCACAGATACACAAAGTGAGAATGGCCATGCGGAGCATGAGGATGGAGACAGAGAGTGAGAGCGGCCGCGGGGACCATCCAGATGGCTGCGGCCAGAAAGAGAGAGGTGCAGAGAGATGAAGAGAGAGATGACAAAAAAGGTAAAGGCCGGACTGATCGCCGGCGCGTTCGTCCTGTCTATGGCAGGAGCCTATTCTGCGTTCACGGCGGTCACGGACACGAAGACCAACACGTTCAACATCGTGGCCGGTGAGGACGGGCTGCAGGCCGGGAGGATCCTGGAGCCAGGCTGGGATGAGGAGGATGCAAAGGACATGCAGCCTGGGAAGAAGGTCACAAAGGACCCTAAGCTGGTCTCTGATGCTGGGTATGAGACCTGGGTGTTCCTGACCGTGGAGGTGCCCACCTTCCAAGCGACCCTGGATGGAGAGGCAGGCGTCCACGATACCGTGGTCCCCAACTTCAACGTGGATGGGAAGTGGACCCTGATCAAGGAGGAGCGGTCAGATACAGCTGGCACGGACTCCAGGTATACCTATGGTTACAATGAGAAAGTGGCAGCCGGTGGGGAGACCACAGCCCTGTTCACCCAGTTCACGGTCCCGGACTTCACCAAGACCGAGGCGGTCAGCGACAGCATCGATGTCTCCGGGAAGATGATCCAGACGGAAGGGTATGGGACGTTGGCGGCTGCCGCATCTGCTCTGGGACTGGACTGACCGGAGAAAAGGCCAGGGATGGATGTGCAGAGAGACGGATGGTGGATCGATAGGGGAAGATAGGCAGGATCAGATGGATAGAGACAGATGGACCAAAGACAGGTAGAGAAGGACAGCAGACATAGGAGAGCAGGCGGATAGATGGGGAAGGAGCAGGGGAGCGGCGAGAGCGGCTCCCCTGCCCCGTTGTCTGGCTGTCCCTGTCGGGGAGCATGAGGGCTTTCGCGGTATGTGCCGTTCCTGCCATGCACCATGTCGGTATGGATGCGGCCGGCACTGTATAGTGTATGGATCGGCGATCTTATGGCAGCCCCAGATAGATACAAGGAGGATTGTATATGAGGATCAGGAGACGAGATGGATCAGAGGGCAGGGCGAGGGGTCTGGAAAAAGGGATAAGGATAGGGCTGACAGCCATCCTGCTGGCGGTCATATCCCCCATGGCCTATGGCACTCGGGCCTCTGTGGCCTATGCCGCGGAGGAAGGGACCAAGCAGGTGGTGATCGAGCTGGAGGCCGCTGCGGAAGAGAAGGAGGGCTTCCGTCCCGGAGAGGATGCAGGATATGTCCTCACATTGAAGAACAAGCTGGGCCCTGCCTGGATCCGGGTAAGGTTCGGACTGTCCGGCAAGGGGATCGATAAGGCCTTCACGGACAAGGACCTGTGCATCCAAGATGGATGGGTCCGGCGGGGCGGGTACTTCTACTATACCAGGAAGGCGGATGCTTATACGGACTATATGGTCGTGGATGGGATCCATATCCCGGATGCGGCCGTGGTCGGTGAGAGGGCCAGTGTCACGGTCAGCGTATATGGGGAGGCCATCCAATATGACAGCATCACACCGGACTTTTCCAGTGAGACCCCATGGGAGGGCGTAAAGGTGGAGCATAGCACCGACATCACCGGGACCACCAGCACCACCGGTACATCCTCCCGTCCTTCCGGTGGAGGATCCAAGGTCTCCGGGAGCGGCCAGAGGGCCGAAGGGATCTGTCTCTACAGCTCGCCCCAGGAGAAAGGGGCCGTCTCCACAGGGAGCTGGGAGCTGATCGATGCAGAGGCCCATAGCTGGAAGTACCATGACAGCAGCGGTCAGTATGCAAAGGATGGCTGGATCTATGTGTACAACCCTTACGCGCCGGAGGGAGGACGGTATGACTGGTTCCATTTTGACAAGGATGGGATCATGACCTTTGGATGGTATAGAGCAGATGAGCGGATCTGGTATCACTGCCATGGGATATCGGACGGCGACCTTGGACGGCTGGATAAGGGCTGGCATGAGGACGAGCAGGATGGGAAGCGGTATTTCTTGGACAGGAAGACGGGGATCATGCTGTCCGGCTGGCAGGAGATCGATGGGGAGCACTATTATCTTGCCACCTATGAGGAGATCCCCGGTCAGACCTGGTTCTGGGAGACCTTCGGCGATACCGGCTTTGGGAGATGGGTCTATGCGTGGCTGGGCTGCCGCAGCTATGGCTCCATGTATGCGGGAGAAAAGACGCCGGATGGCCAGGAGGTGGATGCGGACGGGAAAAGGAAGGGCTGAGATGGGCATGCCGATCCTCGTTCCGCTATCCCTGTCCGCCCATCCGTCACGAACGTGATCCAAGATCCCATTGCAGGCCCGGCGGCCGATCCGATCGCAGAGGGCGCAAGGGTGTATATGAGGAGGGTACAGTGGCTGTGAGGGAGAAAAAGGATAGGATGGAGCAGGGAATCGTGATGAAAAAGGAGATTGTGATGAAAAGGGAGAGGGATATGGAGGAGAAAGGCAGAGTGAGGGGGAAGAGAGCTGTCTTGTGGCTGCTCATCGCTCTGATGGCCATGCCTGCAGGGGATGTCCATGGGGGGAACGGCGGTATCTGTGCAACATCAGGCTCCTTAGACGGAGAGATGTCCGCAGAAGATCCGGATGCTATCACCGGCTCAGATAGAGAGGGACCAGATCGGGCAGGGGAGGGCGTACAAGATACATCCGCCCCCACGGACCTGCATGGGAACGTCATCGACTGGGATATGGACGGAGCCGGTGATGAGGATGCTGCCGGTGGCGAGAGCGATGCCGACCGGATGGAAGCCCCTACCTATGGCACAGAGGAACAGGCTGGGATCTTGAGCCATCTGACGGAGACCACTGCTCCGGCAGAAAGGGGCTATCTCCATATCGAGTGTGACCTTGGAGAGGAGTGGCCCGGATATAACGTCACCCTGGCGTTATATGACGGAAGGAACAAACGCCAGGATGTGACGGTCTACCGTCAGAACGGGTATGAGGCAAGTGAGCTGCTCCCGGCAGGGATATACAAAGTATATCGGGCGTACGTGCCGGGAGATGGGTACGGGGATCTGTATCCGTTGGTGGTCTCGGAGAGTCAGGTGACGGTCGGGGAGGGGATTCCTACCGGTCTTGTGATCTGGAGGGCGGAGGCCATCGAGAGAAAAGGAGGGGCCAGAGAGACAGAAGGGCAGAAAGAGACGGGAGATGGGGCGCGGTCAGCGGTGACAGATGCCGTGATGACAGCGGCGGTCATCATCGGTATCATACTGCTCATCATCGGTATCGCCACAGCCATACGGAGATGGATGGATCACAGGTGTGGGCGATGAGGGGCAGGGAGATCTGTGAGGTGTATCTGTATAGAGTATATCGGACAAGACCTATAAAGATGGATGGAGGAACGAGGATATGGATATGAGGAGCGGAGAGCTGAACGAGGCCCTTTATCAAAAGATGGCCGCAGCGCAGGAGACATACCGGGCATGGCTGCTGGAGCAGACGCCTGAGGAGATCTTAAAGCATGCGCATAGGTACCTGGTACGAGAGGATATATTGCTATCCTTAGAATGTGAGGATCTCCCAGATGCCCAGGCCGAGGCTCTTTTGAGATCCACGGATCCGCTGGAGGATGTGGCTGAGAGGTTCGATGAGTGGGAGACAGGCCGTATGGGCCACATCTCTGATGCCATGCGCTATCAGGCCGATGCCATGATCCGGGCAGAGACGGGGCGGCAGGGGCCGTATCCGCGGATACAGCGATGTTCGGTAAAGAAGGAGAGACCGAGGACATCGGCAGGGCAGGTACTGGGAACAGTAAAAAAGAAGGCAGAAAGAGGGGGACGTTGATGGTCTGTCAATATCTCTTGATAAAATGAAAAACGAAAAGATAGATCCTTTGATAGGGCGCGATCGTATCCGCTAACAATAGCGGCACCCGTTTGCTTTCACAATGTCACAAAAAATAAGTTACCATCCAAATATGGATAAGGCTCTTTTTGATATCCCTGTCATGATCTATATGCCACCAACGTATTAGAAAAAAGGCATTTTATGTGAAGGTTTAGCCATAGTCTATCCTGCCTTAGAAGGCGAACAAAAGGTTTGGATACCCTGCAACTTGCTGCATTGCATGTTGTGGGGTATTTCCTTTCTATTTGGAAGACCGTGAGCATGATCGTGCGAAAGGACCGAGAAGTGTTCCGATGGTCCGAAGCATGCGCTTACTCTAAAAGCGATCGAGTGTTATCCGGCCAAAAGAAGACACCCCAAAACCAAAAAAGGATGAGGAGATCTTGACATTGGTCTGGTAAAATAAGTACAGAAAGAGAAAGGGGAATGGTAGGTGGTCTACATCATTACAAGAGAAGAGCTAAAGGAGATCGGGTCCAGGATCAAACTGGTCCAAAAAGCAGTGGGGTATTCCAACAAAAAGATGGGAGATCTTCTCAATATCTCAGAGATCCAGTATTCGAAACTGCTCCGGGGGATCAGTCAGGTATCGGAGGATAAGTTTTTGATCTTGCACAGAGAATTGGGTGTCAGCCTGGATTTTCTTTTTACCGGCTATGGGCAGAGAGAGATGTTCGCGCTGAGGGAAGCGGGCATCATGACAGAGATCGACTACTGTGTCTGTTCAAATGAGATGGTGCTTTATATAGCGGACCTTCCGACGGATAAACGAAAAGAAAAGATGCTTGAATTGACGGTCCTGTTCCAAAGGTTACTGATGACATTATAACATCAAGTTAAGAGCACTTTTTTTACAGAACACACAAGGAGCATCTCTATCGGTCGCCCTTGTGTGTTTTTATGTTTCTTATGCAAGAGGCCGTCACATCAAAGGCGTATTTTGTACAGTAGCTGGTCTTCCGTATATCTGGCGGTAAAAGCCCAGCTGTCAGCAGGTGTGCTTTTATGGGCGGATATGCCCATCGTACCTTGACAATTGTATAGGGCATGTAGCAGATCTATCCGTGGCAGGGCGGGAGACCGAAAGCGACGAGCCGGAACGCGCCATGACGGTATGCTGGAGCAACTTGGTCTTTTAGCATATCCTGAGCGATCGAGTTTGCGGCTATCACGTCCAGTAAAGGGGCGGATCGCGATGATCCCTGTCATAGGATATCGGTTGCATTTTTTTGAGGAAAGATGATATATCCGTTCGATCATATCTTTATCGGACAGCTTTGCGACATCATGTCATAAAGTCATCGTATCACGAGATCTTGACTTATGACCAAGGATAGGAGAAAAGTCCGGTATAATGGACGATCATAAAATAATATAGTGGGATAAAGGAGGCCAGAGGGAGCTTAAGATGGGAGAAAGAGAGTTTGAAGAGATGAAGAATGTAGATATCTGCACAGTGGACAGGGCTGATCTGGTGGATATAAGTGAGATAAAAGTGGATCAGAAGCTGTCGAAAAAGGAACGCTTAGCAGATTTTGTACAGCGTGTAAAAAACCCTTTTTGTTATCTCTGTAATGGCGTGGTCGTAAAGGTATCTTATCGTGACGATGGGGGGAGTTTAGAGGATCGGCTCACAACTTTATGCATGGCCATGGAGGACCGCCCAGATCGATCTGAAAAGGGTCTATCTACGAAGTGTTCACGGTACTGACTGCACAACTATAGTGGCTGTGGGTATCCGGCCTATCGCCACAGGCGGATCCGAAATGGTCGGGTGAGGAATATCAGACCTTTTTCTATAGACATTTTCTGCTCTGCATGATATGATAGCTATGGACGAGCAAGATCCCCAGATAGGATAGGTTTGACCTTACAAATAGGACTATCTGAGGTGATCATATGAAACCATATCTAGAGAAAAAAGTTTATCATGCTGACCTCTATGTACGCCTATCCCAAGAGGACGGGGATAAGGAGGAGAGTGACAGCATCACGAATCAAAAAGAGCTCATCTTAAGCTTCGTAGAGACCCAGGAAGATATCCAGGTCCACATGATCAGGGTGGATGACGGATACTCCGGGGTTGATTTTCAGCGTCCAGCATTCCAGCAGATGTTAGAAGATATCAAAAAGGGAGAGGTTGATTGTGTGATCACGAAGGATCTCTCACGTTTTGGCCGGAACCATATCGAGGTGGGGAAGTATATTGAGAGGATCTTCCCCTATCTCGGTGTTCGTTTCATTGCGATCAATGATCATTATGACAGTTTAAAGTGCGATGGTCAGGGTACGGATATCATCATCCCGTTTAAAAATCTGATCAACGACGCATATTGCCGGGATATCAGCATGAAGATCCGGAGCAGTCTGGAGGTCAAGCGGAAGAAAGGGGATTATGTGGGGGCTTTTGCCCCATATGGTTATGAGAAATCGAAGACAGATAAGAACAAATTGGTGGTGGATGAAGAGGCCGCAGAGGTGATCCGCTATATCTTCCAGCTATATCTGCAGGGGTATAGCGCATATAAGATCGCGGAGAAGTTAAATGAGAGAGCGGTCCTGACACCGATGGACCATAAAAGGGAGCATGGGAGTGCATATCGTTCAGGTTTCAGGAGGAAGAGCGAGAGTGTGTGGGACCATGTGGCAGTCCTTCGTATCCTGAAAGACCCCACCTGTACAGGGACCGTGACCCAGGGGAAGGTGACCACACCGAACTATAAGGTGAGAAAACTGGTGCATAAGGACGAGAGTCAATGGATCCGGGTAGAGGGTGTCCATGAGGCGATCATACCGACGGTCCAGTTTGATACGGTCCAGGACCTGATGCAGCTAGATACCAGGACCGCCGATGACCAGGAATGCCTTTATCCGCTGTCCGGGCTCGTGCGATGCGGGGACTGCGGAGCGAACATGGCTCGGAAAACGGTGCCAGCAGGAAAGAAAAAGTTCGTTTATTATATCTGCGGGGCGAATAAGAACGATAAAAGGGTATGTAGCAGCCATCGTATCAATGCAGAGGTATTAGAAAGGACTGTTTTTACACTTCTGCAGCACCAGATCGATAGTGCCCTGGAATTGGATAGCCTTCTGGAGAGGATCCGAAAAGAGCGCTGCGGGACAGGGAGAGCGGCAGTTAAGAGTAGGTCTCTGGATAGGAAAAGAGCAGAGGTCAGAAAATATCACCGACTCCGGGCAGGACTGTATGAAGACTATAAAGGAGGGCTGTTCACAAGAGAGGAATATCAAGAGCTGAAAGAGATGTATGAGGGCAGGATCCATGTCGCAGAAAAGTCGGTCCAAATCTTACAGGAGGAGATCGATCGGATCGTTTCAGACCAGATCGACAAGAGCGGGTGGTTGGGGGAGTTTAAGCGTCACGGGCATCTGACCCAGCTGACAAGAGAGGTGACGGCCTCACTGATCCACCATATCCTGATCTATGAAAAGAAAGAAAAAGAACGCTATCCGAGGATCGAGGTGTTTTTTCGATATGCGGAGGAGTTACAGATATCAATGGAGGTGGCCAAGGCCTTGGACCAGGGAGAAAAAGATACCGTACCAGGAGAGGAGGGTGAGGATGGCCAGAAAAAGTAGAAAGCAGGCGGCAGTACAGCAGGACAGTGCTGTACATAAAAAGTTTGACCTTATGAAGCTCGCCCTGTATATCCGGTTATCCATCGAAGATAACGGCGGAAAGGGGAGGGACAGTATCCATACACAGCAGGCTCTGTTGATGGACTTTGCACAGAGGGTCGGACCGATAGAGAGTATGTCCACGTATGTAGATAATGGGTGGACTGGTACAGACCTGCACAGGCCTGGGTGGGAACAGCTGATGGAGGATGTAAGAGCAAAGAGGATCGATTGTATCATCGTGAAGGATCTATCCAGGTTTGCAAGGAACTATCTGGAAGCGGGAGACTGTCTGGAAAAGATCTTTCCGTTCTTAGGCGTCCGTTTTATCGCTGTCAACGATCAGTATGACAGTGCAGGTATACTGTTCCCGCCCAAAGATCTAATCGTCGAGTTCAAGAACCTGGCAAACGACTATTATTCCAGGGATATATCGAAAAAGATCCTGTCTGCGTTCCAGACGAAAAAGGCGCGGGGAGAGTTTTTAGGGAGTGCTCCCTATGGATACATCAAGGAAGACGGACACTTTGTGATCGATGAGCCGGCAGCTGCGGTCGTCAGGCGGATATTTGCCATGACAGCGGAGGGGGTCAGTTTTTGCAGGATAGCTAAGATCTTGAACCAGGAAGGGATAGCATCTCCCAAGAACTATATGAAAGAAAGAGGGATCAAAAAATATACAGACTGTGAGACCATACTCTGGCGGCCCGGGACAGTGAGCCGGATCGCCTATGACCGGACCTATACGGGGGACCGGGTGCAGGGGAAGTATAATGAGTCGATCTATTCCAAGGAGGGACGAGGGAGAAAAAGAGAAGACGAATGGGAGATCATCCCCGATGCTCATGCAGCGATCGTTGACCGGAAAACCTTTGAAAAGGTCCAGGAGATCAAAAGAGCGAACCAAAAAGCCTACAGGGATAGACCTGGTGAGGGGGCTTATGGGAATGTCCTGCAGGGGATATTATTCTGCGGTGTGTGCGGGCGTCCGATCAAAAGGAATAAGAGCATCGATATGGGAAAACGACGCTATTCTTTTTATTGCCCTTCGATCTACGATCGTCCCGATCCAAAGTGCAGCCGGCACATGATCGCAGACCATAAGATCTTAGACCTGGTGTTAGAGCAGATCCGATTGCAGATCGATCTGGCAGTGGAGATCGAAACATTCTTAGAACAGATGGATCAGTCTGGAGGGCTTTCTAAAATGTATGGACAAGAAAGGATCCGTTTGGACGGGCTGAGGAAAGAGCGAGAGAGATGGATCTATAAACGGATGGAGCTTTATGGGAAGATGAAACAGGGGATGCTCACAAGAGAGGAGTTCCTGGACGAAAAGGAGAGATATTCACTCCGGATAGGTGTGTTAGAGAAGGAGATGCAGGAGCAGCAGCGAAAAGTAGCGTCTTTTGGACAACAGATCAGCTTGGAGAACCGATGGCTGAAGGCTTTTCTGGCTTTCCGGAACGCAAAAGAGCTGACAAGAGATATGGCAGCAGGCTTACTGAAAAGAGTAGAGCTTTATGAGGACGGTCGGATCCATATCCAGTTTGATTTTCAGGATGCCTACGGGTATCTGATGGAGGCAAAAGAGTTAGGAGAGGGGGCTGACCATGGAAGAGAAGTATCTGGCTGAATACCTGAGGCTCTCCATCGAAGACGGCGATGTAGTGTCCGGGAGCGGTAAGACAGAGAGTGATAGCATCTGTGGTCAGAGGATGTTGATCAGAAGGTATCGGGAGGAAAAGGGCCTGTATCCAGGTGTGCATACTTTGGAACTGGTGGATGATGGATATAGCGGGACAAACTTTGATCGACCCGCAGTAAAACGGTTATTATCGCTGGTCCGGGAGGGAAAGATATGCTGCATCATCGTAAAGGATCTTTCACGTTTTGGCAGAGACTATCTGGAAGTGGGAGATTATCTGGAACAGATCTTCCCTTTTATGGGCGTGCGGTTCATCTCGATCAACGATGGTTATGATAGTAACGATCATATCGGAACGACCGGGGGGATCGAGGTCGCGTTCAAGAGTCTGCTGTATGATCTGTATAGTAAGGATCTGTCCATGAAGATCCGTTCAGCATTGGAGATCCGGAAAAAGAGAGGCGATATCATCAGTACCAGAGCGCCCTTCGGCTACCGGATCTCTGCAGATAGAAAAAGGCTGCTCATCGATGAAGAGGCAGCGCAGGTTGTAAAAAAGATCTTTCATCTGGCTGGCACGGGATATAGCACAGGTAAGATCGCGGCACAGCTCAATAAAGAAGGGGTACCTGCACCAGGTCTGTACAGGAACAAAAGAGGAGATGGATATCGTCTGACCGATGGGATGGGGTACTGGAACCATGAGAGTGTGGGGAAGATATTGAAGAACCAGGTGTATCTTGGGACTGCGATCGATGCAGGACCAGACGGGGAAAGATATGGGGCGATCGTCACAGGACCGATCTTTACAGAAGCGTCAAAGGTGATGAAAGTAAAGAAACGGAAGAAGGGAACAGATGCGCTCAAAGGGAAAGAGGCGTTGATCGGTAAACTGTGCTGTGGGAACTGCAAGAGGAGATTGATCCGGACCACGAATATGAAGATCCCGCATTTTTTCTGTGCCAGGGCAAGGGTCCAGGCCGACGGTGGCTGTATGCAGGAGAGGCTGCCTGAGCCAGAAGCAGAAGCGATCGTCATGAAGAAGATCGCGGAGAGGCTGGGACAGGAGGAGCAGGGAAGAGGGAGCAAAGGGAAGGAGTCTGCAGGGGATAGGAGGAGAGCGGATCGCCCTTGGGAAAAGAAGGAGGCCATAGAGAAAAAGAGGAGCGCGTTAAAGATGGAAAGGCGCTATCTATATGAAAAGTTCAAGCAAGGACAGATCAGCCGGGATGTTTATCTGCATAAGATGGGGAGGATTAGGGATGAGGAAGCCAGACTGTGTGGAGAGATCTATCGGGTCGAGGAAATGAAAAGCATATATGCAAAACGGCAAGGCACTGCAGATGAAGGGTGCCAGGACGGAGTGACAGGACTTACACGAGAGCTGGTGGAGCAGTTCATCGACAGGATCGATGTGTATGAAGGAAAACGGATGGAGATCATCTGGAAGATCCCTATTTAGTCCAATAATAGCACCAAGATATCGACATTTTATCAGCCATCACACCTGGTAGAGTTGACCATATCATAAACATTTTTTTGGCGAAAAGCTAGAGCCAGACTGGGTTTGTCCAAAGATGAAGATGAAGGATGCATGGAAATAAATGGAACAAATTTTTTTTTAGTCCGTACTTGACATAAAGATATGTTCCGAGAGAGGACCGGATCGCCTATGTGGAGTTTGTGGCCAGGACCAGGACGGTGATGGATCTGTTCGGCTATGAGGTGAGCGTGGCATTAGCGCCTAAGACCTCCGCCGATCAGCCGGGACTTTTGTATGAGGGGATCGATTACCGGCTCTTAGGCGCGGTGGCGGACCGGGTGCTGCTGATGACCTACGAGTGGGGCTATACCTACGGCCCGCCCATGGCGGTG
>CAJUSS010000086.1:0-905 GCA_910588895.1 uncultured Lachnospiraceae bacterium
ACTATAATACTGCATAGAATACAGACGAGGTGGAAAATATGCAGATCGCGATCGCAGGCACCGGTTATGTGGGTCTATCCCTTGCCGTCCTCCTATCACAAAAAGACCAGGTCACTGCAGTGGATGTGGTGCCGGAAAAGGTAGATATGATCAATGCCCGCCGTTCTCCCATAAAAGATGCGGAGATCGAGCAGTATCTGGCTGAAAAGCCCTTACAGCTAAAGGCTACATTAGATGCAAGAGAAGCCTATAAGGATGCGGAGTTCGTGATCGTAGCGGCTCCCACGGATTATGACAGCCAGCGGGACCATTTTAATACCGCGGCGGTAGAAAATGTGATCGAGACCGTGCTGGAGGTG
Source organism: uncultured Lachnospiraceae bacterium (assembly GCA_910588895.1). Taxonomy (GTDB): domain Bacteria; phylum Bacillota; class Clostridia; order Lachnospirales; family Lachnospiraceae; genus Caccovicinus. Next base: position 360 of record CAJUSS010000086.1, read on the forward strand.
AACCCCGATGCGGTCATCGTGATCAAATCCACGATCCCGGTAGGCTACACCAGCCGGCTGATCCGGCGGTATAAGACGGACAAGCTCTTGTTCAGCCCGGAATTCCTGCGCGAATCCAAGGCGCTGTATGATAACCTGCATCCTTCCCGGATCATCGTGGGCTACGACAAGGCGTGTCCGTTCATGGCGCCTGTAGCAGAGCGGTTTGCCGCCCTGTTAAAAGACGCGTCCCTGCGGGAGGATGTGCCTGTGCTGATCATGGGCTCTACGGAGGCCGAGGCTGTAAAGCTTTTTGCCAACACCTACTTAGCCCTTCGGGTCAGCTACTTTAATGAGCTGGACACCTACGCGGAGATGAAGGGCTTGGACGCCAGGCAGATCATCGAGGGGGTAGGCTTAGATCCCCGTATCGGCAGCCATTACAATAACCCCTCCTTTGGCTACGGCGGCTACTGCCTTCCCAAGGACACCAAGCAGCTTTTGGCGAACTATCAGGATGTACCGGAGAACCTGATCGAGGCGATCGTCCAGTCGAACCGCACCCGA
>CAJUSS010000086.1:915-15225 GCA_910588895.1 uncultured Lachnospiraceae bacterium
CCCGAAAAGACTTTGTGGCCGACCAGGTGCTGAAAAGAGCCGGCTATTACGCCTACACCGACGGGGTCAGTTACCAGAAGTCACGGGAAAAAGACGTCACTATAGGCGTCTACCGCCTGACCATGAAGAGCAACAGCGATAATTTCCGCCAGTCCTCCGTCCAGGGGGTCATGAAGCGGATCAAAGCCAAGGGCGCGGCCGTGCTCATCTATGAACCTTCCTTAGAAGATGGGACTACCTTTTTCGGCAGTCTGGTGGTGAACGATCTGGAGGTCTTCAAGGAAAGATGCGACCAGATCATCGCCAACCGATACGATCCCTGTCTGGATGATGTGAACGATAAGGTATACACGAGGGATCTTTACCAGCGCGATTGACGGTCACTGATCCCGGCCAGCCTGTTGGGGACCAGCGATCGGCGTGAGAGGTATTGAGAGGATATGGAGAAATGAGTGTATATGATGGAAACATCTGGAGGCCTGCCCAGCTATCTCCGATGGATTTGCCATCTTCTGTATGCTACTATTGTTTTGTAACAGAAATGTAAGATCCATGTAACATACGGAAGGAGAAAGAAAATGATGAAAAGATCGGTATCATATGCAGCAGCATTAGCGGTAGTCCTGGCTGGGAGTTTCGCGGTCCCCTCACAGGCTGCTATGAAGATGGTCGTTGTGGGCGGCGGCTCCTGTGGTCAGGGAAGTACCTGCCCCGATCAGGACAGCTCCTCCTGCTCCGGTCAGATCAGCTTAGATGACCTGCTCTCCGGGATGGCCGGAAATCGCGGGAGCCTGGGCGGCAGCAGCTGCACCACTCCCTGGGGCGGTCTGTCTGGATGGCGCATCCCCGGCGGGATCTGCGTAGGCGGCGGGGACTCCGGCTGTCCTATAGACTATTTCTGGGACCGGAACTGCAACGTGGGCGACGGAGGAAATGGCGGCTCCACAGGGAGCGATGGGAGCTGGGGCTGTCCGGACATCACGATCCCCGACGAGGATGTGCCCGGAGCCGACCTTCCGGGACAGTGGCAGCCGGACGAGGACGATCGGTATCCCTCTTACGATGAGGATATGGATGTCAGCGGATATCTGCAGCAGGTGGTCAGCTTAGTCAACCAGGAGCGGAGCAAGGCGGGGCTTTTGGCATTAAAGGAGTCCGCACAGCTTTCTTCCGCAGCAGCAGTGCGCGCCCGGGAGATCGTGACCAGCTTTTCCCATGTGAGACCGGACGGCAGCAGCTTCAGCACGGCGATCGCACAGAACGGGGTATCCTTTAGCGGCGCCGGGGAGAACATCGCCTATGGACAGAGCTCACCGGCAGAGGTCATGAACGCCTGGATGAACAGCCAGAGCCACCGGGAGGCGATCTTGAACCCGCGGTATACAAATATCGGCGTGGCCTGCCATCAGGACAGCAGCGGCGTGCTGTATTGGACACAGCTTTTTACATATTAAGTGCTCTGGGCACAAGGCCGGTACAATAGGCTGCCGCAGGATAACAGCTATCGCATATAGGCTGTATCCTGCGGCAGCTTTTGGCTGCAATTCAGAAAATACGCTCTATGGAGCAAGACCTTCCGCGCATCAAACCGATAAAAGGGGGCACAAGATCCCTATATACTGGGTATAAAATGGGATATATTGGGATATAAAAGCGTAAACTCCCCCCATTTTTCACAGTCCCAAGCGATATTGTGAAAAAAATATTGATTTATATTGGGATATTTAGTATATTAGGTTTAGATCGCGGCCATCTTGCAGGATGTGCAGGCGGTGAGCATAAAGTATCCGGCGAAGAAGGAGAGGATCGAACATGGTCAGGATAGCAGTGGACGCCATGGGCGGCGATCATGGGCCGTCTCAGATGGTGGCCGGGGCAGTGGAGGCGGTGGCGGCCAAGCCGCAGATCCAGGTCCTCCTGGTGGGACAGGAGGATGTGATCGGGGCAGAGCTGGCTAAGCACACCTATGATAAGGAGAAGATCGCCGTGGTGAACGCCACGGAGGTGATCGCCACGGAAGAGCCGCCGGTGAACGCCATACGGAAGAAGAAGGATTCCTCCATCGTGGTAGGCATGGGCCTGGTAAAGAAAAAGGAAGCGGATGCTTTTGTGTCGGCTGGCAGCTCCGGAGCCATACTGGTGGGCGGTCAGGTGATCGTGGGGAGGATAAAGGGCGTGGAGAGACCTCCCTTAGCACCTTTGATCCCCACAGAAAAGGGTGTCTCCCTGCTGATCGATTGCGGGGCCAACGTGGATGCCAGGTCATCCCATCTGGTACAGTTTGCCAAGATGGGCTCCATCTATATGGAGCATGTGATGGGCATAAAGCGGCCAAGGGTCGCTATCGTCAATATCGGAGCAGAAGAGGAGAAAGGGAACGCGCTGGTGAAGGAGACTTTCCCCCTGCTGAAAGCCTGCACCGATATCAACTTTATCGGCAGCATAGAGGCGAGAGAGATCCCGCACGGGGGCGCGGACGTGATCGTCTGCGAGGCATTTGTGGGGAATGTGATCCTCAAGCTCTATGAGGGCGTGGGAGCTACTCTGATCGGCTGTGTGAAGAAGGGGATGATGACCTCCCTGCGCAGCAAGATCGGCGCGCTTTTGGTAAAACCTGCGTTAAAAGCCACCTTAAAGTCCTTTGACGCCAGCCGGTATGGAGGGGCGCCGCTTTTGGGCTTGAACGGCTTGGTCGTAAAGACCCACGGCAATTCAAAAGCCAACGAGGTAAAAAATTCCATCATCCAATGCGTAGCCTTCAAGGAACAGCAGATCAATGAGAAGATCAGGGACAGCCTTGAGGCCGCTAAAAAAGAAGAGTAGGAGGGAACGATATGGAATTCGAAAAATTACAGGGGATCATCGCAGAGGTCTTGAACCTGGAGGCGGAGGAGATCACGATGGCGGCTACGTTCGTAGACGATCTGGGCGCAGATTCGCTGGATATCTTCCAGATCATCATGGGGATCGAGGAAGAGTTTGACATCGAGATACCGAATGAGATCGCAGAGAAGATCGTTACGGTAGGCGATGCGGTAGAGGCGATCAAGAACGCAGTGAACTAACTAGATACCTGGATAGTACTGAGGGGGGCAGTCGAAGGTCACGGTTGCCCCTCTCCTTATTCCCGCGAGGGTCAGCTGCCCCGCTGCTTGTAGCGGGGTTTTTGATAGGAGGGATAGAGTTGAAACATAACTTAAGAGAGCTGGAAGAGGTGATCGGCTATCAGTTTGCCAACAGAGGTCTCTTAAAAAACGCCATGACCCACAGCTCCTATGCCAATGAGCAGCACTGGGAAAAGACCAGGTGCAATGAACGGCTGGAATTTTTAGGGGATGCCGTCCTGGAGCTGTCCGCCAGTGAGTTCCTTTTTCGCAGGGACGGCAAGATGCCGGAAGGGGAGCTGACCAGGACCAGGGCCAGCTTAGTGTGCGAGCCGACCCTGGCCTTCTGCGCGGAGGAGATCGAGCTGGGCGAGTATCTGTTCCTGGGGAACGGCGAGGAGGCCACCGGCGGCAGGTACCGTCCTTCCGTGGTGTCCGATGCCATGGAGGCGCTGATCGGCGCGATCTATCTGGACGGTGGTCTTGCTAGTGCAAAAGAGTTTATCGAAGGCTTTATCTTAAATGATATCGAGCATAAGCAGCTCTTTTATGATAGCAAGACTATCTTACAGGAGATGGTGCAGAGCCATTATGAAGAGTCACTGTCCTACCAGATCGTCGGGGAGAAGGGGCCGGATCACCAAAAATCCTTTGAGGCCTGTGTGCGGATCGGCGATAAGGAGATCGGGAGAGGAAAGGGCCGTACCAAAAAAGCGGCGGAACAGAAGGCGGCCTATAATGGGATCTTGACGCTCAAAAAGGCAGACCAGAACAAGGATAAGGATGATAGCAGCATATGTATCTAAAGAGTATAGAGATCCAGGGGTTCAAATCCTTTGCCAACAAGATCCTTTTCGAGTTCCACAATGGCATCACCGGGATCGTAGGGCCCAATGGCAGCGGCAAGAGCAATGTGGCGGATGCCGTGCGCTGGGTCCTTGGCGAGCAGAGGGTGAAGCAGCTTCGGGGCGGCAGCATGCAGGACGTGATCTTTGCCGGCACAGAGATGCGGAAGGCCCAGGGCTTTGCCTATGTGGCGATCACCCTGGATAACTCCGATCATCAGCTGGCGATCGATTACGAGCAGGTGACCGTGGCCAGGCGGCTCTACCGCTCCGGCGAGAGCGAATATATGATCAATGGCAGCGCCTGCCGGCTGAAGGATGTGAACGAGCTGTTCTACGATACAGGTATCGGCAAGGAAGGCTATTCCATCATCGGCCAGGGGCAGATCGATAAGATCTTGAGCGGCAAGCCGGAGGACCGAAGAGAGCTTTTTGACGAGGCGGCGGGCATCGTGAAGTTCAAGCGGCGCAAGGCGATCGCCCAGAAAAAGCTGGAAGACGAAAAACAGAATCTGGTCCGGGTAAACGACATCCTGGCCGAGCTGGAGAAGCAGATCGGCCCCTTAGAGCGCCAGTCGGAGGCGGCCAGACGGTATCTGCAGCTGAAGGAGGAGTTAAAGCGCTATGACGCCAATGCCTTCCTTTTGGAAAATGCCCAGATCGCAGAGCAGCTAAAGACCTTGGAGGAGCGGGAGGCGATCGTCTCCGGTGACTTAGAGGAGGCGAGAAAAGAGGCCGAACGGCTAAAGAGCGACCACGACCGGCTGGATAAGGAGATCGCCGCGCTGGAGGAAAGACTGACGGAGGGCCGCTTACAGCTGAACCAGGAAAACTTAAAAAAGGGAAGCCTGGAAGGGCAGATCAACGTGCTGAACGAACAGATCAACACGGAGCGGATGAACGCGGAGCATCTAAAGAACCGTATGGAGGCCATCCACGGGGAGATCAGCGAGCGGCAGGAGAAGCTTCAGATCTACCGCGGCGAGAAGGCCGGCCTGTCGGAAAAGGCGGGTCAGGTCCTGGACCGGCAGAAGGAAGCAAAGATCGGCCTGATGGATGCGGACATGGCCATCCAGGAGCTGGAGCGTGAGATCGAGGAAGGCAAGACCGGGATCATCGACGTCCTGAACGAACGGGCGGAGCTGACCGCCAGGCAGCAGCGATATGAGACCATGCTGGAGCAGGTGGATCTGCGCCGCAGCGAGGTGAGCCAGAGGCTGTTGAAGATCAAGAGCGACGAGGCCCAGCAGGACGAGCAGCTGAAGACGGAGGAGGAAAAGCTCTCCCGTCTGGAGGAGGAGCTGGGAGTCCTTTTGGCCCGCCAGCAGGAGCTGGAAAAAGAGGGGGCGGCCAAGGAGCAGGAGACGATCCGCCTGGCCCGCGCCTTAGAGGAAAAGTACAGAGCCTACCAGGCCGGCTATGCGAAGCTGGATTCCTTAAAGAACATCGCGGAGCGGTATGACGGCTACGGGAACAGCATCCGGAAGGTGATGGGCGTAAAGGACCGTGTCCATGGGATCCACGGCGTAGTGGCGGATCTGATCTCCACAAAGAAGCGCTATGAGACGGCGATCGAGACAGCCTTGGGCGGCAGTATCCAGAACATCGTCACGGATTCGGAGCAGACGGCCAAACAGCTGATCGAGTATCTAAAGAAAAATAAATTCGGACGGGCCACCTTCCTTCCCCTGACCAGTGTGGGCAGGAAGGACGGCTCCGGCCAGGAGAAACTCCTTGGACAGGTGACAGGGGAACCGGGGGTTTTAGGGCTGGCAAACCGTCTGGTCAGCACAGATCCCCAGTATGATGGCCTGATGCGCTATCTCTTAGGACGGGTGGTGGTGACAGATCATATCGACCACGCCATCGCATTGGCCCGGAAATACCAGCACAGCCTGCGGATCGTCACCCTGGAGGGAGAGCTTTTAAGCCCCGGCGGTTCCATGTCCGGCGGTGCCTTTAAGAACAGCAGCAACCTTCTGGGACGGAAGCGTGAGATCGAGGAGCTGGAGCAGGCCTGCGAGAAGATCATGAAGGATTCGGAGCGCCTGGAGGCGGAAGAAGAGCAGCAAAAGGCGCTTTTGGAGGATATCCGCAGAGATCTGGAGGACATCCGGGAAAAGGAACAGGACATGCACCTGGTCCAAAACACCGTAAAGATGAACATCAGCCAGCTTGAGAGCCGGAAGGAGGAGATCGCCGCGTCTTCTGTGGACCTGATACGGGAGCACGGTCAGCTGGAAGAGCAGGTCAAAGAGTTAAAAGCCAGCCAGAGCCAGCTGGATGCCAGCCTGGAGACGTTAAAGGAGCAGAACACCCAGACCGAACAGAAGATCATGGAGGGGCAGACCCGTCTGGAGACCTTTAAGAACAGCCGGGAGCAGGCCGCGAAGGACCTGGAGGCGATCCGCTTAGAAGCGGCGGGCCACCAGCAGAAGCTGGATTTTATCCGGGAAAATATGGAACGTGTCCATGAGGAGCTGAAAAAGCTGGAGGAAGAGCTGGTGGGCCTGGATAAGGGCAGCGGCGATTCGGAACAGGCGGCAAAGGAGAAGTTTTCCCAGATCGAGGCGATCAAAAAAGAGATCGGGGAGACAGAGGATAAGATCAAAGCGTATCTGGAGCAGATCGAAAGAGAAGACGGCCAAAGAGAAGAAAAGGCCAGAGAGCAGAAGGCCTTTTTTACCAAACGGGAAGAGGCTACCGACCGGATCGGTATGCTGGATAAGGATCTGTTCCGCCTGCAGGATCGAAAAGAAAAGCTGGACGAGAGGGCAGAGGAGCAGGTAAACTATATGTGGGCCGAATACGAGCTGACCTACAGCACGGCCCAGAAGCTCTATGACCCGGAGCTCAGCTCTCTGCCGGAGGTGAAAAAACAGGTGGAGGCCATAAAGGGCAAGATCCGGGGCTTAGGGAACGTGAACGTGAACGCGATCGAGGATCACAAGGAGATCTCGGAGCGGTACAGCTTCTTAAAGACCCAGCACGACGATCTGGTACAGGCCGAGGAGGCCCTATTAAAGATCATCGACGAGCTGGACAGCGGCATGCGCCGCCAGTTCGAGGAGCAGTTCGCCAGGATCTGCCAGGAATTTGATCTGGCCTTTAAAGATCTCTTCGGCGGAGGACGGGGGACCTTGGAGCTGATGGAGGATGAGGACATCTTAGAGGCGGGGATACAGATCATCTCCCAGCCGCCGGGGAAGAAGCTGCAGAACATGATGCAGCTCTCCGGCGGGGAGAAGGCGCTGACCGCGATCGCGCTGCTCTTTGCGATCCAGAACATGAAGCCGTCGCCCTTCTGCCTTTTGGACGAGATCGAGGCGGCCCTGGACGACTCCAATGTGGACCGGTTCGCCAAGTACCTCCACAAGCTGACGGAGAACACCCAGTTCATCGTCATCACCCACAGGAGGGGCACTATGGTGGCCTCCGACCGCCTTTACGGCATCACTATGCAGGAGAAGGGGGTCTCCACGCTGGTATCGGTCAATCTGATCGAGGCCGATCTGGAGAAGTAAGGCACCATGCGGCCATCTGCCAGAGTGCCGGCATGGGGATAGAGGAGATATGGAAAGGAGCGGTATATGAGCGAGGGAAAAAAAGGTTTTTTTGGCCGCCTGGTAGAGGGGCTGACGAAGACCAGAGATAATATCGTATCTGGGATCGACTCCATATTTAATGGTTTTTCTGCCATCGACGATGATTTTTATGAGGAGATCGAGGAGACCCTGATCATGGGGGACATCGGTATCCAGACCACGATGGCGATCGTGGAGGATCTGCGGCAGAAGGTGAAGGAGCAGCATATCAAGGAGCCCTCCGCCTGCAAGGAGGTCCTGATCGAGAGCATGAAGGCCCAGATGGACCTGGGGGAGAACGCCTACGACTTTGAACAGAAAAAGTCAGTGGTCCTGGTGATCGGCGTAAACGGCGTGGGCAAGACCACTTCGGTGGGCAAGCTGGCCGGACAGCTGAAGGACCAGGGCAAGAAGGTGGTGCTGGCGGCGGCGGATACCTTCCGGGCGGCGGCGATCGAGCAGCTGACCGAGTGGGCGGACAGAGCCGGCGTGGAGATCATCGCCCAGCAGGAGGGATCCGACCCGGCTGCCGTGGTCTTTGACGCGGTGGCGGCGGCCAAGTCCCGGAACGCGGACGTATTGATCTGTGACACCGCAGGGCGACTCCACAACAAAAAGAACCTTATGTCCGAATTAAATAAGATCGACCGGATCATCAACAAGGAATATCCGGACGCTTACCGGGAGACCCTGGTGGTGCTGGACGGGACCACCGGGCAGAACGCCATGGCCCAGGCCCGCCAGTTCATGGAGGTGGCTAAAGTTACCGGCATCATCCTGACCAAGCTGGACGGGACGGCTAAGGGCGGGATCGCCGTGGCGATCCAGTCCGAGCTGGGGATCCCGGTGAAGTATGTGGGGATCGGGGAGAAGATCGACGACCTGCAGAAGTTTAACGCAGGTGATTTTGTGAACGCCCTGTTCCAGGTCAGGGAGTAGCGTGCCGCTTTTGATGTCTCGTGGGGACCGGTGTTCCTATAGCTAGAACAGTAGGAGGAAGAGGATATGGACGAGTTGACATTGGAGAAGTTTGAGGAGGCCACGGAGGTAGTCGGCCGCGTGACCCTGGAGACGAAGCTGGTGTACAGTGAGTATTATTCGGGTCTGACAGGAAATAAAGTGTATTTTAAGCCGGAGAACATGCAGTATACCGGAGCCTATAAGGTCAGAGGGGCCTACTATAAGATCAGCACCCTGGCAAAGGAGGAGCGGGAGAAGGGATTGATCACCGCCTCCGCCGGGAACCATGCCCAGGGCGTGGCATATGCGGCTAAGCTGGCCGGGGTGCAGTCAACGGTGGTGATGCCCACCACCACACCGCTGATCAAGGTCAACCGGACGGCGGGCTATGGCGCGGAGGTAGTTCTGGAGGGGGATGTGTTTGACGAGTGCTGCGCACATGCCATGAAGCTGGCCCAGGAGAACGGGCATACTTTTATCCATCCCTTCGATGACCTGGAGGTGGCTACCGGACAGGGGACGATCGCCATGGAGATCATCAAGGAGCTGCCCACGGTGGACTATATCCTGGTCCCCATCGGCGGCGGCGGCCTTTGCGCCGGCGTGGCTACTCTGGCGAAGCTCCTGAACCCGAAGATCAAGGTGATCGGGGTGGAGCCTGCAGGCGCGGCCTGCATGAAGGCTTCCTTAAAGGCCGGCGAGGTGGTCACCCTGCCGGATGTGAGCACGATCGCGGACGGCACGGCGGTGAAGCGCCCGGGGGAAAAGCTGTTTTCCTATATCCAGGAGAATGTAGATGATATCATCACGATCGACGACCAGGAGCTGATCGTGGCCTTCCTGGATATGGTGGAGAACCATAAGATGATCGTGGAAAATTCCGGCCTTTTGACCGTGGCGGCCCTGCGGCATATGAACGTGGAGAAAAAGAAGATCGTCTCGATCTTGAGCGGCGGCAACATGGATGTGATCACCATGGCTTCCGTGATCCAGCACGGCCTGATCCAGCGGGATCGCATCTTCACCGTGTCTGTCCTCCTGCCGGATAAGCCAGGCGAGCTGGCGGCGGTCTCCGCCCTCCTGGCCAGGGAGCAGGCGAACGTGATCAAGCTGGAGCATAACCAGTTCATCAGCATCAACCGGAACGCGGCGGTGGAGCTGCGGATCACGGTGGAAGCCTTCGGGTCAGAGCACAAAAATACGATCGTGGCGGCGCTGAACGAGGCGGGGTACCGGCCGAAGCTGGTGAAGTCGAAAGGGATCTACAGCGAGTGAGGACCTCTTTCGGCGGAGCCGTTTTCGGCATGGCCGTCTTGCTTTGCGAAGGGGGCATAAAATGAGGTGTTTCATGGAAATAGACAAAAAGAAAAGGCAGGCGCCGCGATGGAAGCTGGTAAGATAACAAGAGCGGTCAGAGAAAATGCGGTTTATTTTTTTAAGTGGACCGCCATATCGTTATGCTTAGGAGGGATATGCGGGAGCGTCGGCGGTTTTTTTTCCAACTGTGTAGCCTGGGCGACCGCGTTCCGACAGGAGCATGGCTGGACCTTGTATCTGATGCCGCTGGCGGGCGTGATGATCGTGTGGCTGTATCATATCTTCTGCCAGGATAAGGATAGGGGGATGGATATGGTGCTGGACGCGATCTCTGGCAAGGGATCGGTGACGGCGGTCACAGGGCCTACGATCTTTATCGCTGCGCTGCTGACCCATTTTGTGGGCGGCTCCTGCGGACGGGTGGGAGCGGCATTGCAGATCGGCGGGAGCATCGGCAGTACGGCGGGGCGGCTGATCCGGCTGGACGAGCAGGATAAGAAGATCGCCGTTATGTGCGGGATGAGCGCCGCCTTCGGGGCCTTGTTCGGGACGCCGGCGGCAACAGGGATCTTTCCTCTGGAGGTGGCCAGCGTGGGTAACCTATACCATGCGGCGCTGATCCCCTGTATGTTCTCCTCGTTTTTGGGGGCAGGGATCGCCCGTGCCATGGGAGCGGGGTATGAGCGCTATAAGATCCTCGATATGCCTTTGTTCGATCTGAAAAATGCCGCGTTGGTGGTGATCTTAGCGATCCTGTGCGCTCTGGTCAGCATCGGGCTGTACGTGCTGCTCCGCCATATGAGTGAGTTTTATGTGTACTGCTGGAAAAACCCGTATATCCGGATCCTGGCGGCCAGCGGGATCATCATCGGGCTGACCCTGTTATCCGGCACGAGGGAATATAACGGCGGCAGCAAGCAGCTGATCGAGCATGCCCTGGAAGGCTATGTTCGGGTCCAGGATGTTCTCTTAAAGGCGCTGTTAACAGCCGCCACCCTGGGAGGCGGTTTCAAGGGAGGAGGGGTCATGCCCGCCCTGTGTGTGGGCGCTACCTTTGGCTGTATGTTCGGGCAGCTTTTGGGTCTGTCCCCGTCGCTCTGTGCGGCTTGCGGGATGATGGCCCTTTTTGCAGGGGTCACCAACTGCCCGGTCTCCACTCTGCTGCTGGCCGTGGAGATGTTCGGAAGAGAAGGGCTGCCCTTTTTTATCCTGGCGGTGGTGGTGGCCTTCGCGCTGTCCGGGCAGTATGGCTTGTATGGGAACCAGCAGTTTGTGAGAGGGAAGCTCAATATGGAGCTATAGCAAGAGGCAAACAGGTCTTCGGGTATACCCAATGCGCCTGCCAGACGTTTCTGTGCGGTGACGTTTGCTGCCGGCGCATGGAGGTTACTGGGAGCGCTATAGGAAAAAAGCGATGACGCTCCCGGATAAAGAGTGAAAGTGAGGAAAAAAGTATGATGAAGAAATGGATGAAAGCAGCAGTAGTTGGCGCACTGGCCGTATGCATGGTGAGCTGCGGGAGCAAGAAGGAAGAGCCGGGGACAGAGCCCCAGGAGAGTGAGACGGTGGCCCAGTCCCAGGAGAGCCAGGCGCAAGCAGGGACAGAGCCTGCGTCTGTGGAGGAAGAGGAGGAGATCCCCAACCCCTTTGCAGAGCAGGAAAAGGCAGAGGACTTAAAGGCGGTAGAGGTGAGCATGGACGCGCCAAAGGGGGCTTCCGAGGTAAAATATTACATCATCGACGACGAGATCGCGGAGGTCGATTTTACCCTGGACGAGAACAGATATTCCTACAGAGGGGCCGCTCATGCGGAGGATTTTGCGGGGATCTTCGAGGAGTTTAAAGAGGATGTGGCCGCGCTGTCCGACTGCGGAGCCGATGAGGACCTGATCGTGAAGACTACGGTGAGCGGCGGCAGGCTGGCCAGCTGGTCGAAGAACGGCGCAAAGTATACCTTGTATACCCCGTCCACAGTGGCGGACGAGGATATGTTCACCTTGTGCATCGAGCTGATCGGGATGAATTGACAACAGACCGACCTGGCGACCGACGTTACACCAGCTGACCAGACAGCGGAGGGAGGGGTCTATCATAGAATGCCCCCGCTGAGCAGTAGATGGATAGGAGGGACTTTTCAATGGCACTATATGATTACAGCCGCGCCCTAAAAGCCGGTAAAAAGCAGTACCAGGCATCTTTATCAAAAGGGGAACACCCCTACCTTCCGGTGCTGGATGACATCCTTTCCTACACAGATATCGTATCGGAGGTAAACTTAGGTCTGGTGGATATCCCGCTGAGCCGTGTCGTGGGCACGAAGACCCAGGGAAGGACCAGCGCCTTTGCGGGGAATTTCATGCCTCTTTTAGCGGAAGAGACAGAATTTGCCGCAAAATGGGCGGCCCTCTACGATCATCAGACCGAGGAAGGGATACGCGATCCCATCGTGGCTTATGAATTCATGAACAAGTACTATGTCATGGAGGGAAATAAGCGGGTCAGCGTCTTAAAGTACATGGGTGCCTTCAGCATACTGGGCACGGTGACCCGCCTCCTGCCAAGGCGCAGTGAGGAGAAGGAAAATAAGCTGTACTATGAATTCCTGGATTTTTACCAGGTATCCTTTAACTGCGATGTGTGGTTCAGCAAGGAGGGCAGCTATAAGCGTTTACTGGAGGCCATGGGGCTGGAGCCGGACCAGGTCTGGGATGACGATATCCGCTCCTATTTCAAGGCGGCTTATGACCGGTTCTCCAAGGTCTTCGAAAAGCGGGGGGGCAATGCGCTCGGCCTGACCTGCTCCGACGCGTTTTTGCTCTATGTGGAGATATTTGACTATGAGACCGTAAAGGAGCGGACTGAAGGGCAGATCCAGAAGGACTTAGATAAGATCTGGCCGGAGCTGATCTTAAAGGGTAAGGGAGGCCATGCCACTCTGGTGGAGCAGCCGGAGGAGGCTCCCCATCCCTCCGGCCTGCGCAAGCTCCTGACATCGAGAGAGGACCCTGTGAAGATGGCCAGAGCTGCCTCCAAGCGAGAGGACAAAGCCTTGGGCATCGCCTTTATCTACGAAAAAACGCCGGAGACCTCCAGCTGGACGTATGGGCATGAGCTGGGAAGGCTCTACCTGGCGGAGACCCTTGGCCAGGATGCGGCAGTCTCCTGCTATACCGGAGCGGATACCGATGTGGAGGCAGAGGCGGCGATCCTGTCAGCGATCGATTCCGGCTGCCAGATCATCTTCACCACCACGCCCAGGATGATCCAGGCCAGTGTGAAGGTGGCGGTCCAGCATCCGCAGGTCAAGATCTTGAACTGCAACGTGAACACCTCCTACTCCTCGGTGCGGACTTATTACGGGAGGATGTACGAGGCGAAATTCCTCATGGGCGCGATCGCCGCGGCCATGGCAAGGCTGGACGACTTAGGCTATATCGCCGATTATCCGATCTATGGTTCCCTTGCAAATGTGAACGCTTTTGCCATGGGGGCCCGGATGATCGATCCCAGGTCACGGATCCACCTGAAATGGAAGTCGGTCAAGGACCGCAATGGGCTGGAGGAGCTGCAGAAGGAGGGGATCACCTATATCTCGGCCGACGACATGATCACACCGGATTCACCGGCCAGGGAGTTCGGTCTGTTCCACCGGGAGCCGGATGGGAGCCTGGTCAGTATCGCCACGCCGATCTGGGATTGGGGAAAGTTTTATGAGAAGATCGTCAAGCAGATCTGCCAGAGCGGCATCAACAGCCCGGATACAAGGGGCAAGATCGCGGTCAATTACTGGTGGGGCATGTCGGCTGGCGTGATCGACATCATCTGCTCCAAGAACCTTCCTCAGGGGACAAAGCGGCTGATCACGTTCTTAAGCCAGTCGATCCAGTCGGGCAGTTTCCATCCGTTTTCCACCATCTGTTCCCAGGACGGCGTCTGCCGCTGCAGGGAAGATCAGAAGCTGAGTCCCAAGGAGATCGTCACCATGGATTGGCTGGCCGACAATGTGGCGGGATCCGTCCCCAAGATGCAGGAGCTGACCGAAGAGGCGAAGGAGCTGGTCAGGCTCCAGGGGATCGATCTGGAGGAAAAGGATGAAAAGTGACGGTCCAGGGTGGCTGAGCGGTCACGTGGTAAGAGGAGGACTGCCCAGGGATCTGGGCAGTTACAAAAATACAGAGACAGAGGCGATAGACCATGAAGATCCTTGTGGTAGCAGATGAGGAATCGAGATATTTATATGACCACTATGAGCCGGGCAGGCTGGATGACATCGACCTGATCTTATCCTGCGGGGATATCGCGCCCGGTTACCTGTCCTTTCTGGTCACCATGTCCCATGCGCCGGTGCTGTATGTAAAGGGCAATCATGACCGGTACAGCAAGGAGGATGATATAGGCGGCTGTATCTGCGTGGAGGATGATATCTATGTCTACAAGGGGATCCGCATCCTTGGCCTGGGCGGGTCCATGCGGTATCATCCCAACGCGGATGGCCAGTAT
>CAJUSS010000087.1:0-4572 GCA_910588895.1 uncultured Lachnospiraceae bacterium
ATAGCACATCCCGATCAGGCCATCTGCATCTGACATCTCCAAGATCTCTTGGGCCAGCTCGCTGTCCATGCACTTATAATAGTTTTCCGTATTGGTAAATAAGAAGGGTAATGTGAACAGGCTCAATCTGGGGCTGAACTGGGAAAGATCGCCCACACCGCAGCGGCAAAGGTCGATCGCGCCATATTGGAGCTGCTCGATCACAGCGGTGGTATTCCCCAAAGTCCCGGAATCGTATACCTCCACCTTGATCCGCCCATCTGTGCGCTCATAGACCAGATCTGCAAAACGGAGACAGCCCATGGTGGTGGGATAATCAATGGACTGATCCTCCGACAAACGAAGGAGCAGCGTTGGTGTTTCCTGCATCTGTGCAGGCGCTTTTTCAGCCGGCGCCTCTGTTGCGGCCGCTCCAGCTGCCCCGGTCTCCGTTTCCTTCTGCTCTGCTCCCGCTGATGGTTCCGGGACGCTCTTTGTCCCACAGGCAGACAGTGAAAAGACCATGGCGATGATCAGGGCAGCGCTCATCCTTTTTTTCATAGGGGTTCCTCCTTACTCTATCTCGACAACATTTACAGTTCCTGTTGGATCTATCATAACACACAATAAATCAGATGTCTGTGCGACATTTTTGATATAAATTGCATATTTTTGATATGCCTTTACATCTGCTTTTGTCTAAAATGTTAATATTTTCATCTACATCTCTATTTTTTTCAAAAAAGCTTCAGGAATATGAAAAAAGTGATATTTCTATTTCTTAACGAAATGTTTATAATAAGAGCAGGCTATCGCATGCGCATGCCCATCGCCTATATCCACTTGGTCCATCACCACAAGATAAAGGAGGTCATTTATGTCCAAGTCACTTTATGTCCCCATATATCCGCTCCCGGATGACCTGCCGGAGGGGACCATATCCATGCTGGAAGGCGACATTGAAGGGACCCATCCATTTTTTCACAAGCTCCATGGCGGGAGCGCAAAAAGCGTCCCTTCCTGCGACGAACAGGCACGGGTCCTGTTCTTGCTGGACGGCAGCGTAGTCTTCACCCAGGCCGGGCAGGATCTTATCATGGAAGAAAAAGGATCCTATATCCCCGATCCCCAGGCAGAGCTGACCATAACTGCAAGGGAAGAGGCTTCTATCCTGGAGATCGCCTGGGATCTTACCGCAACCGACCAGTCTGCCCTCAGGAAGCACAGACCAGACTATCCAGTCGTCCAGCTCTATGACCAGTGCCCGCGCTATACAGAACCCTTCAAGAGCGAGCGCACGATCAGCCGAACTATCGTCCGCCACGGCATCCTCCCCCGTTTTTCTATGGGCTCCAATGAAGCCGGAGCCCACGACCGGGTAGAACGAAACTGCCATCCGGACATCGACCAGTATTTTTTCAGCTTCCCGGAAAACGACGTGGATCTTCTGATCGAGGCGGATCGGGTCCCGTTCAAAGGAAATACATTGCTCCATGTCCCTCTTGGCTGCTATCACGGCGTTGAGATAGGATCCGGACAGAGGATGCACTACATATGGATCGATCTCATCGTCAATGAGGAAGCAGGGCTCGCTTACCTAGACACTGTCCATCAGCCTCTCGGATGATCTGCAGGATGTTCTCTCTTAGCCGCCCTGTCCGTGACGGCCCATAAGCTGGGCCGCAGGAAGGAGGCTGTCCTATGAAAAGGCTGCGGATGAAACATCGCGTGTTCCTGATCCTGGTCCTGATCATCCTTTTGATCGGATCCAACCTATCCCTTTCCCTGCTGGAAAACCACTGCTCAGCCGGGCCTATCTATAAGATGATGGATGGATTTTATGGGATCGTGGGGTTTATCGACGCGTTTGATGAGTGTGAACGATATGTGACCAGCTATCGCTGGTGGGATGAAGGCCGATACGATCCCGATCAGGACCAGCTGATCCGTGGCAAGCTGGTCCTGATGCGCTCCTATCTGGATCAGATGGTATTAAAGCAGACTGTCCAGCAGCCCGGGCAATACTATGATATCCGGGCCCTTGACCATATGTTCCCCCACTATCAGAGATATATCGAAGATTTTCTGGCGATGATGGAAGCCGGGACAAAGACAGAGGCGGTATCCGTCTATTATCAGCGGGAGACGCTCGTCGTGCTGATCCACGACTACTCCTCCAAGATGCTCAACGACACTGTGCAGGAGAGCCAAAAGGACTATATCCACATGCAGAAGATCACCCGGCGCCTGTGGCTCTTGCAGGTATTGACCGGGATCGCATCCATCATGCTCTCCGCTTATTTTGCCGCCATGCTCTATGCGATCGTCCAGCCGATCAACCGCCTGATCGAGGCCTCTGAAGCCATGCGAAAAGAGGATTTTTCCATACCCGATGTGCCGACAGACGTGAAAAATGAAGAGCTGCACCAGCTGATGGTCTCCTTCAACCATATGAAGCATTCGACCAAACGGTTTGTGGAGATGCTCATGGAACATAACCATACCCTCCAGCTGCTGCGGGAAACTGAAAAAAAGGCTCTGGAAAGCCGCCGTCTGGCCGATCAGGCAAAGCTTTTGAGCCTGCAGGAGCAATTAGACCCCCATTTTCTGTTCAATGCCCTGAACACCATCCGCCGGATCGCCCAGACCGAGGGATCCCATCGGACGGAGATGCTGATCTTATCCTTGGCCAAGATCTTCCGGCACAGCCTCTATGACCGCGGAGCTCTGTCTGCCCTGACCGATGAGATCGAGGTGACCGAGCAATATTTTCACATCCAGCAGGCCCGCTTCGGCGACAGGATCTGTCTGGACTGGGAGATCGCGCAGGATGTGGATCCGGATGAGCTCTTAGTGCCCGCCTTTGCCTTAGAGATATTGGTGGAAAATTCCGTCAAGCACGGTCTGGGGCCAAAGACCCAGGGGGGACATATCCATGTGGGGATCTTCCAGAAGGATGGGATGCTCTTTTTGGAAGTAAAGGATGACGGCCTCGGCATCCCTGCCGATATCCTGGAAAAGGTGCAGAAAGGAGAACGTCCTGCCAGTGCGGACGGCGGCATAGGATTGAGCAATATCTACCACCGGCTGCAGCTTTTAGATCCTCAGAACCAGCTGACGATCTGGTCAGAGGAAGGGGAGGGGACTTGTGTGACCATCAAGATGCCCATACAGCATCGGGAGGAGGAAAAACTGTGCTGAAGATCTTGATCGCAGAAGATGAGCTCCTGGAGAGGCAGACCCTGCAGGAGCTCTTAGAAGAACATTACGCCTATACGGCTGATATCCGCACAGTAGATAACGGTGTGGATACCGTGAGCATGGCGCAGCTCTGGTGCGCAGACCTGGTCTTGATGGATATCGAGATGCCTGGCATCAACGGCATAGACGCTGCTCTGGAGATCATCACCCATAACCCCAGGACAAAGCTCATCTTTATCACCGCCTATAACCGCTTCGAATATGCCGTAGAAGCCGTGCGCCTCCATGCAACAGACTATCTCCTAAAACCAGTGGAGGACGAAAAGCTGGTCTTTGTGGTGGGACGGGTGATCGAGGAGCTGAAAGAGCAGACGCTCTTTTATGAACAGGTCCGAAAGATGCAAAAGAGACCGCCGGGAGGGCCCATCGAGGCTCCCCTTGATGCCCTGCAGGCAGACGGCTCGGTAGGAAACACAGCCGACAGCTCAGCCGGACACAGAAAAAAAGCGGCTCCGACCAGCGAGTCGATAGAGGCGGCCCGACAAGACCGCAATATGCTCTTGATGCAAAAGGTGGCTGGATATGTAGAAAAAAATTACCAATACGACATCTCCCAGGAGGCGATCTGCGATATCCTGAACATGAGCACCGGCTATTTTTCTAAGCTGTTCCATCAATGCTATGGAGTAAAATTCATCGACCACTTGACCAATGTACGGGTAGAAGCCGCTAAAAGTATGCTGGCCGATCCTACTAAACGCAGCAGCGAGATCGGAAAGCGGGTGGGCTATCAGTCCTCCAGCTACTTTTCCAAGATCTTCAAGCAGAAGACCGGGGTCACGCCGTCGGAGTATCGGGCCCGGTTAAGATGAAGAGGATATCTCCATCGTTCTTTTATCCAGATCATCGTGCAATCTTCTGTCCGTGCTGTGCTCCATCAGCAGAACACATACTCCGTCAACCGTCTCATGGCCTCTTCCACCAGACTCCTTGGCAGGGCCAGATTGACCCGGATCGACCAAGTGCCATGGAAGGGCCGTCCGTCCTGCCAGGCCACGCCCACATCCCAGCCTGCCTTTATAAGCTCATCCAGTGTCTTCCCGTGCTCCCTGCACCACTGCTCACAGTCTAAGAACAGCATGTACGTCCCCTGGGGCTTGGCGAGACGTATCCCTTTAAAATGCTCCAGGATATAGGCATAGGCATAGTTGACATTATCGCTCAGCACCTGGCACAGCTCGTCCACCCACCGGTGCCCTTCCGGCTTATAGGCCCCGATCAGCGCGTGCATGGACAACACGTTCTGGGAATTATAATGGCTCAGGGAGGACTGCTTTTGCAGCCGGTCCCGCAGATACTGGTCATAGACGATATGATAGGAGCCTACCAGCC
>CAJUSS010000087.1:4582-15110 GCA_910588895.1 uncultured Lachnospiraceae bacterium
GTCTTGGAAGGGGCATAGACCGCGATCGTCCTCTCCCGGGCATCCTGGGATACGGACTGGGTGGGGATATGCTTGTTCCCATTGAGCAGAAGGTCGGACCAGATCTCGTCGGAGATCACGACGCAGTCATTTTCCTTATAGACCTCCATGGCCTTCTCCAACTCCCACCGCTCCCACACACGGCCAGAAGGATTATGGGGTGAACAGAACACCGCGGTATGGATGGCGTAGGCCTTCAGCTTCCGGTCCATATCTGCATAGTCCATCCGCCAGACCCCGTCTGCATCCTGGGAAAGCTCGCTCAAGACCAGATGATAGCCGCTGTTCTCCAGAGACTTTGTAAAGCCGATATAGGTGGGCGAATGGACCAGGATATGATCGCCCTTGGAGCAAAAAGCGTCCGCCGCGGAGACCACACAGCCCAGCACACCGTTCTCGTAGCCGATCGCCTCCCTGGTAAGGCCCTGGACCTTGTTCCTGGTCTCATGCCAGCGGATGATCGAATCAAAATACTCCTTTCGCGGCTCAAAATAGCCGAAGGCCGGATGGCTGACGCGGGCCACGATCGCTTCCTGGACAGTAGGCACCGTGGCGAAGTTCATATCTGCCACCCACATGGGGATCAGGCTGAACCCTTCCTTTGGCGCTCCCGGCCCTCTGTCTCCCCTTTTTCCCGGTGCGTCCACTGCCATCGCATCCATCCCGCGCCGGTCCATGATCGTCGTAAAATCATATCCCATCTTCTATCTCCTCCTTAACCTCTGGATCGTTTTTACTTGATCTCGTTTTCTTGATCCTTTTCTTTAACCATACCATAGCTAAAGTCGAAAAACAAGCTTTACGCGCAGCCGTTTAGCCGATCCGCAAAAAATGGCGCCGCGCCCAAAGACCGCAGGGGCCGCCCATCTTCCCATTGACATTTCCCCCTTGATGGGGTACAATCGTCTCGAGTTTACATATGTCAAGTCATCCGGGCGCGGAGGCCCACTTTGCATCTATGGAACAAAAGACCGAACTGCAAAAGCAAGACATCAAACGGTTCTCCAATGAAGAAACCAATCGGATCACAAAGGAATGCATCCAGTCCGCCCTGATCGTCTTAATGGGCGAAAAGCCATATGACAAGATCTCCATCACAGAGATCGTAAAACGCTCCGGCGTTTCCCGGACTGCTTTTTACCGCAACTTTTCTTCCAAAGAGGATGTCCTTGCCGAGCTTTCCGCCTCTATCCTGGGCGCTATCAACCAGATGGTGCTATCTGCGATCCAGGATGCAGATCCACACCGGTTATATTGCCGGATCTTCCAGCTCATCCAGGATGACCGGAAGGATTTTGATGTGATGCTGAAGTCCGGGCTTTACAGGAGCGGATATCTGGACATAGACACATATGTAAAAAACCGCTATCCCCACTTAGACTCCATAGCGCGCTATGCGATCATCGGGTGGTGGGGCGCACTGCAGGATATCATCAAGAATTGGTATCTTAGCGGGATGAAAGAAGAGATCCGGGACATGGCTGACCTGTGCTGCCAGTTATTTAAAAGCATGACCGAGATCCAGGCTTGCAAAGGAGAGAGGATATGAGACCCATCGGCATCATCACAGACAGCCACAGCAGCATCACCCAGGCTCAGGCAAAAGTGTTGGGCATACTGGTGCTCCCGATGCCCTTTGAGATCGGAGAAGACCAGTTTTATGAAGACGTGACATTGACCAGAGAACAGTTTTTCCAAAAGCTAGATTCCGGTGCCCGGATATCCACCTCGCAGCCTTCCCTGGCAGACGTGATGGCCATATGGGATAAGGCGCTGGAAAGCTGCGAACAGGTCCTCTATATCCCGATCAGCAGCGGATTGAGCGGCTCCTGTTCCACTGCTACCGCTATCGCGCAGGAAGATCCTTACGCCGGCCGTATCCTGGTGGTAGACAACGGGCGCGTCTCCACACCTCTCCACCGCTCCATATTAGATGCCCTGGAACTGGTCCAGGAAGGCTACACCGCCGGACAGATCAAGGATATCCTGGAAGAAGCCCGGGACAAGATGGTCATCTATGTGGGCGTCCAGACTCTGGAGCACTTAAAAAACGGCGGACGGATCACACCGGCCACTGCTGCCCTGGGAACGATCTTAAATATCAAGCCTGTATTAAAGTTCGATGTAGGGACATTAGACACCTTTAAGAAATGCCGCGGCTTTGCCAAAGCCAAAAAGACCATGCTGGATGCGATCCGTCACGACTTAGACACCCGCTTCAAGGCATGGTACGACAGAGGAGAGGTCTACCTCCTGGCAGCCTCCAGCTCCTCCAAGGAAGATACCGATCAGTGGGTCCGGGAGATCCGGGAAGCCTTCCCCGACCTTGACGTGATGTGCGACGACTTATCCCTTGGCGTATCCTGCCATATCGGCTACGGCGGGCTGGGGATCGGCATCTCCTGCAGGCCCAAACGGCCCTGAAGATCTCCCGAAAATTTTTTGAGGATTTTTGATAAAACACTTGCAGTTTTTCTTGTTTTCATATATACTATATGAGATGCGTCTGTAGCTCAGTGGATAGAGCAGTGGCCTCCGGAGCCGCGTGCGGAGGTTCGATTCCTCTCAGACGCATTCTTTTTTTGCCCTTTTTCAGATACGCATGCCCCTATGTCGCATCAATATCTGCAGCACATCGGTTTATCGCCTCTGCAAGAACACCCATCTTTCTTCTGTAGAATATCTTTCTGAGAACCCATATCCCAGACCGCAAAAAGCCTTCAGCTTTTTAAGATCCGTCACCTGCTCCTCTGCCATATAGCGCACCATCTCTCCTCTGGCCATCTTGGCGAGGGTGCCCTTTTGCTTTACTTTTCCATCCTCCAGCTCTCCGAAAACGATCGTGAGGAACCTATCCTGGGGCTGGAGATACTTTTCCACTGCTCTCGAATATTCCTTTGATGCCAGGTCCACGATGGTCCTGTCCTCATCCAGCACAGCCTTGTACAGCTTATCCCCCCAAAAGTCATACAGATCCCTTTTTCCCTTTACAGCCAAGGCTGCCTGCATCTCCAGCCGATAAGGCGTCACCCGGTCAAAGGGACAGAGCACCCCGTAAAGACCTGACAAGATCCGCAGATGCTCTCCTGCATAAGCCGCCGCCCGGCTGGTAAATACTACCGGCGCCATATACTGATACTGCAGCCCCTCATAAGATAAGAGCGCCGGGGTCACTGCCTTGTCCAGATCCATCCTGGCATACCGCTCAAAGTTCAGCCGGGCCAGCTTATCATTACACCTCCAAAGCTCCTTCGCCTCGGTCAAGGAGAGCTTTCGGATCTCCTCGCAGAGGATCCTGGCTTCCTCTAAAAACTGCGGGGATCCATCTGCCGGAAACTCCTCCCAGACCTCCCTCATCTTTTTCGCTGGCGAAATGATGATCTTCATCTCTATCTCCTCACACCTAGTCCAGTTCTTTCAAATTTTTTACAACTTTTGCTTGCAATATCTTCCAATTTGTGGTATCATCCTTTTATCGAATCCAAAAAGGTGTATTCTCACCATTTAGGTCCCATAGTCGGACGGCCTTTTCTTTCATAAGGCAGAACCCATATCATATTTTATTTTTATGCTTTGTTGCTTTTGTCGCTATCGTGTTGTTGCTTTTGTTGTTAGATGTTTTTTACTGTTGGGGTTTTCGCGGTCGGTGCTTTTCGCTGTGGATGTTTTTATCGCGGAGCTTTTTGCTGCCATGTTTTGTTTTCATTTTTATACCTTAGTTTTTATCTCCATGCTCCATTTTTATCCGGGAGCATCAGCAGTGACTACAACAGCGGCCATCGTCACATCATCAACACCATCCTCAACCATCGATCAAATCTGGAGGTTATTTTTATGCGTTATGAGATTTTTTTACAGACGATCAAAGAAGATCTGGAAAAGCGATTAGGATCAGACTATCAGGTCACCTTACGTTCGATCCCAAAGAACAATGGGGTCATCTGGGACGGCGTCTCCATCTGTCCAAAGGAAGAGGATATCGCCCCCACGATCTATCTCCAGGACTTTTACCGGGAACTGGAGGGCGGCCAGACCTTATCCCATATCTGCGACCGCATCTATCAGCTCTACCTTAAGAACCCCGGGCTCCCCTACCTGGATTCGAATGTCCTGTCCTCGTATCAGGAGGTCAAGGACCGGATCGTCTACAAGCTGGTGAACACCCAGGCCAACAGCGCCTTGCTCAAGAAACTGCCCCACATCCCCTTCCATGATATGTCTATGGTCTGCTATCTCCTGATCGAACAGCGGGAACAGGGGTATGTGACCGCCCTGATCCACAAGGACCACCTGCGGGCCTGGAAGATCCGGGAAAAGGATCTTTTCCTCACCGCCATACAGAACACCCCTGCGCTCCTCCCGCCCGTGATACAGCCCATGAGCCAGGTCTTAAAGCAGCTGGCCCAGGAAGCGCTGGGAGACGGCTATGATGAAGATGCCCTGGACTCCCTTATAAAGGCCGCAGAAGAACGCCGCCTGGAAAATGAACCGCTATTCCCCACCCTCTATGTACTGACCAACCCGGCCGGGGTCAACGGCGCTGCCTGCATGGCTTATCCCCAGGTGATAAAAAACTTCGCGGACCGCTTAGGTCAGGATCTGCTCATCCTGCCCTCCAGCATCCACGAAGTCCTACTGGTCACTGATGCAGACCACTATGATCACGAAGATATGAGCCAGATGGTCAATGATATCAACCTCACCGAGGTCCCGCCGGAAGACCGCCTCTCCAACCAGATCTACCGCTACAGGAGAAAAGACGATCAGATCACGATCGTTTCCCACGGACCTGCCCTAAGCGGAACAGAGAATCGATAAAAAAAATGGCCAGCGCGATGGCTCCCGCCACCTGGAGGGTCTGAATCAGATATCGATCCGATAATGTGCGCATATCCCGGATCATATAGTAGACACTCCTGTATATGGAAGCGCCTGGCACTAAGGGCAGTATCCCTGAGATCAAAAAGACCGCCACCGGCGCTTTCAGTCTCCGGGCAAAGATATGGCTCATCAAGGCCACCATCAGGCTGGCAGAAAACGCCGCCATAGGCGCCGAATCCACCTCCAGCACCACGACCTGGTAGACCAGCCACCCGATGCCGCCTGCTGTACCTGCATGGAGGAGATATTTTTTTGGCACCTCCAGCAACAGCCCCAGACTGATCACGGCTCCGAAAGCACCCAGAAAACGGATCATCATCATCCAGATCACAGACGATCACCTCCTATGAGCATCCGGAACACTCCCATGCTGGCGCCCACGCCTGCCGCTACGGCCAATGCGGTGACCACAGCCTCCAGCATCCTGGCCACCCCTGCGCTGTAGTCTCCATTTAAGGTATCCCGGATCGCCGTGGTAAAGACCACACCGGGGACCAGGGGCATGATCGCACTCACGATCACCGTATCCCGCTGGATCTGAGGGAGCAGGGTGCTCTCCAGCCCCATAGCCGTCACGCCGATAAAAAAGGAGGCCGCCACCTTGGCACAAAAGTCATTAAAATGGATCCGCCTGGCCAAGGTCAGCGCCATTGCCAGGACGATCCCTACCAGGAGCACGGCCATACAGTCCAAAAAACTGCCATCGAACATGACCGCAAAAAACACGCAGGTCCCCACATACCCGATCTGCTTAAAAACAGGCCGATAGATGATCTGTTCCCGGATCCGGAGCAGCTCCTCATAGGCCTCCGTCACACTGAGCTTCCTTGCGCAGAGCTCCCGGGACACCTCATTGGCCAGATAGATCCGATTAAGGTTTGTGGCACGGTCCGGCACCCGGCGCACCATGGTGATCGCCTCCCCCTCCGGATCGTCCAGGCTCAGATAGATCCCCGTGCTCAGCACGATGTTCTCCCCACGCGCCCCCTCCGCCAGGGACAGGATGTGATGGATCGTGTCCTCCACCCGATAGATCTCCGCACCGCTGACCAGCATGATCTCACCGGCCAGAGCGGCTGTCTCCACTAACATTTTTTTTGTTTCCATCGTTTACACCTATCAGTATGGCATCCATCTGTACAGGCGCGCTCCGTCATCTCCCATGACCTGAGACCGGGGCGTCTGTACGGACGATATCCATTTGAACAAGCAAGGCTCAACTTGCACAGACAAGGACCGTTCCCTATCGTCAATGTGGGGGCAAAAACAAGTCGGGTCTGCACCGCCAGCGCCGTTCACCCTGCCACCAGCATACCCACCTGGTAGACCAGGACCGCCATGGTCCAGGCCACTGCTAACTGGAACAGGACCATCCCCACCGTCCAGCGGCTGGAGCCGGTCTCCCGCCTGATCGTCCCGATCGCCGCCACGCAGGGCGTATACAACAGGCAGAAGATCATCAGCGCGTAGGCATTGACACCGCCAAAGCCTCCTGCCGCCAGACTCTGCATCAGCATCCCCTGCCCCTGGGCCGAATTGATGTTCCCGATCCCGTAGAGCACGGAAAAGCTGGAGACCACCACCTCCTTCGCCGACAGTCCGGAGATCAGCGCCACTGCGATCTGCCACTGCCCCAGCCCTGCGGGAGCGAGGATCGGTGTCAGGATGCGGCCGCAGATCGCCGCAAAGCTGTCCGATACCTCCTGTACAAAGCCGGCGGGACCTAAGTTCAGCACGAACCAAAGGATGATGGAGGCCAGAAAGATCGTGGTCCCCGCCTTGGTCAGGTAATCCTTCACCTTGTCCCACACATAGATCGCCACCGTGCGGGCATTTGGCGTCTTATACTCCGGGAGCTCGATCAGCAGGCCATTATCCTCCGCAGGAGGGGACAGCTTATTTACTGCAAAGGCGATCAAGATCGCCATGATCAGCCCGATCAGATACAAGGAATAAGCCACCAAAAGCGCCTGCTCCGGAAAAAACATGTCCGCAAAGAGCACATAGATCGGCAGCCTGGCCGAGCAGGACATAAAGGGCGTGATCAGGATCGTCCTCCGCCGGTCCCTGGGGCTTTCCAAGGCTCTGGTGGCCATCACAGCCGGTACCGTACAGCCAAAGCCTAAGAGCATGGGCAGAAAAGCCCGCCCTGAAAGGCCCACCATACCCATGGTCTCGTTCATCACATAGGCCACCCTGGACATATACCCGCTGTCCTCTAAAAAAGCCAAGGCAAGGAACAGGATGAAGATGTTGGGCAAAAAGGTCAAGATCCCGCCCACTCCGGCGATGATCCCGTCCACCAGCAAAGAGATCATCCAGGCGGACACATGGATATGCTGCAAAAAAGCCAGCACCGCAGCCGAGAAGAGATCCAGCCCTTCTTCAAAATACCCCTTTAAAAAGTCGCCTACCGTAAAGGTCAAAAAGAAGACCAGGGCCATGATCCCCAAGAAGATCGGGATCCCAAGGACAGGGTGGCACAGATACTGATCCACACGGTCTGTCCAGGCGGACTTTTCCTCCTTATTGAACAGGCATTCCTCTACGATCTCTTCGATATAGTCGTACTTTTCATTGATGATCTGCTTGCTGTAGTTCTTGTCCACGATGTTATTGACATCCACCGGATGGTCTTCCGCCACCGCCTCGTCATACTCCAAGAGCTTCACCGCATGCCAGCGCAGGTTGTCCATCTCGCCGTAATGGGCCTTTAAGACGGTCTCCACCTTCTCGATCTTCGCTTCCAGCCCGGGGCTGTAGCGCATCACGGTCCCATGGGGCCCCTCTTCATAGTGGTGGACCACCGCGTGCATCAGCACATCCAGCCCGGTCCGCTTCCTGGCCGACACCGGCACGATCGGGATCTCCCCCAGCATCTCCGGGAGGCGATGGAGGTCGATCTCCATTCCCCGCTCCTCCACGATATCGATCATATTGAGGGCCAGGATCACCGGCCGCTTCAGCTCCAAAAGCTGCAGGGTCAGATACAGGTTCCGCTCAAGGGAAGAGGCGTCCACCACATTGATGATCACATCCACTTCCCTTTCCTCGATGCACTTCCTGGTCACCTTCTCCTCGATGGTATAGGAGCTTAAGCTGTAGATGCCCGGAAGATCGATCACCTTGATGGGCCTGCCCTTATAGCTGGTCTCCCCCTCCACCCGCTCCACCGTCACACCGGGCCAGTTCGCTACCTTTAGCTTCGCGCCGGTGAACGCATTGAACAATGTGGTCTTCCCACAGTTGGGATTCCCCACAAAGCCTACGCGGATGGGGTCTTTTCTCTCTTCTATGCTGTTCATCCTATCGCCCCCTTACCCTCGCGTTCCCTGTACGGACGGCCGGATGCCGTCCATCCCTGGCGCATCCTCCACCTCGATCCCTTCCGCGATCCTCCTGCCCAGCGCCAGACGGGTCCCTCTGACCTTGATGATCACAGATCCGCTCTTTTTTTTATTTAAGATCGTCACCGGGGTCCTCTCATTGACCCCCAACGCCTCCAGTCTGCGCCCGATCGCCTCTGCTACCAGGATACTCTTCACATGATACGTATCCCCTTTTTCACATCCATTCAATTTCATATCCCTTATACCCCATCCATTCTGTCCTGTAAAGCACTACTATTGTAATCTTATCGAGGATAGATGTCAATGATACGACTCAGGATATCGTCAGATGACCTTTCACAGGGTCACTATCTGCACTGCCGATCGTTATATCGATGCAGGCGCATGACCGGCCCCCGTCCGCATCCGAAAGCCCGGATGCCGGGCAGCTGGCCGGCGATACATCAAAAAGCCAGCCGACCAAAGCAGCTCTGGGAGGGGACGGTCTGCCCGTCACTCCAGCTCCAGCAGCATCTTCTTGATCTCCACCATACGGTCACGCAGCTTTGCCGCCTCCTCGAAGTTCAGCTCCGCTGCTGCCTGGCGCATCTTCTTGGTCAGCTCCTTGGCCAGCTTCTCCAGCTCCTGGCGATCCATGGACTCCGGATCTTTTTCCAGATCTTCTTTGCTGGTCTCGGCCGCCTTGGAGATCGAGATCAGATCGCGCACCGCCTTCTGGATCGTGGTGGGCGTGATGCCGTGCGCTTCATTATACTGCTGCTGGATCTTCCGGCGCCGCTCGGTCTCATCGATGGCGTGGCGCATGGAGTCGGTGATCATATCCGCGTACATGATCACATGGCCCTTTGAGTTCCTGGCCGCACGCCCGATGGTCTGGATCAGAGAGGTCTCCGAACGCAGGAAGCCCTCCTTATCCGCATCCAGGATCGCCACCAGAGTGATCTCCGGGATATCCAGGCCTTCCCGCAGAAGGTTGATCCCCACCAGCACATCGAACACATCCATGCGCATGTCCCGGATGATCTCCGCGCGCTCTAAGGTATCGATATCCGAGTGGAGGTATTTTACCCGGATCCCTACCTCCCGCATGTAATCCGTCAAGTCCTCTGCCATCCGCTTGGTCAGGGTGGTGATCAGCACCTTGTGGTGCCCCTCCACCTCCTTATTGACCTCACCCACTAAGTCGTCGATCTGCCCCTCCACAGGCCGCACCGAGATCTTTGGGTCCAGCAGGCCTGTAGGCCGGATGATCTGCTCGGTCCTTAGGAGCTCATGCTCCTCCTCATAAACGGAAGGGGTGGCCGAGACGAAGAGCATCTGATCGATCTTGGTCTCAAACTCCGTAAAGTTCAAGGGCCGGTTGTCCAGAGCGGAGGGCAGACGGAACCCATACTCCACCAGAGTGGTCTTCCTGGAACGGTCCCCCGCGTACATCCCCCTGACCTGGGGCAGAGTGATATGGGACTCGTCGATGATGATCAGAAAATCCTCCGGGAAATAATCGATCAGCGTACAGGGCGGCTCTCCCGGCGCAGAGCCCACCAGATGCCTGGAGTAATTCTCGATACCGGAGCAAAAGCCGGTCTCCCGCATCATCTCCACATCAAAGTTCGTCCGCTCCGCGATCCGCTGGGCCTCCAGGAGCTTGTCCTCGCTCTTAAAATACGCTACCTGGGCCTTCATCTCCTCCAGGATGTTCTCCGTAGCCGCCATCATCTTATCCTTGGCCACCACATAGTGGGAGGCCGGAAAGATCGCCACATGGCCCAGCTGGGCCCGGATCTCCCCGGTCACCGTATCCACCTCGCTGATCCGGTCCACCTCATCCCCAAAAAACTCCACCCGGTAGGCCTCATTCCCTGAGTAAGCCGGGAAGATCTCCACGATATCCCCCCGGACCCGGAAGGTCCCCCGATGGAAATCCATATCGTTCCGGGTATACTGGATATCGATCAGCTTTTCGATCACCTCATCCCTATCCTTCATCATGCCCGGCCGCAGGGAGATCACCATCTCCTTATAATCGATCGGGCTGCCCAGGCCGTAGATGCAGGACACCGACGCCACGATGATCACGTCGTTCCGCTCCGACAGCGCCGCTGTAGCCGAATGGCGCAGCTTGTCGATCTCGTCATTGATCGCCGAATCCTTCTCGATGTAGGTATCGGTGGATGGGACATAGGCTTCCGGCTGGTAGTAGTCGTAGTAGGAGACAAAATATTCTACCGCGTTACTCGGAAAATACTCTTTGAACTCAC
>CAJUSS010000088.1 GCA_910588895.1 uncultured Lachnospiraceae bacterium
AATGTATCGAAGCAAGGGAATTGATTATCGCCCTACCTGAAGTATATACAAGATCAGCAGATATCCCTTTATCCGCTCTTCCTTTATGCAGCGGTCTATGGCCTGGTCCACTGCTCTTGACAGGTCATATCCTTTCTCCTGGTACCCGCGGATATATCCGATCAACGACGCATAACCATCCAGCACAGGGCATCTATCCAATAGCTCCTGGTTATAGCCCAGGTTGATGTTCAGGATATGGGCGGTCCACTCATACCCTTCCTTCGGGGCAGCGAATGCGTCGGAAAGGTGCAGATCCTGACGTTCCGGCACCGGGGCCAGCCCATTATAAAAAACATAGTGATCCGGTGCAGGGATCTTCAAGACCCGCTTTCCATACAGATCCGCTCCTCTGGCTGTCAGTATGCCCTCCATCTCATGGGCATAATAGAGCAGGCCCCTGAGGGGCATGTTCCCGTTCTCCGTGCTCTGGTGCTCCCATAACTCCAGCCGGTCCTGGAACAGGATCGACACATCATTCTTCCTGTGGATGTAGATCGCGTCTGAGAGAGTGACCACTTCCAAGCCCTCCGTATCCGGATAGGCCGTACCGTTCAAGGCATTATAGAGAGAAAGGGCGTTCTCCTTATCGGAGAACAGGTCGTGGAAGATCGTATCCTTATGGTTCCGTTGTATGTTCACTTTATCTGGCATAGGGGCTCCTTTCCCGTGACGAGCAGACGGCTGTCCTGGTCTTTATCTGGTGGTTAGGGATACCAATAACCATTTTTTTACATTATAGACTATAAAGTGCCCTATGTCAAGCATTTTTACAATTAATGGTGGATCACTTGTGTGGTCATCCTGCTCTATATAGTATATCATCCCTTTTGGGTCCATACAATACGCTAAAATGATAAACGGCCTGCTCTGCTATCCGTCCGTTGCTATCCACACCCACGCCAGGGGAGTCTTATCGCAGAGATAGGCCGCGGAGCAACGATCGCACAGCCTACCTCCCCGCTTTCTCCAGTACCACCACTTCAAATGGCCGCAGACGGATCACGCCCTTTTCTCCGCACAGATCCAGATCTGCATAGTTCCCCAGGATCCTTTCATATCCAGACCATCCCCTATCTGTCCCCTTATCCGTCTCCCTGTCTATCCTCTTATCTGTCCTCTTATCTGTCTCCCTATCCGCCTGCATAGATGCTCCTCTTGCTGTTCTGCCGGATGCCTCGTCTGATTCCCTGGCAGCCTGCTCCCACTCCGCCTTAACACGCTTCTCCCCATCCACCAGATGGGCCAGCACCACCAGCTCCTGCTCGCCATACCGCCTCCTGTACGCCAACACATCAAGATCTTCCGTTTCAAAAAACTCGATGCTCCCCTCCGAGACCACCGCCTTCTCTCCTCGCAGACGGACCAGTTCTTTGTAAAAATGATAGATTGAATCCGGGTCCTCCAGCTGCGCCTCCACATTGATCTGCGGATAGTTGTCCGCCATCCCGATCCACGGCGTTCCATCCGTAAAACCGCCGTTGGGCCCGGCGGACCACTGCATAGGGGTCCGGCCATTATCTCTGGACCTTGCCGCAAGGATAGCCAGCGCCTCTTCTTCCGTCTTTCCCCGCTTTAAAAGGATCTGGTGATAGTTCAGACTCTCCACATCCCGATACTGGGAGATCTGACGGAAATGGGGGTTGGTCATCCCGATCTCCTCCCCCTGGTAGATATAAGGGGTCCCCCGCATCAGATGGATCGCTGCGGCCAGCATCTTGGCTGACTCCTTCCAGTAACGTCCTTCTTCCCCGTACCGGCTAACGATGCGCGGCTGGTCGTGGTTGCACCAGAACAGCGCGTTCCAGCCATTGGCCTCCTGCATCCGGAGCTGCCAGTCCTCGAAAAGCTTTTTCAATGCCATCCGGTCCGGTTCTATAAATTCCCATTTATTTCCATTCTTGTAATCCACCTTCAGATGATGGAAATTAAAGCACATAGACAATTCCTTTTCCTTGGGATCTGAGTAACGGATACAGGCCTCCAGATGGGTAGCGGACATCTCTCCTGCGGTCACCAGAGTATCGATCCCTGTATCCCGTGTCAGCTCCTTCAAAAATGCATGGACGTGGGGTCCATCGGAATATAACCGTTTGCCGTCTCCTTCCAGATCATCTTTAAATACCGCCGGCTTGGAGATCAGGTTGATCACATCGAAGCGAAAGCCCCGCACGCCCTTATCCCTCCAGAAAAGGATCACCTTTTTCAGCTCCTGCCGGACCTTTGGATTTGTCCAATTTAGGTCGGCCTGGGTCACGTCAAAGAGGTGGAGATACCATTTTCCCAGGGAAGGCACATATTCCCAGGACGGCCCGCCGAATTTGGACTGCCAGTTGGTGGGGAGCCGGTCGGGTGTGCCTTCCTTAAAAAAGTAGTAGTCCTGATACTCCTCCTCCCCGGCCAATGCCTTCTGGAACCATGGATGGGCGGTGGATGTGTGGTTAAAGACCATGTCCAGCATCACGCCCATCCCTCTCTTATCGCTCTCCGCGATCAGCTCCTCCATATCCGCCATGGTCCCCACCTGGGGATCCACGGCGCAGTAGTCGGCTACGTCATAGCCATTGTCATTTTGGGGCGAGGGGTATACGGGGGTCAGCCAGAGATAGGACACGCCCAGCTCCTTCAGATAGTCCAGCTTCCCGATGATCCCCCGCAGATCGCCCAGCCCGTCCCCGTCACTATCCATAAAAGATCTTGGATAGATCTGATAGATCACTTTATCTTTAAATACTTCCATTTCCATTCTCCTCCTTATCGATCATCCACACGATCTAGTGCTCCATCCTGCTTGCAGGTCATGATCACCGTCTCTTTTTCTACCACATCCATCCCCGTATGAAACTGGATATTTCCGACATTCCCTTCATTGGGGATCACACAGATGGTCACATCTCTGTGCCCTGCCGCCCGGATCTTCTCCCGGTCGAACTGCAGGAGAGGATCCCCGGCTTTGACTTTCTGGCCTAGCTTTACCCGATAGGAAAATCCGTCTCCCTTCATATCCACTGTATCCAGACCTACATGCATCAAGAGCTCCATGCCGTTTGCCAGCTTTAACCCACAGGCATGGCGGGAATCCTCCATCAGCGCTGCCACCTCTCCGTCTGCCGGAGCATAGACCACATCATCCGTCGGCTGGATCGCCATCCCTTTCCCGAGGATCCCGGCAGAGAACACACCGTCTCCTACTTCTTCGAGAGCGATGGCCTTCCCCCGCAAAAATGCAACAAACTCTCCACTTTTAGACACTTTTTCATCTATATCTGCATGATATCCCCTACTGATCATGGTCTCTTCCCCGTTTTCTCTTATATTTCCCTCCACATCAGCCAGCTTTTTCTTCCCAACGATGGTCGTCAGCGCAAACGGCACGGCCGCCGCGATCGCCATGCACACCGCAAAGCTGCCCATAGAGGCCGGGCGGATGGAGAGGATCCCGGGAAGACCGCCCACACCGATCGCATTTGCCGTGGTAGAAGTCGCTACACAGACCACTGCCGCGATCCCGGAGCCGATCATCCCGCACACAAAGGGGAATCCCTGCTTTAGGTTCACACCAAAGATCGCCGGTTCCGTGACGCCGAGATAACAGGAGACGCAGGCCGGTACATTGACCTCCTGAGCCTGGGCATCCTTTTTCTGGAGCGCGATCATCCCTAAGACCGCAGAACCCTGGGCGATATTGGACAGCGCGATCATGGGCCACAGCATGGTGCCGCCGTAATCCGCGATCAGCTGCAGGTCGATGGCATTGGACATGTGATGGAGGCCGGTGATCACCAGAGGAGCGTAGATCAGACCAAAGACCGCGCCGAAGACCACCTTAAAGGAACCGGTGATCCCCCCATAGACCACCGCCGAAACTGCAGATCCGATCTTCCAGCCGATCGGTCCCAGCACGAAATGGGAGGCCATGACCGCCAGCAGGAGGCTGAAAAAGGGGACCACGATCATGGAGACCGCCTGAGGTGTGATCTTTCGGAAAAACTTTTCCAGATAGACCAATGTGAACGCCGCCAATATCGCCGGGATCACCTGGGCCTGGTAGCCGATCATGTTCACCTGGATAAAGCCAAAGTCCCATTTGGGGATATCCGCCGCCGCAGTACCGGCTACCGCGTAAGCGTTCAGCAGCTGGCCGGACACCAGGGTAAGCCCCAGGACGATCCCCAGCATCTGGGTAGTCCCCATCTTTTTCGTCACCGACCAGCAGATCCCTACAGGCAGCATATGGAACACCGCCTCGCCGATCAGCCATAAAAAGCTGTCGATCCCTGCCCAAAAGACACTGATATCGCAAAGGGTCTTGGTGCCGTTTTCAAAGAGATACAGACTGTCGATACAGTTGCGGAAGCCTAAGATCAGACCTCCCGTGATGATCGCCGGGATCAGCGGCGCGAAGATCTCCGCCAGCGCGGTGACGATCCTCTGCAGCACGTTCTGGTTCTTCTTCGCCGCCTGCTTTACCGCATCCCTGGACACGCCCTCGATCCCGGCTACAGCGATAAGATCATTGTAAAACTCCGATACCGTGTTCCCGATGATCACCTGGAACTGGCCGGACTGGGTGAAGCTCCCCTTCACCACCTTCATCGCCTCGATGGCCTTGATATCCGCTTTCGACGGATCTACCAGAGCAAACCGCATCCTGGTCATACAATGTGAGACTGCCGCTATGTTCTCCCTGCCTCCGACCAGGCCCAGCAGCTCTTTCGAGTCCTCTGCATACTTACCCATGTGTCGCTCCTCCATTTCTTTTTTCGCATCCGCATCTGTCCAGCTTGGCCGTCCGCGCTGTTTTTGCATCCGCATCTGTCCAGCTTGGTCGTCCGCGCTGTTTTTGCATCCGCATCTGTCCGGATCAACTTATAGTTCCGCTCGTTCTAACTTGTTTAAACATGTTATGCATTACTTATATCGCACTTGTTTAAACATGTCAATCTCTTTTTTAAAATTTGTTTAAACAAGTTTGCGATCTTCCCTTGACTTTGCCGGGTCACGTCTTATAATCTATAGTAGGATCGATGACCACTTTTTTACAGCTATACCGATCGGTCCGCTGCTGAAACGTAACGTCCGATAAACGCAGGATACGATCAAGATGATATGTAAGTGTAAGACTGCCTGAACCGATAGAAAAGGAGTGGACGACCATGCCTAAAAGCAAATACGACACCATCTACAAAGACTTAAAACAAAAGATCGAGGCCAACGACCTCCCCTACCAGGAGCTGCTCCCCTCAGAGAACGCCTTGGTCCAGACCTACGACTGCTCCAGGAACACGGTCCGCCGCGCGATCAGCCGTCTGGTCACCGACGGCTATGTACAGACTATGCAGGGAAAAGGAGTCCGCAACATCTACCGCCCCACCCAGCAGGCCGCCTTCACCATGGGCGAGATCGAGACCTTTCGGGAATCCGCTGTCCGCAACGGCCGTGTCCCCTCCACCAAGGTCCTGCTGTTCACGGAGCTGACCACGGACGACCAGCTGGCACAAAAGACCAGCTTCCCTGCAGGAGCCCCGATCTATTATATCCAGCGCCTCCACTACCTGGACCAGATGCCCCTGATCATCAACCACAACTATTTTTTAAAAGACTGCGTCCCCGGCCTCACCCGAGAGATCGCGGAGACCTCCATCTACCGCTATCTGGAGCAGGATCTGCACATGACCATCGTAAACAGCCGCCGTGTCATGACGGTGGAGAAGATCACCGAGATCGACGAGAGCTATCTGGACTTAGATCCGGAGGAATACAATTGTATGGCCGTGATCAGCAGCTACACCTACAACAGCGATGGGATCATGTTCGAGTTCACCCAGTCCAGGCACCGCCCGGACCATTTCCAGTTCCGGGACAATGCCGTGCGCAGGGTTTGACCGAGGGCGGCCCAGAGAGACCGCAGCACCGGGCTGTGATCAGGCATAAGAAAAACCCAGACCTTTCGGTCCGGGTTTTCTTTCTTTATGATATCTTGCACCACTGCGGCGATCCTCTGGATCCCTACTCCTTGATAAAGCGGCTGTCCGTCTCCGGTATCCCGTCTGTATCTGCCAGATACCTCTCCACCTTCATGTGCAGGTCGTACTTTTCCCGCAGCTCTGCGATCTTTGCCATCATAGGGGAAGCATGGTGCCTGTCGATGGCCTGCTGGTCTTCCCACTCATCGATCAGCAATACAGTCTCCGGATCTGCCATGGGCAGAAAATAGGCATACCTTAGGTTTCCTTCCTCCCGGCGGATCGCTGCCGCAGTCTTACTGCTCTCCATCTCCTCCGCAAACCTGCGGGCCGCCCCATCTTTTCCTGTATAATAGATATTTACGGTAACGCTCATCACACCATCCATCCTTTCCGGTATACTCCCGGCCACTCTGCTCTGCCAGATCTGCGCTCCTGTCGGATCACTCCGTGATCGCCCACACCCTGGCAGGGAGCCCTGTGGCTCCTTCGATCCTTGGGTAAGAGACGATGATAACTGCTCCCGCAGGCATCACCTGATCTAGACCGGTCAGGACCTCCACCTGGAGCTTTCCCTTCCCCAGCACATACCGCTCACAGGCCAGGTCCCCGGCAGCGGCGGCCTCCGCTGAAGCGTCCGTATCCAGCGCTTCGTGTCCATTTGCAGCCGCGTCCCGCACCTCATAGATATACTTTAAGGCCTCCATAGACCATCCGGGGAAATTCTCCCCGCCATCCGCGTCCAGACCGGAAAGAGCGTCCATGTCCGGCCATCTTTTCGACCAGTCTGTGCGGAGCGCCACAAAAGCCCCATCTGGGATCGGCCCATACTTTTCTTCATACGCCTGGATATCCTCTGCCGTCACTACATAGGTGGGGTCTGCCTTTACCTTCTCCGATACGTCCACCACGCACAGAGGGAAGATCAG
Source organism: uncultured Lachnospiraceae bacterium (assembly GCA_910588895.1). GTDB lineage: Bacteria > Bacillota > Clostridia > Lachnospirales > Lachnospiraceae > Caccovicinus. The sequence goes on from CAJUSS010000088.1 coordinate 6,935, forward strand.
ATCCTTCACACCATAGTTTTCTGACAATTCACGGTCCTTCACAAAATGTCCCGGGAAATCGATGTGGGTCCCGAACTGTCCCGGGAATTTAAAGGTCTGGATCAGGCAGTCCAGCATCTCGTTCCCCCAGTCGAAGCAGGTGGTCCCCAGCTCCACCGATCCCTCCGGGATCCCCGCCCAGTAAGGACTGTCATTGTTCAAGGGATGAGACAGCTCCACCCAACGATACTTTTTTGCTTCCTTCAATGCTTCCCATAGCTTGTACATAGGTATCTTCCCCCTTTGCTCTGGCAGGCAGCCTTACGGGCTGCCTTTTGTGTGATCTGGTATATCTTATACTATATCATTTGGAGGAGTGGGATGCAATATGAACGATCTGCGCAGATCTATTTTATCCGGTCTTAGGTCACTATCTACACCCACGCCAGTGAGTCCTATCGCTGAGATATGTCGCAGATGGTCCGCTGCGTTCCTCCCGGTGTTCTGGCTCTAGACATCCTCGATAAACTCCACCTCAACATGCAGATCCTGGACATCCGGATTCCATTCATGCACCAGTAAGTCGATCGAACGTACTGCAGCCTCCATAGATGCATCGTAAAATACCCGGCTCTTCTTCATAGAATCCTCCAACTTCATACGTCCTTCGCTCAACTGGGCCTGCGATAGACGGACGCCTTCGTCCACACTGCCATTAGAAAAAAATCTGCCGTCATCAAAAAATTGCTTACCTGTTCCTTCGATCTTGCACTCAGTCAGCATCGGTTTAGGGACTCTTACCAGTATATAGTGCCGTTCGTTATCCACGATAAACTCGCCAGAAGACAGATCTACGGTGAACACACCGACTCCTTTGACCTCCAGCCAGGAGGTTGTCGGATCATCTTCATCTGCATTTTTGATCACGAACTCAGATCCATTAACCGTCAATACCTCTAGCCGTGAGACCTCTCGAACCCCTTCCACAGAAAGGAGCACATGATTTGACACATGATACCAGGCCTCCGCTCGATCAAAAGCCGTCTGATAAATATCGTCATACGCCTTCTGTTCAGCTGCAAGATAGATATCCTCGATACGGCCGAGCCAAGCTTTATAAGCACCATAACAAAACAGCGCAGCTGCCAGCAGACTGCCCACCACGACCCATATTTTCTTCTTGCCAGGATGCTTTTGGGAGATATCGGATCGACCCTGTTTTTTATCTTTGTTATCTCCAACATTTTCAAAAGTCCCTTTTTCAAAAGACTTTTCTTCTTCCACGATGATCATCCCCTCTCCTCAGCAAACCGGACTTCTACAAGATACCGTCCCCCACAAAGCGTCCTTGCCAGCTTTCCCACTTGCTCCAACGCCGCCTCCCTTGCCTGCTCCATCAACCTATCATAGTCGGTCATCTCCTCCTGCACCCGCTTATCAATCTGATCCAGGCTGTTCAGATAGCCGTGGTAGCCATCTGCTGTACTGCCGTCAAACCAGTCCCATTTTCTTTGGGGGTACTTTGCGATCACCTCCAAACTGCTGTCGTGCAAGTAAGGGGTAAAGACCGGATCTGGGATCAAGATCGTGATCTTTCTTTGGCCCTCATCAAAGGTAGTCTTTGACTGCGCAAGATCCACCGTGAAGACCCCTTCCCCTTTTAATCCCAGCAGCATTGCATAACTTTTTCCCTGCTGGTAAAGATCCGTAAGCTGTAGATCCACTAATAGGACCTGTAGATCGCCCTGAGCCGTGACCTTATTTTTGATCTCTACTACAGTATCCTCTGCACTAAGACCTGCCTTCTTTCCCTCTTCTAACCCTTTTTCGATCCCCTGAGCAACGCCTCTCCATGATCCTAACGCCTTACCTACTGTGTTGCCCAACTTTGGAGCTATACATAAATATAGATACAGAAAGAGGATCACCAAAAGGATACCGATCATACTGACAACACGGATGCAGAAGCCCCACATAGATCGGATAAGCTGTCCCGGCCATTTTCTATACCCAGCCATAGATCATCCCTCCTTTGGTCCGATCCCGATATAGTCAGAGCGCCTGACGGTCTTACCGTCCAGCTCTTCTGACACCGGTATATCGACACTTTTTGTCCCACTGTGGAAGATACCGCCCAAAAATCCGCTAACACCGCTGCGTTCGATCTTCTGCTCTGGGTCTGTAAGAGTATATTCCAGCACCAGCTTTTGTCCTTCATGGATAGGGACCTTGCCAGAAACGACAAGGCCATCCAGCTTGTACACACAATCCCCATAGCTATCTGAGCTATCCAATGTCACATGCCACAGCTTTTTCACCGGATGATCATCCAAGATCTTCTCACGATCTTTTTCCCATTTAGAATAACTCATCCTGTCTTGATAAACTCCACTGTCATCCTTTGCACCGATCACATAATACCCGTCTTCTGGAACGATCGATATCCGGACATCTCTGGAGGGTTCCAGCAGATCGCCTTCTTTAAGCACAAAGGGCTCCGTGATATCATCCGGCAACACAGTGACCTTTGCGTGGTCAGCCGCATGTTCAGTATAGGGCGATATCTCCACCTTGCTCACAGTGATCCGGACTCCTTTATAAACATCCGTGGAGGACGCCAACTCCTGCTCCTCGTATAACTGGATCTTTTCCTGAGCCGGGAGCTTACCGATATAGCGGATCTCATGTCTCTCATTGCCTTTTATATCCGTCGTGACGATATCCAGCTTCAGAGCATACCCCTGGAAAAGGGTATCGTCAGTCATCTCAAGGGTGATCCCCTGTTCTGTTCCAGGCTTTTTCTCCTGCCCTCCCTCGCCTTGTTGAGGAATAGAGATCGATCGGTCATTTTGGCCCAACCAGTCAAGGACGACATTGTTTTTTTCCGCCCCTTCATAGGTAAGATCTCCCTGCCGTTCTATACCCGAGGCAGAAACGGCAAACACTACATCTTTGACACTATCTGTCAGCACGATATCTAATCTGGGCTTATGGTCTTCTGCTTCTACGAACACGCCGTAGTTGAGATCGACCCCTTCAATTGAGACCGACTGATCCTTTTCCTGCTCTGTGACCACATACTCTTTTCCGTCCATAACATTACAGATCCAACCATTCCAGCTTGTAAACCCCAGTGTGATGACGGACCCGCAGGGCAATGTACAGATATCGCCATCCAGGACTTTTCCATTGACTGTATATTCGATCGTACCACCAACAGGCCTTGGCAGGATGACATCCACATTACCATCGGGATAAAACCGTACAGCTTCTCTGAGCTGGGCATCCGTTGCGTCTGGGTCCGATACATTGACGATGACCTGCCCCATATTCTTGGGATGACGATATCCTGCATCTGGTGTGACCATGTACCAGATCGCACCGCCGTCAGAAATGTACGTCTTTTCAGTGATGTTCCTCCCAAGATAGGTAAACTCAACTTTTCCGTGTTCAGCAGGATATTTTGCCGGATCAAAAAGATAGCTCCCCTCAAGAGAACGAAATTCTACAACATAACGTTCGATGGCATCCGAGGCATAGACCGTCTCAAAACGGACCAGACCGTCCTCATGATAAAAACTTCCGGGGCTAGATGAGACAAAACAGTATCTTTCCGCATCATATTCAAGATCCACGGCCAGAGGCTCTACAGAACTGACCTCCACCGTCTGGCTAGAGACCTTTTGATCATTGATGATCCATGTCCCGGTCAATTCCTGCGCCCTCCCAGTACTATCTGTATAATAGTCCGTCAACTCAAGGGAGCGCTTCTCATATTTTCCCAAAGGCATGACTGCGATCTCTGTCTCTGCAACCTCTGTTGGGATCTGCAATACCAGCCCCACATCCTCTTCCCTGCCGCCCCAGGAAAGCTCATCTCCTCGTTCTCCGCTGTTATCATAGGGATAGACACCAAAGCGTTTAAAACTGTATCCATGATCCACTGGATGTGAACATATCAGTGTATCCGGGTCATAATAAATACAGTCTCCCGGCATCAGATAACAATCATCTATACCGACAGGCTTTGTCAGCTCTTGATCCAGATAATACTGAACTTCTATATATAGATTACGGGCAAAAGTCACGTGAACGCTGCCGGAAGGACGCACCGGCGACTCCAGCTCGTCAAGTCCAGAAGTCACATAACCACTTTCCGGATCCAACAGTCCACTATCGCGTAATTCGATATATTTCTGTCGATCCTCCTCTGACAGGATCCCCAACTGGTAAAGGATGTGATCCTCCATCGAAGCACATCCCGACAGCAACAGTATGGACAAGATAAGCGATAAAGCCACCGTTCTTTTTGTGCGCTTTATCCCCCGCAGGTATTGGACAAATCTACCTATGCCCCGTCTAAAATGGTAAGATCCCATGTCGTTCCTCCCGACACACTGTACAGCGGTCTTTTTAATGTGATCGATATCATCCAGCTCATCTATGATAACGGACCAGCTATGATCCGTATATGGATGATAAACTGTATCTATTATAGATGGATCGTCGAATGATGTCAATCTCACACAAAAATACGACAAATGGCCGGGAATCCGCTTTTTAGATCCCCGGCCATTTGTCATCCCCAGTGACACCTGGAGATCGATCAGCCATACCTTTATCGGTCCTTTTCTCTACTTTTCCCTGAGCAGCACAGTCCTCTGACAAAATGTCATCTGTCCAAAAGCTCCAAAAGCTCATACACTCTGTCCTTGGTCATCTGAGCCGCTTTGTCGTTCATGATCATGGGCTGCATGCTCCCGCCCGCAAACTCTGCGCCTGCGTCAGCCACTGCCTGCTCTTTCCTTGCGATCCATTCCCTCTCTTCCACCGTAAGGGCGGCCATGGCCTCCTTGTCCAGTGTATCTTTTAAGACGCTCCAGATCTCATTCAAGGCCGAATCCCACAGATCATAGATCTCCTTCGTTTTTTCCGTAAGCTCCGACTGGCTGAGCGGATCGTTCTGGATAGAGGCTTCCAGGATAGCCGCCTGCTCTTCTGTCAAAGTGATCTGTTCCCGGAGACCGACCAATACGTCATAGCCCTTAAAGCCATATCCCTGGGCTGCGTTCTCCAGCACATAAAAGGAGAGCGTGGTATCCGCAGCGGCTGAAAGATCATAGTGACCGATCCAGCTCCTGACCTCCTCAGAAAGCGTCTCCAAGGGAGCGCCCGGCAGATGGATCTTGATCTCCTTTGTACCGTCCAGACCATAGGCATCGGTATAGCGATACAGAAGGCCTTCCTTGATCTCCTCCGTGCCGATCGTATCGGCATATCCGATCGAGGCGATCTGCGTTGTATAGGTATAAGGATCCACCTGCACCGGCTCCGTGAACTGTCCGCAAAACTCACTCCAGGCCATGGTCCCATTTGGATACCCTTCCCCTGTAGATCCCATATCACTGTCCGAATATGTACCGGAAAAGCTCCCGTCCGCATCGACCATCATCCAGGTCCCCCAGCCGCCCGCTCCGCTGGAAAAGATAAATTCCTGGCCTTTTAAGTCCACAAAAGAAAATGCATCCGCTGCCGCCCCGCCGGCGGAAGATACACCTTTTGATGGATCCAGGTCAAACGCCTCATCGCCCAAAGCGGATCCCTCCCCGCTCCCAGCCGGATCTCCTATCGGATCTTCCTTTTCCTGTGAGATCACGATCCTGTCGGCTGCCGTGTCAGCCGTTCCATCGTTCGTCCTGTCCGCTCCTGCTCCCGCTGTCGTCTTTGTATCGGATGGATCCGATCCTTTTTCCTTACAGCCCCATAGGGACAGCGCCATCACACCGACCAAGATCGGCAAAAGTATGCTCTTTCTCATTTTAGCTCTCTACCTCCAACTGCCATGCGTCTGTATCCAGCCTGACTGCCGCTCTTAACAGCACTCGGACTGTCTGTCGCCTATTATAGCACACACAGGGGGCAGATGGAAGCCCTCTCTTTGCATCCGCGCCATGCTCCATTTGGGGTCACTATCCACCGCGATACCCTTTATACAGCTCATAAAATACCCATTTACAAAGTCCACCCACCGCGCTATAATGGCTGGAAGGTTCATCACGAGCGATGCAGGCATCGCGGCCTCAGCCGTGACCCGAGCAACAAAGAAAGTGAGCGTTTACCTATGAAAGACCGCTATCAAAAGACCATCTACGCCTGCTTCATCGGCTATGTCGTGCAGGCTGTCGTCAACAATTTTGTCCCCCTGCTCTTCATCACCTTCGAGGATACCTACCAGATCCCCCTCCGCCAGATCACGATGCTGATCACGATCAATTTTCTGATCCAGCTGCTGGTAGATCTCCTCTCGGCAGGCTTTGTGGATAAGGTGGGGTACCGGGCTTCGATCATCGCCGCCCACTTCTGCTGCGCTGCCGGACTGGCCGGGCTGGCGATCCTCCCGGACGTGCTGCCCAGCGCCTTTGCCGGACTCCTGGCCGCCGTCACCTTGTACGCCATAGGAGGCGGGCTGATCGAGGTGCTGATCAGTCCGATCATGGAGAGCTGCCCCACAGACAATAAAGAGAAGGCCATGAGCCTCCTCCACTCCTTTTACTGTTGGGGGCATGTGGGCGTGGTCCTCCTCTCCACTCTGTTCTTCAAACTCTGCAAGATCGAAAGCTGGAAGCTCCTGACCATCATCTGGGTGGCGATCCCTCTGCTGAACGCACTTCTCTTTTTAAAGGCGCCGATCGCATCGGTAACAGCAGATGGAGAGCCGGGGATGTCCATGGCCAGCCTGTTTAAGGAAAGGGTGTTCTGGGTCCTGCTCCTGATGATGATGTGCGCGGGAGCCAGCGAACAGTCCGTGAGCCAGTGGGCCTCCACCTTTGCCGAAAAGGGCCTGGGCGTCAGCAAGACCCTTGGGGACTTAGCCGGCCCCATGGCATTTGCCGTCCTCATGGGGAGCGCCAGAGCGTTCTATGGGAAATACGGCGAACGGATCGACTTAGACCGGTTCATGCTGGGCAGCGGCCTGCTCTGCGTCCTGTCCTATCTGTGTGTCTCCCTGTCGCCCTCGCCGGTGCTCTCCCTGATCGGCTGCGGGGTCTGCGGACTGTCGGTGGGCATCATGTGGCCGGGGACCTTCAGCAAGGCTTCCGCGCTGCTGAAAAACGGCGGGACCGCCATGTTCGCTCTGCTGGCCCTGGCCGGCGACTTGGGCTGCTCCGGCGGTCCCACTCTGGTGGGCTTCATCTCCAGCGCCGCCTCCGACGATCTGAAGGCCGGGATCTTAGCGGCCATCGTATTCCCGCTGCTGCTGATCCTGGGGATCTTAGCTGTAAAAAGGAGGCCGCGCCCATGATGATCTATCCAACGATCGGCATCCCCGCGCTGGGGACCGACCCACTCCATCGCTATCTGCAGTATCGATACACCCGCTGTCTGCGGCAGGCAGGCGCCGAAGTCTCCATCCTTCCCTTAGACCCCTCTCCCCGGGCGCTGGAGGCAGCGATCGCCGGATGTGCTGGCTTTCTCTTCCCCGGGGGACCGGATATCCAGCCGGTCCTGTATGGACAGCTGGCCCAGCCGGGCTGCGGCGCCGCAGACCGCAAGCGGGATGCCTTTGAGCTGTCCCTGCTCCATGATGTGCTTTCGGCTGAAAAGCCGCTGTTCTGTATCGGCCGCGGGATGCAGCTCTTAAATGTGGCCTTCGGCGGGACCCTTATCCAGGATGTCAAGCCCCGCCAGGAATATGCCCACATGGACGTTTTCCACCTCTCCTATGCCACCCATCCTGTGGAGGTGGACCCGGACAGCCTTGTGGGGAAGCTTTTAGACACGGATACGGTCACAGTGAACAGCCTGCACCATCAGGCACCGGATGATATCGGAGAAGGCCTGTGGATCGCCGCCAGCAGCCCGGAAGGGTTCCCGGAGGCATTAGAGCTGGAAGGCTACCCCTTCTGTCTGGCCGTCCAATGGCACCCGGAGCACATGACCCGGCATACGCCGCTGCAGCAGGAGCTGTTCACCGCTTTTGTGGGAGCCTGCCGGCAAAACGGCGGTATATCCGCATCTATAGACCGCGCAGACAGTCGATGATCTTCTCACGATACACCCCATGATGGGGCATGCCGCCGCCCAGTCCGCCAAGCTTTGGCAGCTGGAGTTTG
>CAJUSS010000089.1 GCA_910588895.1 uncultured Lachnospiraceae bacterium
GCTGCCCTTGCCTGATACCTCAAAGCTGGAAAAGCTCAACCGGGAGCTGGAAAAGAGTGAAAAGAAACTGCGGAAAGCCATCAATGATGATATATGACTTTTATAGTAAGATCTGTAAAACTTTTCTTGATCGTATGCAATATATTGCATAACTTATTGCTTATCCCAAGATCACAGAAGAACCTTGCGGAGGATCATTTTTTGACAGATTTCACCCATATCTTAAAAGGGCATATCCAGCGGATCGAAAATATCTATTATAAGGAAAACGACCTATTTTCCTTTCACTCACACGAAGCGATCATCGACGCTCTGGAGCACCGCGACCTGGACCAGGCAAAGGAAGCGATGCGGGATAACTGGCTCCACACTTTAAAAAAGATGAACGACCGATAAAGGATAGTAAAGCCAGGGACCATAGATGCGCCTTCTGGTCCCTGGCTCTGTATATCTCTGCTTTTTATCTCATTTTTCTTATCTTTTTACAGACATATCTCGCTCGGTCAACACCGAAAATGTCGATGACTCAGATGACCAGAGGCTGCCGCTCCCCTTCTAAAAACGCCCCCACCCACCCAAAGTCGGGACCATGGTAGAGATGAGGGAACCCGGCGATCATCCCATCGGTCACATGCATACAGTCCCAGCTTTGGCGGCTCCCGGACTTGACCGCCCTTAGGTCCGCCCCTGGCAGGGTGCTGTCCCAATAGTGGAACTCATGGCCCCTGGCCACCTCCCGCCCTTCTTTATCGTACAGCTGGATATAGCCAAAGCGGGAGAGCTTCCCTATCCGATAGCCCTTGGCCCTGATCAGCCCCGCCATGGGATATGCGCAGCCGTCAGTCCCTTCCAGAGTCTCATGCAGATACAGGAAGCCCCCGCATTCCGCCAGGATCTTGACCCCCTGCCCCCGGGCCAGCCGGATCTGCTCCAGCATGGCTGTATTTTCCGACAGGCCTTTCGCATACACCTCCGGATAGCCGCCCCCCAAAAAAATCGCGGTCAGCCCCGGGCAGGGCAGATGGTCGTCGTGGAGGGGGCTGAAAAAAAACAGCTCCCAGCCCGCCTGCTCCAATGCCTCCAGATCCGCCTGGTAATAAAAACAGAAGGCCTCATCCCGGGCGATGGCGATGCGCCGCAGCGTCTTTGTCCCCGGTCTATACCCCCGCTCCACAGCTCCGCCCTCATCCCGGATCTGCCCGACCGGCGGCGCGTTCCCCGCCAGTTCCAGCAAGCCGTCTATATCCAGGCAGGACTCCAGCCGGTCCGCAAAGGCCTCCACCTTCCCGCGCAGCTGTACCTGCTCTCCAGGCAGGGTCAGCCCCAGATGGCGGCTCTCCCACTCCGCCTCCCCGCAGACCGGGACCGCGCCATAAAGGCGGATCCCCAGCTCTTTTAGACAGGGGCGCAGCCGCTGGGCCATCATGGGAGAGGTCCGGTTGAGGATCACTCCTTTTATGCGGCTGTCCGTTTTATACGTCAGAAATCCCTTGACCAGGGCGGCTATGGACAGGCTGCTCTTCTTCCCGTCCACCACCAGGATCACCGGCGTGTCCGTGATCTGTGCGATCTCATAGGCACTGGCCTGAGTGGTGGTCCCAGCCACCCCGTCATAGTAGCCCATGACCCCCTCGATCAGCGCCATGTCCGCCTTCCGGGCCGTCTGTGTGAACAGGCGGCGCACCTGCTGCTGCGGTATGAAAAAGCTGTCCAGGTTATAGCCCGGGATGCCCAGCACCTGGTGGTGGAACATAGGATCGATATAGTCCGGACCGCATTTGTAGGACACACAGGAGATCCCCCGCCTCTGCAGGAGGGCTAAGATCCCACAGGTGAGCACCGTCTTCCCGCTGCCGCTCTCCGGCGCGGCTAATAAGAGCCTTGGGATCTTTTGCAGCTTTTTCCTGCTCTCTGGTCCTTCTCTTTTCACAGGCAGCACCTCCTCACTTCTCCTTATTTACCACATAGATCCCCAGACAGACCAAAAGGAGCGCCGCCAGCGTATGCAGGTTCAGCGCCTGTCCGCTCTCCCCTAAAAGGAGTGCCGATAAGAGCACCCCGAACATGGGGTTCATAAAACCAAAGACCGTCACCCGGCTCACTGGGTTATATTTTAGCAAGATCCCCCACAAGGTATAGGCTACAGCAGACAAAAAAGCCATATACAAGAGGAGCGCTATCCCCCAGAAGCCTGCCGTCCCGGACAATGTGCCGCCCCAGGCAGCTCCGATCAGCAACAAGATCAGCCCTCCTGCCATAAATTGATAGCCCGATAAGGTGACTATGTCAAAGTCTTTGGCATATTTCTTTACCAATGATCCGGACAGCGCATAAAAAAGCTGAGCCAGCAGCACAAAACCCTCCCCTAAAAAAGACATGCCTGTCCCTCCATCAACCCCGCTGCCTGCCAAGTTCACGAGCACGATCCCCAAAAAGCCCAGGACGCACCCGGCGATCTTATGGAGCTCCAGCTTCTCATATCGAAAGACCAGGCTGGCGCACAGCATGGAAAAAAACACGTTCGTCCCTGTGATGATCGCGCCATGCACGCCGCTGGCATGGGACAAGCCCACATAAAAAAACACATACTGCAGCACCGTCTGGGTCAGGGCCAGATAGCCGATCGCCCTGCCGGAGCCCTTAGGCGGCCAGATCCAATGTCCCTTGGTGAAGCTGTGGTACAAGATCACCAGCAGTCCGGCCAGCAGAAAGCGGCTCCCCGCAAAGAGCAGGATCGAAGCCGCATCCGCCCCATCGATCCCGAACAGCCTGTAGCCGATCTTGATCGCCGGTGTAGCGCTCCCCCACAAAAAGCAGCAGACCCCCGCCAACAGGAGGATCGACCGTATGTCCGTCAGATCGATCTTTTTCTTCCTCTCCACCATCTCCACCATCATCCCTCTTTTTTATCTTACCGTCTGTATGAACAAACCTATTATAGATACAGACCGCAAAAAAAGCAATGGAAATCGCTCATGCTCCTCCTTTTAAACGCAAAACAGACGCATGGTTTACAATCTGCTGTTCCATGCGCCTTTACGCCGTTATTTTGATATTATTTTCTACTTTTCTACCTTTCCGCGGTCTGCGCTTTCCATCCCATACACCTGGATCTGGGTCAGTGCCGGAAATGGGGAGGGGTCCGACGACTGGATCAGGTCCGTCAGCTTGATCCATGTGATCGTTTTCCTCTCGATCAAAAAGGTTTGTGCCTTCCCGCCCTTTTCCAGCATGAGCGCTTCCCAGGAGCCATCCGAAAAGATCAGCCGCGCCTGGACCCACCAGTTATCATGGGGAAAGTCCGCTCTTGTGTAGAGCACGATCTTATCGATATCCACCGGCCGTCCAAACTCCAGCATAAACTCCGCATCCAGCCGTCTGTTGATCCCCCAGGACCCGTAGGGCCAGTCGCCATGCGAGCGGTCTGCCAGCACCCCGTCGATCGCGTTCCGGGCGGCGAACACCGCTTCGCCTCTTGTCTCTACATTGGCCGATGCATGTGGGAAACAACCTCTGTCCCCGTGCTGGTCGATCACATTCTCCGCCAGGTTCCTGTAAGCCCCGATCTCATACCCTTCTGCACGGCGGCAGGTCAGATAATGCCGCTCCCCCATAAATGTCTTTGGCGACCATGAGCGTTTCTTCTCCCCAAAGGGGATCTCAAAAAGCAGCTCCCGCCGGGTCATATAGACCAGAGCCTCGTCTACCGCGTCATCGACCCGTACCACATAATGGCAGTCTGTCTGCGGTACAGACAGTCTGATCTGATCGCCTTCAACATAAACTCCTTCAAAGACCATGATCACCTGGTCCTCGTCCGCTGCCGCCGCTCGCAGCTGGCCCGCCTGGTCTATGATCTCCAGACAGATCATCTTATTCCCTTTATCTTCCATCTTCTCATCCTCCTCTTCTCTATCCTACAGCGTAAAGAAGGAAAATGACATGCTTTTTCTTAAGGGATCGCTGTCATTTTTTCTGGTCCACTCCAGTAACGTGGTCATTCAAACGTCACATCCATTTCTATACGCCTTACCGCAGTTCCTCCGCCAGCCTCTCCAGTTTTGCCTTCCCCATAGGCGGGACCAGGATATGATCCGCATCGAACCTCTGGACACCGCGCCGTTCCATCTTTTGGATAAATCGCTCATAGGGGATGAGCCCATCCAGCACACGCTTCTCCTGATAGAGCACAAACTGGATGAAGCCTTCCTGCACCTTGATCTGATCCAGGTTCAGGAACCCGTCCGCACGGACCGGGAAAACGCTGCGGCAGTCCTCGGTCAGGGCGTAAAAAGCACCGATCTCCTTTGTGGCGCTCTTCTGCCGCAGCTGGGGCTTCGCATAATAGATGTCCATGGACTGGAGCCTGTGCAGCGTCTCTTCAAAATCAGAAAGGTCCCTGCAGTCCCTCCATGCGGCCACCTTATCCTCCGGCAGGGTATAGGGCCACAAAGCAAGGGGGAAGATGTAGCGGGAATAGGTCTTATCCCCGCAGAACTGGTTCAGGGAATGCAGACTGAACTGCGCAAACTTATCGATACCCTGCTTAAGCTCCTTACCGGTGAAAGTCCGCTCCTCTTCCACACAGTACATCTCCGCCTGGCCCAGCCGCCTCTCGATCTCCTGTACCAGTCGGGTGAAGGCCCCGATCTCGGCTCGGGTGGTGGGGATATTATAGCGCACCTCATAATAGCCTTCCCCGGCCTTCGAGGCATCCAGGAAGATCCCCCGCCCGATCCTGGCCGGATCGTAGCAGACCGCCGTTCCACCCTCCAGCTTTTCTTCCTGCAGGATATGGAAGCCGTCAACGGAGCCATAACGGAGCCCGCAGGCACGGGCCAGGGACGGGATATCCAGGATCGTCTTTCCAAATAGACGCTTTTGTTTGATCTGTAATGTAAATGCCATGATAATGCCACCTTTCTTCTTGCGCAGTCCATCTGCCGTGTTTGCCGCCGTGCTGTCTGCGGCCTTTACCGGACAGATCCGCCTTCCTCTTTTTCCCCCAATATCTCCTCCAGCACATCCATCAGCTTCTCCACATCGATCGGCTTCGCCACATGGCCGTCCATCCCGGCCTCGGCCGCCTTCTGCCGGTCTTCTTCAAAGGCATTGGCCGTCATGGCGACGATCGGGATCGACGCCTTCACAGGATCCGCCATCGCCCGGATCGCCTGGGTAGCCTGGTATCCATCCATCACCGGCATCTGGATATCCATCAAGATCAGGTCGTAGGCATCCGCCGGAGCCGCCTCCAGCTTCTCGACCGCTATGGTCCCGTCATCTGCCGTATCGATGAGAAAGCCGGCCTCCTCCAAGATCGTCTTCGCGATCTCCTGGTTCAGCTCGTTATCCTCTACTAAAAGGAGCTTCCTTCCCTTTGCGCCTGTCATCCCGGCCGCTCTCCGTCTCATATGCGCCGCCTGTTCCGGCTTTTCGGCATCCTCTAAAGGAGCGGCTATGGGGAACCGGAAGCACACCATAAACTCCGTTCCCTTGCCGACCTCACTGTTCACTGTGATCGTCCCGTCCATCATATCTACGATGCTCTTCGTGATCGCAAGTCCCAGTCCGGTCCCCTGGATCCCGCTCACCGTGGCCGTCTCCTCTCGCTCAAAGGGCTCGAACAGGTGTTTCAAAAAGGTCTCGCTCATCCCGATCCCCGTATCCTGGATCCGGAACGCATAGGGGACGATCCCCCCGGCGGCCTTCTCGGTCTGAACGGCAAGCAAACGGACCGCTCCTCCTGGCCTGGTATACTTGAGCGCATTGCTCAAAAGGTTCAGCAGTACCTGCTTTAAACGCAGCTTATCACAGAGGACACGGTCGGCGGTAAGGCCGGTCCGCTCCATGGAGAAGGTCAGCTGCCTTGCTTTCACATCGGACTGCACGATGGTCTGCAGCTCGTCCAAGATCTGGGACAGGCTGGCTTCCTTTGCCTCGATCTTCACCTTTCCGCTCTCGATCCGGCTCATATCCAGCACGTCGTTGATCAGGCTCAAGAGATGGTTGCTGGAGGTCATGATCTTCCCCAGATAGTCCAGCACCAGCTCCTTGTCCTCCACATGGGAGAGCGCCAGGGAGGTGAACCCGATGATCGCGTTCATGGGCGTGCGGATGTCATGGGACATGTTATTGAGGAAAGTGGTCTTGGCGATATTGGCATTCTGTGCTTCGGCCAGCGCCGCAGCCAGGATCTTCTTCTGCTCCTGCTCCTTGCGCACCATCTCGTCGATGTTCCGGAAGCCGGCCAGGATAAAGCTGTCCTTCTTGTGACCGCCTCCCTCCACCTTGACATAGGTGAACTGAAAATCGTGCATCTCTCCGTCGATCGACACGCGATAGCTCCCCACATACTCCATATCCGTCTCCAGCTTTTCCTTGACCTTATCCAGCGCAAGGGCTTCCATCAGATAAGGCTGGTCCTCGCTATATACCCGTTCCCGGATATACTGGTGCAAAACAGCCTCATAGGGAAAGCTCTCCGTCTGCTCCCGTTCTAAGCCTGTGGTCACATATCCCGTCATCTTGATGATCCTGGCCTTTCTGGTCTCCTTATCGACCGCAAAGACATTGAGATAATCGCGGCTCAGGGCATCTACGATAGCCAGCTGTTCCTCCAGATCCTTTTTGGAACGTTCCGTAGCATCGATGACCTTCTTGTTCCACCGGTTCCGTAAGGTGAGGGCCAGGATCGCCCCGATCCCCAGCGTCAGCACTAAGGCCAGGATGACCAAGATCTGGGGGTCCTCCTTTACATACCGGACAAAGGTCATCTTCTGCGGCTTATGGATGGTGTACCGTGCGATCAGCTGGTTTAGCGTATCTCCGGGCATCTGATCGATGCATTTGTCCAGTATGGTCACCAGCTCATGGTCGCAGGTGTTGCGGACATACATCTTAAAGCCAAAACGCACATTGTTGGCCATGCTGTACTGCAGGGAATCCGTGGGGTCGTCCCAGACGAAGAGCTGTGCCGTATAGGTATGGACAAATGCCGCGTCCGCCCTCCCCTCCAGGACTGCCTGCAGCGCTTCCTGTCTGGTAGGAAAGGTCAACAGGGCGACCCCCTCGCTCAGGCCCTGTTCGATCGGGTCACCTCCCTGGTCCTGGACCGTGGCTACGGCCTTCACCTCGCCGTCATCCCCCTTTCGGGTCACCTTGGCCACACCTGTGATCATATAGGGGTCTGTGTTGAACCCGTGGTACCGATCATCCTCCGCAACGGCATCGGAGCTGCGCCTGTCGATGACCACATCCACGCCATTGGTCCCTGCCAGAGCATAATAGGACGCCCTATCCTTTGGGACCACTATCTCATAGGGCAGGCCGGCAAGCTCCATCACCTTGGCAAAATAGTCCGGCAAGATCCCCTTCAACTCGCCGTCCTCCACATAGGAATAAGGCTTCCTGTCTCCCAAGGCTGTGACGGTGATCGTCTTTTTGCCGGAGACGACCTCCTGGATATAGGCGGATTCGCGCTCGGTAAAGGCGAACGCAGATGGATAGACCGGTCCATAGAACTGATAGAACAGCTCATTGGACCAGTCTCCTTCATTGATATCCATCTGTTCGATCGCATAGTCGATCTCCTCCAGCAGTGCGGCATCCTCTTTCCGCACGACCGCATAAAAATCATCTGTGGCGATGGTATCCAGCACCTTCTCATTTTTGGTCTTCCTGAGGCCGCTGGAGAGGATCGCATCGATACGGCCGTCCTGCAGGGCGGACGCAAGCTCGCCTGCATCCCGGAACTCCCTGATCTTATAAGAAAATCCCTTTTCCTCTGCAAACTCTGCCAGCCTCTGCTCCTGACTGCGCCCCACCAGGACGCCCACGATCATCCCGTCATAGGTCTTATGGTCCCCGGCCTTGCGCTCTGCGTTCCCAGACCGAACAGAGAGGACGGTATCACTCTTCCCGATCGGAAGGGAAAAGGCATACTTCTCTTCTCTGGCCGGAGTCTTCCGGGCAGATGTCACCACATCGATCTCACCATTGTCCAGCATGGTGAACATCTCATCCCAGGATCTGTCATAGCCCACATAGGCAAAGTTCAGATGGGAATATCTCGAGACCAGATCCAAAAACCCGATGCCGTAGCCGGTCAGGTTCCCATCCTCATCCTTCATATGATAGCCGTCAAAATAAAAGATCCCTGCCTTCACCGTCTGGTCAGCCGCTGTCTCTGCTCCCTCCACGGTCTGAAGCGCGGTCGATATCAAAAATAAACATACAGCGAACGCCATAAGCCTTTTGCCGCATCTGCGGATCAACTGCTCCATCATCCTCTTCTCCTTTTTCGCTCCTCGTTCTTCTCCTACGCTCTGTCTTTTCCAGAACAGTTTATCACATCCCTCGCTCTTCTTCAATCATCTTGTTTTTCTCTTCCGTTTCCAGAAGATCCCTTGTTACTATCCACACCCACGCCAGAGAGTCCTATCCCAGAGATATGCAAAAACAGGCAGAGCCGCTCTTTCAAAGCGCTCTGCCTGTCCCTTTTGTCATATCTTGATCTGCAGTTCCCTCCTTTCCATCCTATCGATCCTTTGCCGGCCATATGATCTCCTGCTCCGCATATTCAAAAGGCCACACGGTCTTATACTCGCCTCCCTGGATCTGGGCGATCGCCACGGATGCGTAGATATTGTCATTGTAATGCTGGATGTTGTCGAACACATGGTCCTCGAATTTGATCCGGTCATAGGGAAGGATGATCTTCGGGCCATCGGGGAAGGCGTCCCGGATATCCATGGCCGCCAGGGCATCCCGCACGGCCTCCCCATCCGCTGTCCCCGCCTGCTCAAATGCAGTCTTTAAGGTCCAGATCGATGTGTAGGATTCGGCGGAATGGCCGTTCATATCGATGCCGAAGATCTCCTTGAACCGCTCGTTGATCTCCTGCCCCTTGGTCAGGTCCGGGTTCCACTCCACTACGGAGGTGAGGCCGTCCGATATCCCCTTGGTCGCCGGGATAAAGCTGGGGTCTGCAAAGCCGTTGGCCTTGGCGATCAGGATCGGCGGATCGTATCCCTGCTCCTCCATCGTCCGCATCAGCAAGATCGCATCCGAAACATAGCTCTCCGCCAGGACCGCGTCCGCGTCCGCTCTCTTCAGCGCCAGGATCTCTTCTGTCAGATCCGCTGCGCCCTGGCGGTACTGGATCTTCTCCACGATCTCCATGCCATATTGGGGGGCATAGATATCCGCACATCGGATCGCCTCCTGTCCGATCATACTGTCATCTGCAAATACAGCGATCGTCTCCACTTTTCTCCCGGTCTTTTCCTCCTGGTCACGCAGGTACATGAACATGCTCTCCAGATAGAGGGAGTTCATGGGACAAAGCCGGAAAAGATACCGGAAGCCATGGGTCGATATACTATCCACCGTGGAGATCGCCGTGATCATAGGGATCTTGTGCTCCTCGCACACCTGGGCGACGATCTCGGTCAGCGTGCTCTGATGGCAGCCTACGACCGCATGGACCTTCTCCTGCAGGATCAGACGCTCGGCCACCTGCCGCGCCACTTCCGGATCTCCCTGGGTATCCCCCCGGACGATCTGGATCGGATGCCCATCCACGCCGCCGGCTCCGTTGATCTCTTCCACCGCAAGGTCGATCCCCCGCAGGATGTTGGTCCCGATCGCCGCATTGTTCCCGCTGAGCGCATAGAGGGCTCCGATCCGTATGGGATCGCCTGTCCGCTCTCCTCGGTCTACAGTCCCTGCCGCAAGACCTTTGCCTTCTGCTGCTCCATCCCTGCCACTCTGCTCTCCACTGCCTGGCGCCTGGCCCTCTGCCCATCCTTCTCCAGCCTGTCCTCCAGCCGCCCTTTCACTCCCGTCGCCCCCGGCCACCCTTCCATCCCCGCCGTCTCCTGTCCTGCTCCCGGCACAGCCAAACAGCAGGATGGCCGCCAGCATACAGGCGGCCATGGCCATCGCCCGCTCTAACCTCATCCGCTCACTTCACCTTCTTATATCTCTTTTCGATCGCAAGTGTATATACTGCCAGCGCCGCCATCTCGCGCCTCCTTGCAGCATACTTTTTCTGCTATCATACCACAAACCTGCAAGCCGGCCAAGAGGTCACGCGCTTTTCACAGATGAAACCGGAGCGTTTACGCTGCAAAAAGGACCTGCCGCAGCGCCACCGCGCCACAGACTGAACAAGGGGCCCGACAAAGCTCTCCTTGTCGGGCCCCCTCCTCTCTCCGATCTGCCGATCAGTCCCTCACAGCTTACTGCAGCGGGGCCGGATACGCGATCTTCGTATCTGAGAAATCAAATGGCCATACCGTCTTCCACTGTCCGTCCTGGATCTGGGCGATCGCCACGGATGCGGAGGTGTTGTCTCTGTAATGGGCCTCTCCTGCCAGGTCATAGTCCTCAAACTTGATCCGGTCGTAGGGAAGGACGATCTTCCGTCCGCCCGGGAACTCTCCCTGGATATCGATAGCTGCCAGCGCCTCTTTGACCGCCGGGCCTTCTGTGCTGCCCGCAGCCTCGATCGCGGTCTTGAACAGCCATACGACCGTATAGGACTCTGCAGAGTGTCCGTTCATATCCACGCCGTACTCTGCCTTGAACTCATCATTGATCTCCTTACCATTCGTCAGGTCCGGATTGAACTCCACCACGGAAGCTACGCCATTGGCGATCGCACCTAAGTTGGTGATGAAGGAAGGATCGGTGAAGCCGTTAGCCTTTGCCACGATCATCTTCGGGCTGTAATTCTGCTCTTTTAAGGTCTGGATGAACAGGGTGGCATCGCCGATATAGGAATCGCAGAGGATCGCGTCGGGATCGGCCTGCTTTAAGGCCAGCACCTGGGCGCTCAAGTCGGTGGCGTTGCTGGTGTAGTCCACTGTGGCCACCAGATCTAAGCCATACTCATCCTTGAACAGCTCCACGCAGCGGATCAGCTCCTGGCCGATAGCCGCACGGTCGGTGAAGATCGCCACGGTCTTGACCTCCTCACCGGTCTGCTCTGCGGAATCCTTGAGATACATCAGCATATCTTCTACATAGACCGAGTTTAAGGGGCAGAGGCGGAAGAAGTAATCCATATCCTTGTGCTCCTCATTGGACAGCCTGTCCAGAGTAGAGATCGCTGTGATCATGGGCACCTCATACTGCTGGCACACCTGGGCCACAACCTCTGTCACTACGGACATATGGCAGCCCATCATCACATCAACATGCTCCTGGGTGATCAGACGCTCGGCCTCGGATCTTCCGGTAGCCGCATCCCCGGCATGGTCGCCCCGTACCACCTCCAGCGGACGTCCATCCACGCCGCCTGCCGCGTTGATCTCTGCCACTGCAAAATCGATGCCGCGCAGGATGTTCTCGCCGATAGCCGCAGATCCGCCCGACATGGCATAGATCGTGCCGATCTTGATCGGCTCGCCGCTCAGCTCGGCTCCTGATGCCTCGCCGGCCTCTTCTGCTTTTGTCTCCTCTCCACCGGCTTCAGCCGCTGCCGCCGTGGTCGTTTCCTCTGCTGCCGCCGCTGCGGTGGTCTCCGCTGTACCGGAGCCGGATGAACAGCCTGCCAGCGCGGATACCGCGATCGCCGCTGCACACAGCATGGATGCAAGTTTTCTTAATTTCATGATACTCCTCCTTTTTCTTTTTATGTCCTCTCGTCAGAGCTTGAGAGCATAGTTTATCTTTCACGCCGCGACAGGTCCCGGCGCAAGACCCATTTTGATGCGCCGACCGGATAGCCGGCTATCTTTATCAGATGCCAAGATAAGCTTTCTTGACATGCTCATCGGCCTGGAGCTGGGCGGAGGTGCCCTCCAGGGCGATATGACCGTTCTCCACCACATAGCCTCTGTCCGCGGCAGCCAGTGCCTTGGTGATATCCTGCTCCACTAAAAGGACGGAGATCTTATCCTCCCTCGCCAGTGTGGAGGCCACATCCAGGATATCGTCTACGATGTTGGGCGCTAACCCTAAGGACGGCTCGTCTAGGATCAGTAACCTGGGTTCCCCGATCAATGCCCTGGCCACAGCCACCATCTGCTGCTCGCCGCCGGAAAGGGTGCCTGCCGCCTGCTTGGCTCTCTCCTCCAGCTTGGGGAACCAGCCATAGGCCCTCTTTAGATTATCCTGGAAATGGGCTTTTGTCTCTTTATTAAAAGCCCCCATCTGCAGATTCTCCAAGACCGTCATATCGGTAAAGAGCTGCCGCCCCTCCGGCACCTGCACGATCCCACTGTTCAAGATCGCGCGGGAGTTCTTCTTTGTCATCTCCTCCCCGTTGAACAGGATGGAGCCGGAGGCGGGCTTGAGCATGCCGGTGACCGCACGGACCATGGTGGTCTTTCCGGCTCCGTTGGATCCTAAGATGGCCACGATCTCCCCATCTTCCAAGGTAAAACTCACATCCCACAGGATATTGACGGAGCCATACCCTGCATTCAATCCTTCGACTTTAAGCATGTGCATCCTCCTTCTTTGTCCCCAGATAGACCTCCATCACATAGGGATCGTTCATGACCTGTTCCGGTGTACCCTCCGCGATCTTCTCTCCGTGATGGAGGACGATGACCTCCTCGCAGAGGCTGACCACAGCCTGCATGATATGCTCGATCAGGAGGATCGTCACGCCGGACTCATTGATCTTGAGGATCAGGTGGATCGCATCCTCTGTCTCGGCAGGGTTCAGCCCTGCCATGTTCTCATCTAAAAACAGCATCTCCGGCTTCGTGGCCAATGCCCTGGCCATCTCCAGCCGCTTCTGGTCCGGGGTGCCCATATCCTTGGACAGCACATGCCGCTTCTCGTAGAGGCCGGTGAACTGCAGCACCTCCATGGCCCGCTCCCTGGCCTCCTTCACGCTCTTGGCGCCGGCGTGGCCAAAATAAGAGGAGGCGACCACATTGTCCAGCACGCTCAAGTTCTTTAACGGCTTCATGATCTGGAAGGTGCGGGCGATCTTCATATCCGTATATTCGTAGGCCTTCTTATCCGTGATATCCTGCCCCTTGTAGAAGATCCTGCCTTCTGTAGGCGGATAGTAGCCGCAGATCATGTTAAAGGTGGTGGACTTGCCTGCGCCGTTTGGCCCGATCATGCCGGTGATCCCGCCCTGCCGCACGGAAAAGGACACGTCCTTCACAGCGGTCAAGCCCTTAAAACGCTTCGTGATATTCTTTACTTCAATGATCGGAGATCCAGCCATGCTCACGCCTCCTTCTTCTGACAGCCCATCATCTCTACTTCCTCCAGGACTTCAATGGGGGGCTTCTTTAAGATCTTCTCATCGATCAGCTTCTTGGTCTTGCTGTTCATGTACCAGCCCAGGATACCGGTGGGCCTGAAGCGGATCACTGCCAGGAGCACCACCGCATACATCAGCATATTGATACCGGGCAGGATGCTGCTGAAATTCGCCCGCAGATATTCTGACAGGGGGATCATGAGCAGACCGCCTACGATCGGGCCTTCCACGAAGGCCGCGCCGCCGACCACGGCAGGGAGCACGGATTCCGTGGATTTTGCCTGGATCATCAGCTCCGGATCGATATAGCGGATGTAGCAGGCATAAAAGAAGCCCACCAGACCGGCTACCATAGCGGAGATCACCACCGCCATGATCTTATACTTAGTCGGGTTGATGCCGATCGCCGCTGCCGCGTCCTCATCCTCACGGATCGTTTTGAGCGCGAAGCCCATCTTGGAGCGGTCGATCTTTTTCATGACCAGATAGACGCCGATCATCATAGCCAGGCCCACATAATAGTAGGGGACCTTGCTGGCAAAACGCAGATGCGCCCAGGAATCGCCGCCGAAGGGCAGGCCAACGCCGCTGGCCCTCCCGAAAAATTCGGAGTTGATGATGACCTGGCGGATGGATTCGCCAAAGGCGATGGAGACCAGTGTAAAATAAGGGCCCCGCAGGATAAAACAGGGATAAAAGACGATGCCGGCCACCAGCCCCACCACCACCATGCCGAACACGGCGGCGAGCCAGGGGTTAGCGCCTGTCTTCACCACCAGGAGGCAGCAGGCGTAAGCGCCCAGGCCCATATAGGCTGCATGTCCCAGGGAGTTCTGTCCGGTCATGCCGCCCAGCAGGTTCCAGGCCATGGAAAGGGTGGACATATAGAACACCAGGACAAATATGTTCAAAATGTAAGGGGACTTTACCATCGTTGGGATCAGGACAACGATCAGCAGGATCAGAGAGACCAGCACGGTAAGGTTCCGATGGTAAGTTCGTACCGCTTTCTTGCTATCCATATCATTTCCTCCTTGCTATCATCGTCTGGCGGACTACCAGGATCACGATAAATGTCATGAACACGATCAGATCGCTGTAGGAAGGGCTGATGAACAGTGCGCTCATCGTCTCCAACAGGCCTAAAAAGATACCGGCCAAAAAAGCGCCCGGGATAGACCCTAATCCGCCTACCACCACCACGATCAGAGCGCGGAAGCCAAAGCTGGCCCCTGCCGTAGGGAAGATCGTATAAAACTGTGTCAAGAGCGCCCCCGCCGTACCGGCCAGGGCCACTCCGAGACCGTAGGTCAGGATGTAGATCTTCTTTACATCGATCCCCACCACCTCTGCACCCACCGGGTTCTGGGACACCGCGCGGATCTGCTTTCCGATCGTGGTGTACTTTAAGAACGCGAACAGCGCGACCGTGACCACGATCAGCACGCCGAAGCTGATCAGTCTGGGCAATGCCATGGTGACCGGCCCTAACTGGATATAAGTCTGGGAATAGGCCGTCTTGATCGAACGGTATTCTGAACCAAAGACCACCAGTGCCCCGTTTGACAGCAGCAGGCCCAGGCCCACGGTCAAAAACAAAAGGTTCGTAAAGCTCTTCGTCCCCAAGGAGGGCGTGATCAGCGTATGCTGGATCAGCGCTCCTAAAGCGAACATACTGACGGCTACGATCGGCACAGCCAGATACGGGTCTATCCCCAAGAACGTGTAAAGGATAAAGGTCAG
>CAJUSS010000090.1 GCA_910588895.1 uncultured Lachnospiraceae bacterium
AACAGCAGCCCTGCCTCGGCCCGCAAAAATCCCTTCACACTCCCAAAGGTGAAGGCCAATAGGAGCATCAGGCTGCTGATCCCAAGGACCGCCGCCGCCCATCCGGCCACGACCAGAAAACGCCCGATCCAGGCTTCGGCAAAGGCCGCGGGCATCCTGACGGCCCCTATGATCCACAGACAGGAGAACAGGGCAGAAAGAAAAGCCCCCGCAGCACTCCCCACGGCAAGCCTGGTCCAAGTACCTTTTAATTTTAAGATCATCCGCAAGAGCCAGAGAAGGAAAAGATCCATGGCAAGATCTGTGAGAAAAAAAATGTCCGGATAGATCCTTATCTCCATAGAAAAAGCCCTCCCTGTCTATAAAATGGATTATAAACAGAAAGGGCTTCGAAGTTTGTCAAACGAAGGGATGACGATCGATCTTTTCATCGTCACGATCCGGCAGAACGCGGCAGTCCGGTCTTTTTACCGCTGCCGCGCCTGCTCTTTCAACCTGTAACGTCTATGCTGCTCTTCTTTTTTATCGCTTATTTTTCAGGAAATCCGGGATATTGATCTGCACCTCCTGGTTCCTGGGCCGATAGGCCGGGGCAGGTGCGGGGGACGGAGCCGTGTAGGGGCGGGCTGCCGCGGCAGCGGCCTCTGCAGGTGCTTTAGGCGCCGGGGACTGGGACATGCCGCCTCCGAACGCGGGGGCTTGTATACCGCTGTAAGCCGGCTGCTGATCCCTGCCGTAAGCCGGGGCGTTCTGTCTGGGAGCCGCCTTAAAGCCGGTCCCAAAGCCGGTCATCGCCTTTGCCACCGATGCGTTGGCATCACGGACATCTAAGCCGGTGGCGATCACGGTGATGGTGACCTCGTCCTGCGCGGACTCGTCAAACATGGCGCCAAAGATGATGTTCGCGTTCTCCCCGGTCAGCTCCTGAACGTAGCTGGCCGCCTCATTGGCTTCGATCAGGCTGATATCGCCGGAGATATTGATGATCACATGGGTCGCGCCCTCGATGGTGGTCTCTAAGAGCGGGCTGGATACGGCCTGCTTCACCGCCTCGATCGCCTTATCATCGCCCTTCGCGCTGCCGATGCCGATATGGGCGATCCCCTTATCGGTCATGACGGTCTGCACATCTGCAAAATCCAGATTGATCAGTCCCGGCACGTTGATCAGGTCTGTGATCCCCTGGACAGCCTGCTGCAGCACCTCATCCGCCTTCTTTAAGGATTCGGGCATAGTGGTCCGGCGGTCTACGATCTCCAGGAGCTTATCATTGGGGATCACGATCAGCGTATCCACGCTCTCCTTCAAACGGTCGATGCCCCGCAGCGCATTATCCATACGGGTCTTTCCCTCGAACCGGAAAGGCTTGGTCACCACGCCTACGGTCAGGATCCCCATATCCCGCGCGATCTTCGCCACCACCGGAGCCGCGCCGGTCCCTGTCCCGCCGCCCATGCCGCAGGTGACGAACACCATATCCGCTCCACGGATCGCCTGGGAGATCTCCTCCGCGCTCTCTTCCGCGGCCTTCTCCCCTACCTCGGGCCTTGCGCCGGCACCCTTTCCGCCGGTCAGCTTCTCTCCGATCTGCATGGTGGTGGGCGCCTGGCAGGTGGTCAGGACCTGCTTGTCCGTATTGATGCCGATGAACTCGACCCCGATGATATCTTCCTCCACCATCCGGTTCACCGCGTTGTTCCCCGCCCCGCCTACTCCTACGACGATGATGCGTGCTGCACTCTCTGACTCATTTATCTTGATCTCTAACAAAATCGTATCCTCCTTATCTCCCCGTTTTTACCTTCCTCTTCCTCGGCCGCACCGCCGTTCATGGCGCTCCTGTCCGGCCGCTCTGTGATCTATCTCCGGCCCCTTCACCGGAATCTTGCAATGCGCTCACAAGATCCAAAGACCTCGGCCTTGATCTGTGACCGCACAAAATCTCTAGTCTAATGAATATCTAACTAATATCATATTTTATTTTTCCGAAAATAGCAACCATTTTTTTGATATATTTCTGGTAAATATACCCTATCTTTTTATAAAAGAATACCACATCCCACTGCTCAGCTCATTGTATGTATCCAGATACAGAGTCCCGGCCATCCCGGCAAGCTCAGGCAGGATATCGTGGAGCTCGGCGATCTTTCCGTTCATCTCTTTATGATCTCCCAGATAGACCTCCACATCCCCGATCGTCAGGGTGACGTTCTTATAGCTGTCATATCGGATCTGGTCGGCCGATATCTCATTGATCGCCAGATCCTGGGTCAGGTTCATGATCTGACCGAAGATCTGTTCGTCCTCAACCGGCAGGGGCTTGTTCAGCACGATCTGCCCGAAAGTCAGCCCGGTCACCCAAGGGACCCCCTCCAGCCGGCTGCTGGAGCTCTCCACGATGATGCCGTCTTTGTCAAAATACATGTAGCTGCTCATGTAGGAGACATACCCCACCACACTCTTTTCGTAGACGATCACCTCCACAGAGAACGGGCTATTAAAGGTGATCTCATAATCCTCCACAAAAGGGATCTGTTTATGAGGGCGGAACCGGTCTGTCAGGTAAAAGACCAGGCTGTTCCGGTCCCATCCGCCCTCAAAGAGCAGGGATTCGACCTGCTCCGCCGAATATTTTTTATTCCCTTCCACCGACACGTCCCGGATCCGCAGCCCGAGCGCCATCACGACCGCTGCCAGAAACAAGGCTGCCCCTATCCACAGGCCGATGGACTTTTTTCTCTTTTTCTTTTTGCTAGACATATCGTATCCACCTAATGCATTCTATCGCGGCCCCTTTTTACCCGGCCGCCCATATCCTCCCGCCCAGGGCACGGATATCCCGGCAGATATCTTCATAGCCCCGTTCGATGTGGCTGCAGCCCAAGATCTTTGTCTCTCCCTCCGCAGCCAGCGCGGCGCTCACCAGCGCCGCCCCGCCCCGCAGATCCCGGGCGGTCACTTCTGCCCCGTGGAGCCGGTGCTTTCCGCAGATCACCGCCTCCTCCTTGCAGACCTCGATCTGGGCGCCCATCTTCCACAGCTCTTTCACGGTCTTGAACCGGTCTTCAAATACTTTTTCCCGCACCCGGCTGATCCCCTCCGCTCTGGATAGGACCGCCAGCATAGGAGACTGCAGATCTGTGGGGAAGGCCGGATAAGGGCCTGTGGAGATCGAAAGAGGCTTCGGCCGTCCTGCCATCCGGATGTGGATCCCTTGCGGCCCCTTTTCTCCTCCGGGCATGGGTTCGACCTTTGCCCCGGTCCTTTTAAGCTCTCCCACCACTTCCTGCATCCCGTTCCAAGGCGCCCCCCAGATCCTGGCATCCCCGCCTGCGGCGGCTACCGCCGCTAAGTATGTGCCAGCCGCGATCCGGTCCCCGGGTATCTCATACTCCGTCCCGTGGAGCTCATGCACGCCTTTCACCAGGATCCTCGGAGTCCCCGCGCCGAAGATCTCGGCGCCCATACGGCATAAAAAGTCGCAGAGGCTGACGATCTCCGGTTCCCTCGCCGCCCCCCAGATCTGGGTCTCCCCCTCCGCCAGGACGGCGGCCAGAAGAGCATTTTCCGTCGCGCCTACGCTGGGGAATGGGAAGACGATCTTCGCTCCCTTAAGACGTGCCGCCGTCGCCAGGATCTTCCCGTCCTCTGCCTCCTCCCGCACATCCGCCCCCAGCTCGGAAAATGCCATGAGATGCAGGTCGATCGGCCGGCTCCCGATCGAGCAGCCGCCCGGATACCAGGTCTCTGCTCCTCCAAGGCGCCCCAGGAGCGCCCCCATCAGCAGGATGGAAGCGCGCATCTTCCCCACATCCTCCTTAAAGATCTTTGCTCCTTTTAAGCAGGAGGCATCTATGGTAAGGCCGTTCCCTTCTCTCTTGCACCTGCAGCCGACCGACTCTAAGATCCCCGCCATACGGTATACATCTTGTATGGCAGGGATACCTGTAAACCGCACAGTCTCTTTTTGAAGAATGGATGCAGCCAGCAAAGGCAGCGCCGCATTTTTCGAGCCCTGTATCTTTATCTCGCCTGACAAAGGCCGGTAACCGCATATACGGATCTCCGACAAACAAGCTCCCCTCCCAGGATATCACTACGGGATACTATATGTAGAAAAAGGGCTCTTTGAAGATCGTCCGGCGCTATTTTTGCAGCTTGATCTGATCAGACACGCTGAGGACCATCCCCATCTCCATCATCAAAAACACCACGGAGGTCCCTCCATAGCTGATAAAGGGCAGGGTGATGCCTGTATTGGGGATCGTATTGGTCACCACGGCGATGTTCAAGATCACCTGGATCGCGATATGCCCCATCACGCCCACCACCAGCATGGCCCCGAAAAGGTCCGGCGCATTGCTGGCGATCAGCATAAAGCGGTAGATCATGAAAAGGAAGATCAAGATCACGGATATGGCGCCGAAGATCCCCAGTTCCTCACAGATGATCGAAAAGACCATGTCATTTTGGGCCTCCGGGACAAAGCCCATCTTCTGGATACTCTCCCCCAGCCCTTTTCCCACCAGGCCGCCAGATCCGATCGCGTATAAGCCCTGGAGGACCTGGTATCCTCCGTCCTGGGGATAGGCCTCCGGGTCCAGCCACACATGGATCCGGTCCAGCTGGTAGCCCTGCACGATCCCGATCTTTTCCAGCGCCGTGGCGATCGGGCCGGCAAAGACCATCACCAGTCCCGCCAGACCCACGCAGGATATAAAGGGCCAGACCAGCTTACAGGCAACGAAGCACATGACGAAAGCGATCCCCATGATGATGATCCCAGAGCTCAGATTGTTCTTTGCCACCAGGCCGGCGATCGGGACGGCCAGCACCGCGATCCACATGAGCGCCTTGGGCTTGTTGATCTTCGTACCCATCTGCGTGATCACCACCGCCAGGAGGAGGATCAGCGCGATCTTCACCAGCTCAGTGGGCTGGAACTGGACCGGGCCTAACTGGAGCCATCTTTTTTTTCCGTTCAATTCCACACCTAAAGGCGTGGCCATCACCAGGATCATCAGCACATAAGACAGCAGATAGGCCAGGATCGCGAACCGGGCAAAAAAGTGATAATCCATCTTGGAGATCACCAGCATCACAAAAAATCCGCCCAGAGCGATCAGCCCCTGCCGTTTCATATAATAACCGGCGTCGCCGAATTTCAGCTGTGCCGAATACGAGCTGGAGCTGTAGATCATCACCAGGCCGAACACGGTCAGGAAGATGATCGTGAACAGGAGGCTGTAGTCGTAGAACCGTTTGACCTTCGCCTTCTTTTTCGGATGGGCCTGCTCCATGGTACGCTCCTTGGCCATCTGCCTCTCCCGCATCATCCGCTCATCCCGGACCGCCTGCTTCTCCCGTACCAAAGAAGGCTCCCTTGAAGGCGGGCGTCCCCGCTCCCGCTCTGCAGATGCCCCGCTCATGGGCCGCTGCCGTCTGTCTTTGTGCTCCTTAAGTCTCTTCACCTGCCGAGGCCCCTGCCGGTCCTGGGGAGGCCGCTGGTCGTGGTATGATGCGGGCTGCCCCGTTCTCTGCTGTTTTACCATGGGTATCCTCCTTACCTGTTCAGAGTACCATGACCGCTTGGACATCCTGAACGATCAAACATCCGGTCACTGGCCGTTCACACATTCCTTGAAGATCCGTCCTCTCTCCTCATAGTTCTTGAACATCCCCCAGCTGGCACAGGCCGGGCTCAAGAGCACATTATCCCCTCTATTGGCATAAGAAGCGCAGACCTGGACCGCCTCCTGCATATCCTCCGCATAGATGATCTCCGTGAAGCCATGCTCTCTGGCGCACTGGGCGATCTTATCCCTGGTCTGTCCGATCAGCACCAGGTAGCGCACCTTGCCCTCAAAGGATAGGATCCACTCGTCGAACGTGCTGTGCTTGTCATAGCCTCCGGCGATCAGGAGCGTGGGACCCGGCATGGCCCGGATCGCCTGGATGGCCGCATCCGGGTTAGTCCCCTTGGAATCATTATAATACCGCACGCCGCTGCGCTCCGCCACGAACTCGATCCGATGCTCCACCGCCTTAAAGGCCTTGATCGTCTTTTGGATCGATGCTAAGGGCACGCCCATGGTCAGGCCGATCGCCACGGCTGCCATCACGTTCTCATGATTATGACGCCCCAAGAGCTTCAGCTTTCCAACGTCCACCACAGGGGTCTGCTTCCCCCCATTCCGCCAGACGATCTGCTCCTTGTCCAGATAGATCCCCTCCTCCAGACGGCTCCTGCTGCTGAAAAAGAACACCTTAGGCTTGAGCATCATGGCATCCTTATCCCCTTTATCTTCTTTTAAGCCGAAGCGCCTTAGGATCGGATCGTCATAGTTGAGCACGATCGTATCCTTTTCGGTCTGGTTCAATGCGATGCTCTCCTTCACAGCGATGTACTGCTCCATCGTGCCATGGCGGTCCAGATGGTCCGGCGTGATGTTCAAGATCGCGCTGACCTGGGGATGGAAATCCATGATCGTCTCCAGCTGGAAGCTGGAGACCTCCGCCACGGTCACGCTGGTCTCCTCTGTATCCAGAGCCACCTCTGTGTAGGGGATCCCGATGTTCCCCACCACATATACATCTTTAAAATAGTCTTTCATGATCTGCCCGGTAAGGGCTGTGGTGGTGGTCTTCCCATTGGTCCCGGTGATGGCCGCCAGTCTCCCCTTCGCACAGTGATAGGCAAGCTGGATCTCACCCCAGATCGGGATCTTCGCCTCATCGATCGCGGCCACCAGCGGCGATCCCAGGGATATCCCCGGGCTGATGATGCACAGCTCCACCCCTTTTAAGTCCGTGCGTTTCAGCGTTCCCAGCACCACTTCCACCTTATCGCTGTCCTCAAATCTCTTTTTTAATCCGTTCACATCCAGCTTTTCATTGCCGTCGTAGAGCACCACGTCCCCGCCCTTAGCCAACAAAAGCTTTGCCGCCGCGATACCGCTGATCCCGGTACCTGCCACTAATACCTTCTGACTGCTCAAGCCATCGCCTCCTTTGAAAATATAGATCAGATCCTCCCAGATCAGAACGCCTAAACGTCCCTATAAGCCCAGATATGCCACCAGGCAGAGCACTGCCGTGACGATGGCAAATACAGCCACCACCCTGGTCTCCGACCATCCGCACAGTTCAAAATGATGGTGGATCGGCGCCATCTTAAAGATACGCTTTCCTCCGGTCTTCTTAAAGTAGGTGACCTGGATGATCACCGATAACACCTCGATCAGGTAGATAAAGCCGATCAGCACGATAAATAGAGGCATCTGCAGTATGAAGGCGCTGGAGGCCACGAAACCGCCCAGTGCCAGAGAACCGGTGTCCCCCATGAACACCTTCGCCGGATATACATTGAACAGCAAAAAGCCCAAGAGGCTGCCCACCACCGCGCCGGTGATCGGGCTGATCCCGCTGCCTTCTCCAAGAGAAACGATGGTCAAAAAGGTAGCCACCAGGATCGTCACACTGGTGCAGAGCCCATCCAGCCCATCGGTAAAGTTCACCCCGTTATCCGTGCCCAGCACGATAAAGAACAGGGCCGGCACGAACAAGATCCCCAGATCCAAGTAGAGCCCATCCTCAAAGCCTCCGGTAAAGGGGATCAGCATCTGGGGGCTCACCTCTTTTCCGGTCACCAGATACCAGGCAAAGATCCCGGTGATCACGCACTGGCCCAAGAGCTTCTGCTTCGGATCCAACCCCTCTGACCGCTTCATGACGATCTTGATATAGTCATCCAGAAAGCCCACGATGCCAAAACCTACCGTCATGAACAGGACCGGGATGATCTTCGGATATCTGGGGATATAGAACAAGGATGTGATGATCACACTGGTCAGGATCATCAGACCTCCCATGGTAGGCGTTCCCTGCTTTTTCAGATGGGCCTGGGGGCCCTCCTCCCGGACCTGCTGGCCGAATTTCAGTTTATGCAGGAAGGGGATCACCACCGGGCACAGCACGGCGCTGATCGCAAATGCGATGATAATGGATAAGATCGTTTCGTTGATCATAAGGACACCTCAAATTCTTATGTAAGATGATGATAGTAGGATGATGACCGCTCTGGTCCGATAGTAGTATATGTTTTTTTGGCAGGATCATCGACCCTGGTCCACAGTCTCTTGGATCCCCAAAAAGGGAAGGATATTCCTGAACAGTTCTCCGATCACCGGCGCCGCGATGGTCCCGCCGTAATAGATCCCCTCCGGCTCGTCGATGGTGATCAGCGCGATCACCTGCGGATCGTCGGCGGGAGCGAAACCGATAAAGGAGGAGATGTACCGCTTAAGGCTCCTGGGGAGCTTTTCCGATGTAGCGGTCTTGCCTCCGATGCGAAACCCCTCCAGGGCGGCCTTTTTCCCGCTGCCCTCCGCCACCACCTTCTCCAAGATGTACCGCATGGTCTGGCTGGTCTCCTCTGACAAGATCTGTTTTCCCTGGGGATACGAAAAGCTCCGTATCCAGGTCCCGTCGGAGGACTCCACCGCCACACCGAAATGGGGCGTCACCCGCCTTCCTCCGTTTATGATCGAGGAGACCGTGGCCACCAGCTGTATAGGCGTGATCTGAAAGGACTGCCCAAAGGAGACCGTGGCCAATTCCACCGGGCCCATAGCATCCTTCTTATGCATGATCGTGGAAGCTTCCCCCGGTATATCGATGCCTGTCTTCTCTTTTAACCCAAACTGCTCAAAATAGCTATAGTAGCCTTCCACGCCCAGGCGCTGTCCCACATCGATCAGCACCGGATTGCAGGAGTTCATCATGCCCTGGAGGAAATCCTCTCCTCCGTGCCCCCCCACCTTGTGGCACCGTATCCTCCGGTCCTCCACGATCCGAAAGCCAGGGCAGGAGAAGCGGTCCTCCAGGCGGACCACCCCGGCCTCCAGCCCGGCGGCGGCGGTGATGATCTTAAAGGTAGAGCCCGGCTCATAGGTGTCGCTGACGCAGCTGTTGCGCCACATCTTATCCCGCCTATCCTGCTTTGAGGCCCCTTCCGCTTCCGCCTGTGCCGCTTTTAGCCTGGCGCTCTCGCTGACCAGATTCTGGTCTAAGGTAAAGGGATCGTTCAAGTCGAACTCCGGTACATTGACCAGGGCCAGGATGGCCCCGTCTCTGGGATCCATCACCAGGATCGAGACACCCTTGGCGTTCTTCCTTTCCATGGTCTCATAGGCGAGCTGCTGGGCGTACTGCTGGATGTTCACATCCAGGCTGGTGATCAGGTCGTTCCCCGGTATAGGCTCCAGCCGCTCCTCCTTGCCGTTTTCGATCTCCACACCAGCCGCGTCCGCCAAGGTCAGGATCGTCCCGTTGGTCCCTTTTAAGTATCCCTCATACTTGACCTCCAGCCCGATCACGCCTTGGTTGTCTCCTCCGGTGAACCCCAGGACCTTCGATGCCAGGCTGCCGTAGGGATAATATCGCTTATAATCTTCATCCACCTTGACCCCGGCCAGCTTAAAGCCCCTGATCTTATCGCCCAGTTCCTTTTCCACATTGGTCGCGATCACTTCCCGCGAACTCCTTTTTTCCACCTTCCCCCGGACCTCCTCCTCGGAAAGCTCCAGCTCCCGGGACAGGACCGCGATGGTCTCCTCCGGTCCCTTTATCTGATTGTGGATCACGGAGATCGTGCAGACGGTCCGGTTATCGGCTAAGACCTGGCCGTTCCGGTCAAGTATCCGGCCTCTGGCCGCCTTGATCGCCCTTTCTCTCTGATGTAAGTCCTCCGCCTTGGCGGAGTAGTATTGGGAACGGCAGATCATCAGATAGAACAGACGGCCTACCGATCCGATCATCATGAGCGACAGCAGGAGATAGAGGACCATCGTCCTCCCTCTGTGACAGGTCTGGTTTCCATTCATGACCGGCTCCTGTGCGGTGCCCACCCAAGTCCTATGCATGGTCACCTTTTTGTTCATTATATGAACCGGCCGTCCTGTTTATGTGGGGATCTGCACTCTGTCGGCCCCGGCCGGGCGCTAGCCTGTCGATCTTTCTCCTTCTCCGGCCGGGCGTTCACCTGCCGGCCTTTCTCCTTCTCCGACCGGGCGCTGGCCTGACTCGCCTTCTCCTTCTCCGGCCGGGCGCCGGCCTGACTCGCCTTCTCCTTCTCCGGCTGCACTCCCGCCTTCCGGATCCTCTCCGCTCTCACCCTCGAAGATCTCCTCTGCAGACTCTATATATTCATCGGTCTCATAGACCTTGGTCTCCGGCTCCGTCTCACCCTCTCCCTCGGTCTCGCCTCCCGTCAGGCTGTCGCCCTGGGATATGCCTTCCGCCTGGGGCAGCTGGTTCTCGATCTCCTCCGTGGGTCCTTCAAGATCCAGATCGGAGAACACGTTCATATAGGGGAGCACGTCTGTCAGGATATCCTTTACGATCGTGGAGGCAAAGACACTGTGGGGCTGGTCCTCCACATGGGGCACGTCGATCACCACATACACAAAGACCTTGGGATCGTCCGCAGGAGCAAAGCCGGCAAAGGATACCAGGTAATTCCTGTCCTTCCTGGGATACTTTTGCGCCGTTCCTGTCTTGCCGCCCACTTTATAGCCATCCACCCTTGCCGCTGCTCCGGTGCCCTCCGACACGGTGCGCAGCAGCGCCTGGCGGATGAAATCCGACGTGGCTGCCGACACCGTCTCCCGGACCAGCTTCGGCTCCACCTTCTTGACCACAAGGCCCTGTTCATTGATGATCTGCTTGACCACATGGGGCTCATAATAGGATCCTCCGTTGATCGCCGAACAAAAAGCCGCCGCCATCTGGATCATGGTGCAGTTGTAATTTTGTCCGAAGGCATTGGTGGCCAGATCGATCGTCCGCATATCCTCTGCATCATAGACCAGGGTGCCGGTATCCGCCTCCCCCGGAAGGTCGATCCCGGTCTTGGACCCAAAGCCGAACATCTTCTGATATTTGCAGAACCGTTCCTTTCCGATCATCGCCGCCATCTGCATCAGGGCATCATTGCAGGACTGCATCAGAGACTCGGTCACGTTCAGCCAGCCGTGGCCGGAGGTCTTCACACAGTGGACCGGCTCTCCGTTGATCTCCTGGAGACCGTCGCACTCAAAGCTCTCGTCCCCTTTCAGGACTCCTTCCTCCAGCGCGGCCGCCACTGTGAAGATCTTCTGCGGGGAACCCGGCTCAAAGGTGTCGCTGATGCAGAAGTTCCGCCACACCTTGTTCCACGCCACCTGGGTCCCGAGGGACAATATATCATCTTCTGTATAATACTCCCGGACCTGGTCCTCTGTCAGCCTTGGCGCATCCGGGTTCTTCCTGTGGTAGTCGTCCATAGCCTCCGTGATCCCAAACTGGCGCAGCTCCCCGTTGGTAAAGCGTCCGCCCAAGTCCTTGGGATCGTTTAGGTCGAACCGGTTTTTATTGGTCATCGCCAGCACTTCCCCGTTATTCGGGTCCATAACGATGGCCGCGCTCATGTCGCTGCCGGTCGTGCTCTCCCACGTATCGATATGCTGCTCCACGATCTGCTGGATCTTCACATCGATGGTGGAGACCACTGTGTTCCCATTGGAAGCCGGCTTGATCACCCGCTCCAGATTGGTCTCCTCGTTCAGATACCCGTATTCCCTCCCGTTCACGCCGATCAGCTGGTCATTATAATACTGCTCGATCCCGCCGATCCCGGTGCTGCCGTCGCTCTGGGAAAAACCCACCACATTGCAGGCCAAGGACGCGTAAGGGTAGGTCCTCCTGTATTCATCCTCGAACCAGACCCCCCGCACCCGTTCCTTTGACTCCGCCGTCTGATAGGCCTTGTTCATCTCCTCTTGGAGGGTCTCAAAGGCATTCTTCTCCTCATAGCCGATCTGTCTGGCATATCGGATATATGCGCTCTCGCTGTGGTCCTCGATCAATCGCCTCAGCTCCTCCGGGTCGTAGCCAAAGACCTGGGAGAGGGCGGTCAGCGTGGGCTCCAGATAGCGGTCCGGCGCCCACATGATCTGCTTGGGGTCTAAGATCATATTGTAGACCTTCTCGCTGGTGGCCAGAAAGGTCCCGTTCCGGTCCACGATGTCCCCGCGCCTGTAGGGGATCACCCGGCTGTCATATTGCTGCTGGGACAGCACGATCTGGGTATAATCCTTTTCGTTGACCTTTATGATGTTATAGAGTACCAGGATCAATGCAAACAAAGCCAGCGAGATCACCATCACGGTGACCGCCAGCTTTTCCTGCATATACATCACAAACAGCCGCGGGCTATTCTTTTTTTTCTTTTTACCCGGCCGTCTAGTGTTTTGGGATGTCGTCATACTGCCTTACATACTCGCTTTCCGTCTTGTTATACATGATGACCTGATCCTTATCTGCATGTACCATGCCCAACTCCTCCGTCGCGACCCGGTAGACATAGTCCAGATCCACATAGGTATTGATGCTGGTCTCCAGGGCGTCATTCTCCGCCTTCAAGACCTCCAGCTCTTTCTCATACTGTTCGATATTATGGATCCTGGCCGCTATGGACGACTGGACCTGCAGATAGTTCACACACAGGTACAGCGTGCAGATCGAGGCCACCGTCAGCACTATGACAAACGGCAGATCCATCTGGAGAGCCTTTTCCTGGTTGCGCTTTACCCTGTAGTCCGCTTTTTTGCGGACCTTTTCCGGTGCCTGCTCCCGTCTTACCGGGACCTTGTCCGGTTCTAGCTTCCGTACAGTGTTGCCTTCCACATAGCCTCTCGTATGGTGCGGATGTCTTGTCTGTGCCATATCAGGCCCTCCTTTCCTCTCACGCTCTCATGACCGTCCAGAAGATCCGGACCGTCATCTGCCCCCATTTCTCATCCCTTATCCGATCCGCGCTCAAAGACCCGCAGCTTCGCGCTCTTAGAACGTCGGTTTTGCTCTTCCTCCTCCTTTGTTGGAACGATCGGTCTCCTGGTGACCACCCGCCCCCTGCTCTCCTTGCCGCACATACACACCGGAAAGTCCGGCGGGCATATACAGGGTCTCTCATTTTCTCTGAACTTGTTTTTTACGATCCGATCCTCCAGGGAATGGAAGGTGATGATGGCAAGCCTTCCTCCCGGCTTTAATGCCTGGATCATCTGATCGATCGATGCGGTCAGCACATCCAGCTCACCGTTCAGCTCGATGCGCAGGGCCTGGAAGGTCTGCTTGGCCGGATGACCGCCCACGGCCCGTATCTTCGCCGGGATCGCCGCCTTTATGATCTCTGTCAGCTCTCCTGTGGTCCGGATCGGCCCTTCCTTTCGCCGCATCACGATATGCTTGGCGATGTTCCTGGCAAACTTATCCTCTCCGTAGTCCCGGATGACCCGGTAAAGCTCCTGCTGGCTGTAGGTGTTCACGATATCCGCCGCAGTCCTGCTCTTCCTCCTGTCCATCCGCATATCTAAGGGTGCATCCTCCCGATAAGTAAATCCCCGCTCTGGTGTATCCAATTGATAGGAAGAGACCCCCAGATCCAGATAGATCCCGTCTGCCCTTTCGATCCCCAGATCATGCAGGATCTGAGGCAACTCCACATAGTTGCCCCTGATCACCGTCGCCCGGCCGCCAAAAGCCGCCAGCCTCTGCGATGCCGCTCCTATGGCTGCCTCATCCTGGTCGATCCCGATCAGTCTGCCCTTATCGCTCAAACGGCTGCACAGCAGGGACGCATGTCCGCCGCCGCCCAGTGTGCCATCCACATAGATGCCGTCCGGATCCACCTGCAGGCTGTCGATCGTCTCTTTGAGCAGGACCGTCTCGTGACAAAACCTCACCGCGCCGGCGGATCTGGCAGGTCCTTTTGATGGGACAGAGCCGACAGGCTCATCCCATCCGCCAGGTCTCAGATCCTGGCTCCCACTCTCTCCCATCAGATCCCCAGTCCTTCCATATTCTCTGCTATCTCTTCCATATCGTCGTACGAGTTGGCTTCCAGCCAGCGCTCTCTGGCCCAGATCTCGATCCGGCTCCCCACGCCTACCAAAACAGCATCCTTCTCTATGCCTGCAAAATCCCGCAGGATCTGCGGAAGGAGGATCCTCCCCTGCTTGTCCACTTCACAGGAGGTAGCTCCGGCCAGAAAGAAGCGGGAAAATTTTCTGGCGTTGGCATTTGTCAAAGGGAGTGTGTGCAGCTTTTCTTCCAGGACCTTCCACTCGGTATTTTCATATACAAATAAGCAGCCGTCCAATCCCTTCGTCACCACGAATTCATCTCCTAGCTGCTCCCTGAACTTGGAAGGGACGATCAATCGCCCCTTCGCATCGACTGTATGATTGTATTCACCCATGAACATACAGATCACCGCCACTCATCTCAACACGCCGGCCCACCCGGTTCCCCCTTTGTGCCACTTTCCACCACTTTCCACCACTCGTATCATTATTCTATTACATCCAGTGGAAAATAGCAAGAAATTTTTGAGAAACGGACACAAAAAAGGGAAGGGTGTGGACCCTTCCCATGAAAATGTGTCGATCTAATAACCGGCCACTATATATTGTTCGATCAAACGATCCAGCTCCACACTGTGGCGGTAGATCTGCTCGTAATCCTTTCTTTCATCTATGCTGGCGTTCAATCTCTTCCTGACAGCTTCGATCTTTTCTATCAATTCGTTCTTTGAAAATTCCATCGGATGCCTCCTTTTTGCCCGATCCTCTTTTTGTCACTCCCTGTTCCTGCAGGACTCTTCCATATTGACGGCCCGACGGTCGTCTTGTACTCTCACAGGTCCCACCTCACGCAGTCTCCATGAGGCTTTCCATACCCAAAAGGGCCCCTGTGCTTCATCCGTGACGGCTTTTGGCGATCTTCCTGTGCCTCCAGAGCAGGATGCTGGCTGAAGATACCGCAAGGGCGATGGACAGACACTGGGATACCGGCAGGCCTGTCCCAA
>CAJUSS010000091.1 GCA_910588895.1 uncultured Lachnospiraceae bacterium
CTTTTGTGACAGGCCCCTCCCGGAGCTGCTTTAGCCGGCTGTCCTTTTGATCTGTTGCCTGCCGGCTGCCCAGCATCCGAAGGCCCGGATCCCCCTCAAGGGGGACCGGGCCTTCGGGTGCGGACGGGTGACCGATCATGCGCCTGCACCTATACAACAATTGGCGTGGGGGTGGATAGTAACAGATCTTGAAAAAAATTTTTCCAGGGGAGAGATGAAATGTTTTTTTTAAGGACCCTTGTGGTATAATGCTTTTAGATCGTTGGTAAAAGTGACAACCAAATCATACGTTGGTTGTCACTTTATTTTATTGTATATTTTTCCTCATCTGCTATTTCTTCCCGGGATCGATCCGTTCGATCTCCATATTTTTTCACGGATCTCATCTCCAGTTTTTTCTTTTATTTCCCAAATTTTGTGTGTCAACCAAAGTATACTTTAGTTGACACATTTTGTCGTCTATCCCAGGATACGGGATAAAAGATAGGATCTGGATAGTGCCGGATCGATCGAGAGGACATGCGATGTACAGAAAAGGCGGAAATGGCCTGACTGCAGGTGGAAGAGAAAAAAGGAGGGAGCGAGATGGACGGATCATACAAGAGTTTTTACGCCCGGTTCTTGGGTGATTTTTCTCTGTGGTATGGGGAGCGGGAGATCAAGATCGACCGGAACATCCAGAAACGATCGATCCAGTTCCTCCTGCGGCTTTTGCGGGCCGGAGCCAGCGGAGTGGAGCGGGAAGAGCTCCTTGCGATGATCCGCCTCACAGAAAAAGGGCAAAAGAAGCGGCTGAACAATTTTTATCAGCAGATGCATATCCTGCGGACGGCCGTTTCCCGCCAGGAGCTGCCAGAGGGAAGATATATCGTGTCCCAGGGGACCAGGTACTATTTTTCGCCAGATCATGGAGTAAAAACAGATGTGGGCCATCTGGATGGATTGATCGAGCAGATGGAGAAAGGCGGCCCGCGGGATGACAGCTATATGGATCTTTGCAAAGCGTACTGCGCGGATTATGGCGGCGAGTTCCTGCCTATGCTGACCGGAGAAGAGTGGGTGACCATGGAAGGAGCCGTTTATCAGAAATGGTATAACCGATGCTTGGATGACCTTTGTACATATCTGAGCGCACATGGAGAGTATGAAAAGATGCTGGAGCTGTGTACCAAAGCCAGCCAGATCCATCCCTATGATGAGTGGCAGGCAAAACAGATCGAGTGTCTGATGGCTATGGGTCAATATAAAGAAGCGATGAAGGTCTATGAGGAGGCTACCGAGTATCTCTATAAAGATCTGGGGGTCACATCGCTGGACCGGGTGGTCGCCAGATATCAGGAAACCCATAAAAAGGAAACAGGACGGCATGGGATCCACTGCCTGGCCGGGCTGGAGCCAGGGGAAGGAGCAGAAGGTGCCGACCGTCCATACCAGTGCAGCTTTCCCAGTTTCCAGGATGCTTACCGGATCATCGTGCGGCAGAGAGCGCGGCAGGGCCCGGCAGGCCTGCTCATGCTATGCACCCTTCGCCAGCTTGTTCCGGCAGATCAGGACCAGAAGGCGGCAGGCCGGAAGACTTTAGAGCAGAAGATGCTGTGGCTAAAGCAGGTGCTGATGGAGGGACTGCGGACCTGCGATGTGTATACCCGCTACAGTGAGAGTCAGTACCTGATCTTATTGATCGGCGCCGGACGTGAAGATGGAGCGCGGATCGAAGCTCGTCTGGAAAAGTCCTGGAAGAGGATGATAGGCAGAGGGGCGAGCTTGGATATCGTCATACAAGGAGCTGGAGAGGACGATGCAGGGGAGTGGAGAGATGGAGAAGGGGACATTTGTGGTGCATGTCGTCAGCCAGGAGAACGCCACCTGGCAGGGGCAGGTCACATGGCTGGATGAGAAGAAGACACTCAACTTCCGGAGTATGCTGGAGCTGATCAAGTTGATGGATGCGGCTATGGAGGAGAAAAAGAAGCTGCTATAGATCATGGAGCAGATGGATGTATGGCCGGTATGGCCGTCCGCCCATCAGCGATGTGGGCTGAAGGGCGCTCTAAAGGGAAAGAGAGGGGATCAGATATGCAGGATAAAGAAAGGATACGCAGGCGCAGGACGGGCATGGACGCAAAACGGCGCTGCAGTGCGTTTCTGTCTGCTATGCTCGCTGCGGTGATGACATTGAACATGCCGCTGAGCGTTCTTGGGGCTGAGGGGATAGAGGCCTTTGCCTCTGTCAGTAACAGCAAAGCCGCATCGAAGAGCGATGCAGGAGAGAAGGGAGATGGGTCGGGAGCGGACAGAGGGAGCCATTCGGAGCCTCTGGATATGGAAGAGGGCTGGATGACCGCGAAGAACGCCGAGTACCGGCCTGGGGCCAGACAGGATGTGGATATCTATGTCATCGCCGAGGACAATGACGTGGTCCCGGGGAATATGTCCACCATGCGGATCTACTTGAAGAACAATACCGGCAGCGCGATCGCGGACGGCACGCTGAGCTTCACCGGCAGCCGCATCAGGAAAGAGGACGGTGTATTTACCGAGATCAGCAAAACAGGCATGGCCGGCGGCGCGAGCATGGACACAGCTGGTGGTCTGGATGTATATGAGGGCCTGGATGAGGATCGTCTGGATGAGATCGAAGCCCTGGAGGCGGAAGCCTACGCCAGGGAGTTCGGAAAAGATGAGGACGGAGAGGGGCTCACAGAGCTCACCGGTCTTTATCTGGAGCCGGGACGGCTCCACGAGATCGAGTTTGCGTTCTATACCGATGACGGAGCCGGGGACGGCAAAGCTTATGTGGACTTTAGATTCCAGGGAGAAGGCGGGGAAGGAAAGATCCGCTCCTCCGAAAAGTTCTACTACAGCATCGGACTGCCATCTGTGAACATCGAGCTTTTGGATGGGCAGGCGCTGGAGACCGGAGTGGAACATGAGCTGTCCATCTGGATGAGCGCCCCCAGCTGGACCGACTATGAGGTGGAAGAAGTACAGATCCCGGTGGAGAAGATCGGATCCGCCACAGCGGCAGAGGTCAAGGCGGAGACAGAGGCTGAAGCTGAGGATACTGGGGATGACAAGACTGGGGCAGAGACCGCCGGGACAGATGGGAGCCAGACCGAGGCCGCCAAAGCTGAGAGCGGGGCGGAAGGCACAAAGGCGGAGGATGCCGGATCGGAGAGTGTGGATACAGGCACAGAGACGGAGGGAGCCGGGGCTGAGGATGTCCAGACCGAGGCCGCAGGCACTGAGGAGGTACAGGAGAAAGAGACCGGGGCCGCGGGTACTGAGGAGGTACAGGAGGAGACCGAGGCCCAGACAGAGGAGGAAACACAGGAAGTCTACATCATAGAGGATGAGGCTGTGCCGGTGGTCGTTGAGACTGGGGCTGCAGAGGATCTTGCCCTGGGACGTTCCGCCAGGGTCCCCGCAGTCGTATGTGCGCCGCTGATGCGGACGGAGGATACCAGCATCCTGGCAGCAGGATCCATGGAGACAGAGGCCAAAGATCTAACAGAGGATGCCGTACAGGAGACCTCCGAAAGGAAGACAGCCGCGGAAGTTCCCGCAGAGACAAAGCCTGCCCCTCCGGCAGACCCTGCAGGGCAGGAGAGCGAAGGCACAGCTTTGGCCGCCCCAGAGAGCACGGCAGCGGAGGATAGGACAGCAGCGGAAGGCGGGGATACCGCACAAGATAAGATCATAGAGAACAGCACAGAGGTTGCTGTTAAAGAGGACAGCACAGAGGCTGCTGTTGCAGAGGACAGCACAGAGGCTGCTGTTGCAGAGAGCGGGACAGAGACGGCTCCAGAGGAGAGCGCTGAGGACAAAGCCGCCACGAAGGCCGGCGAGGAGGCCGTGGCCAGGGAAGCGGAACAGGCCGATCAGATAGCCCAGGCCTTGGCCATAAAGGAGTCGAAGGTCTCCTATACGGTAGAGGTCTTTGGCACAGAGTTTAAGAAATTCCGCCCCAAGAAGATTGCTGAAGCGGAGGACATCGGCTGGATCGCCTGTCTGTATCAGCTGGCAGAGGACGCAAGACCTGGCGTCTACTACGGAAAGGTCACGGCAAATGGTACATGGCAGAAGCGCAGCTTCACCACCAGCCAGGGTTTCCTGTTTGAGATCACAGGGGAAGGCGCCATCACCTTAAAGAGCAAGCTGGACGGCATGTCCGTAG
The DNA here is from genome assembly GCA_910588895.1 of uncultured Lachnospiraceae bacterium. GTDB lineage: Bacteria > Bacillota > Clostridia > Lachnospirales > Lachnospiraceae > Caccovicinus. The sequence continues at coordinate 4,178 of CAJUSS010000091.1, forward strand.
AGGTCAGCGGACCGGTATCCTCCTTCCCGGAGGCCGATGAGCTGGAGCTGTTGATAGAAGCGCTATCCCGGGAAGAGCAGGAGGCGGTAGAGGAGGCTCTGGACGGAGAGGGAATGCCTTATGCCGCTTTTAGCCTGAGCCTTTTAGCCAACGGCGAGTCCGCCGACACCCAAGGTCCTGTGACCGTTAAGATCAGCGATCAGACGATCAAGGAGGACACCGCGCAGATAGTAGCAGCCCAGGAAGCCCAGGCAGCGGCGGCCGCTTCCATGGCGGAGCAGGCGGAAGGATCTCGAGCAGAGACCGAGCCTCAGACAGAGACAGAGCCACAGGCAGAGGCCAGCGTCCGAAAGGGACCGGGGGCGGCTGGCAAGATGAAAAGCAGGGCGCTCCTGGCGGGGGACGGATCCCTGCTGGAGGGAGAAGAGAAGAAAGAAGAGGACGAGGAGACGGTCATCGCAAACAGCAAGGCGGCGAACCTGACCCTGATGAAGGTAGATACCCGTTCGGCGCAGACAAAAGGACTGGAGGCCGGGGTCACCGAGAGCGGTGCGCTTCTGGCGGAAACAAGTGAGATCATGGCGACCTATGCGGTGACCAGGGAGGGGGAAGGAGCCGGAGAGCCGGAGGAGACGGACACTCCCGGGGAAACGGATCCAGCCGTCATCCACGAGATGGTCGCTGCGTTCGCAGAGCTGGTAAACACGATCTATAGCGGGTACTTTGACGATACTGGAAATGTGTATAGAGCGGTCGGATCTTTGCATACGGCGATCGAGGAGGCCGGTAAAAAAGAAGAGCAGATCTTGCGCGCTGCCCCGGACGCAGGGGAGACGGAGGACGTGTTCAGCAGTGCGTCCGACCGATTAAGTGAGATCCGGAACGCTTGGGAAAGTGAACGCAGCGTATTTGACGGATATCTTGAAAGGTTTAAGCAAGAGGCTGAGGGGGATACGGCTTGGTCCGCGCATTTTACAACGATACAGGATGCCCTGCGCTGTCTGGACCGATATCAGTATGGATTTTCAGAAGAAGAGTATGCAGACTATCATTCCCAGTTGATGGGCGGACAGTTCCGGGCGGCGCTCAGAGAGATGGGAGAGCAGTTAGCCCATATGGAGCCGGAGGCTCTTAAGGAGGTGGGACTGTCAGAGCTTATCGAAATGATCGAGAGCTTGGAAGGCTTTAGGTCTTATTATCTGGACCCAACGGATCCGGAAGTGACAGCCGGAACGACAGAGGAGGAGCGGGAACAGGCGACAAAGCTCGCAGGAGACTTTGCGTCTATCCGGGCAGCCGTTTTTCTGGAAAGGGCAGAGCGATTAAAACAAGAGGTTAAAGCGGACACGGACGGAAGCTATTCCGGCTATACGGGTTACCACAAGTTCTCCATTGCTATGGATGATGTCTGCAGACTGCAGGATGAAGAGGCGGATATCGATCTGGATGAGGAGACAAAGGCGAAAGTGGCAGCCGCCCGTGAAGAGCTGAAAGCCTTGCGTTATCAGCTCTCTACAGCGATCACACCAGATGCGCTGGAGGCTTTTGAAAAGTTCAGAGCAGACTATGAGGCGCTGATGCGTGAGCATGAGGATCCGGAAAGCTATGCAAAGTGGGAATGGGAGAACACGGAGGACCGCACCGGTACACGAGACCGTATCAAAGCGCTCTTTAGACTGGCGGATATACTCCCGGCAGAATTGTTTGAGCAGATAAAAGAGCAGCGGGCAGAGTTAGAGAGGATCTTGAGTGAGGAGGCCGAAAAGGAATTTGAGCGCATACTGGAGGTGCTGGAGGAATGGTATAAAGCGCCGGAAGAGGAGCTTGATAAGGATAAGATGGTAAAAGCGGCAGAAGAGCTCTTGGGATATTTTTGGTATACGCAGGAGCAGCTGGAGCGGCTGGAGCTTCTTAAGAATGGGAATAAGTCACAGGATGCGGACCGATTTGTAGAAGCTGCGCGGGCATTCATAAAGAAGATCACAGATGGCTTTGCGGACAATTTTACCACCGAAAATGGAGAGGTCCTGGTCTACGATCTGCTGACCGCATACGAGGCGGTGATGGAGGCCTACGAAGGGCTGGATGGCGCAGAGCGATCGCTGCCGGAGGTAGAGACGGAAAAGGAAGCGCTGGATAAGGCTTGGGGAGAGATCGATGACAAGTATAAGGAGATCGATCCGGATCTCTATCGCTTTTTAAGAGCCGTATATGCATTGCAAAAACGTTACGACGGACTAAAGGGCAAAGAGCAAGAAACGTATCCCTGGAACCTGCAGTTGGCTTATGAGGGATGCTTAGATCAGAAAAGCGGGTTCGAAGAGAAGTTTAGCGACAATGCGGACTTTGTGAAAGCGGCTCCGGTCCTAGAGGAGATCGGGAAATGGCTTGACAGCTTGAAAGAGCTGGCGGCAGAAGATGACGGACCAGGAGCAGGTACCTATATCGCAGGCAGTGAGCCGTGGGACGAAACGGCATCTATCCCCCAGACGACTATGGAAAATGCAGCGGCATTCCAGCAGTTGGCCGAGACTATGGAAGACGGTCTGGCGGGTATATATGCGATGTGCGAGTGGATACAAGAGCTGACGGAACGATATTACAATGCTACGAACACGGATGCTGATCGAAACAATATCCGACTAGAGATCGATCAGCTCCTCGTGGAGATCGATCGGGTCGCTAAGAGCACGGAGTATGACAACTGGTACGGCCTTGTAGGCGGTGATGCCTATGCCGTGACCGCTTTCCAGGATCGGATCGATAACCCGATGAAGATCCAGATCCCCTCGATGACCGTGAGCGGCCTGGGCCTGCAAGGGTTGGGAGTCCTGGACAGCCAAGACGCGGAGATGATCCAGACGGCGGTAGCAGATGCCCTGGAGAAGATCGCGGAGACCCGCGCGGAAGTGGGTGCCAGAAAAGATCTTTCCAATTACATTGCAGATGCGATGCAGAACTGGGGGTGGAGTGGAGAAAATGATACAGCAGGGGATGAGCATGCGTTTGAGACGTCCGTAAAACAGTATCCCCCTATCGATCTGGGAGAGGAGAACGATGCCATCCCGCCCAGCCTTGACCAGGCATTGGACCTGATCACCAATCTCCAGATTTTCGAAGGCACATTGAACACAGAGCATGATATGCTGCAGCGGATGAACGAGATCGCGGCAAAATGGGTGAATGATGCAGGGCAGACGACAGATGTCCCGGCGGTGCGGGCGAAGCTGCAGTCCTTATCGGAAGGGCTGACTTTTCTGGCAGAGTATGTGAGCTATAAGGGCTGGCATGGTCTTGGAGGTACAGGCAGGCTGCAGGTACCCATGGGCTGGCCTGGATATATGGATGGAGAAGAAGGGGGTACCTGCACGTATGAAGGTCATATCGATATCCCGATATCAGCTGTAACAGCAGAAGATCTAGGGATAGGGACGGTTACCGGCACAGAAGGAGCCGAGGCGATGCAGGCTTCCATCTTAGCGGCGATCGGCAAGGTCGGCTTGCAGCGATCCATCTTTGGCGCGTGGCAAAATACGTGTGAACATATCGTTAACCTGTGCGAGATAAGGATGTCTGGCGTCCCCTTGTTCGGAAATGAATTTGACAGGGGAGAGCTCCCGCATGTGCCTATACGGCTGACCGGTGCATTTGACAAGATATACAAAGATATGCAGGACCGCATTTATGAACTGGAGGTCAGGAAAGCGGATGGAGTGAACACAGAGGAGGATAAGAGGAGTATCGATATCGAGATCCAGGAACTGGAGAAGGGCGTAAATGTCCTGATCGACCTGATCAAGACAGAGGTGGCGGTCACTCCATTTGTGCGGCTGGAGGAGTCAGATCCGGATGGCTGGCATGATCTGATCCGTATCGATGCGAATGAAACCGATTATCGATATAAACTGCAGTACAAGGCCCTTGCCTCAAACGTAAAAAATGTTTTCTTGATCGACTATATTGAAAATGGAGACGATACGGTCTATGCCGGTCTGCTCACAGGCGTAGACCTTAGCGGAGCAGAGACGGAAAGGCACAAGGTCAAGGTATATGTCCAGACCAGCCAACTGGCAGGGCGAGAGCCGTCTGACGATCTGCCAGAGGCATTGCGGTTTGAGGCGAAAGGCGATTGGATGCTGGTAGAAGATCCAGATACTTATGATCGCTGGGCATATGTCACGGCAGTCGCGTTTGACTTTGGGGATCGTACATTTAATCCTATAGATACCGACGGCTCTGCGGCCGACGGAGACCGATCGGCGAGCATCGAACTTAAGATGTCGTCAGTCTATGGCGGAAAGCCAGGCTGCAGAGACGAGGAGATGCCGGGAGCGGGCTATGAGCTGTATAACACCTGTAAGGTCTATCAGAGAACGGGAGACAGCCAAGATCTGGTAGCGACCGATGCCACTTACACAAAGGTCGTCATCAGCTATGACACGACAACGCTCTCACGGCCGATCCGTCTGCCCGACACCGGCGGCCCGGGCCTTATGCAGTTCAACCGCTTCGGCTGGATCCTCCTGCTGATCGCCCTGATGATGGCAGGAGCGGAAGTACGGTATTTCGGCGGACAGCGGCGCAAGATCTTGACAGAAGGAGATCCGGGAGAGCCAGGACACTGAGCCATCCCGGGATGCAGGCAGGACCTGCATCCGGAAAGATGATGTGATGCCTGCGGAGGGATCCCTCCGCAGGGTTACATAGATAGATGGAGACAGCAGCAAACCTATACCAACTACAGGGAAGTGACAGGTACAGATAGACGGGTAGGGGAAAGGAGAGGAGCAAAAAAAGAAAAAGTGCGGCATCTGGGGCGATGCCCGGACGAAGTGGACACAGCAGTGCAAAGAGCAGATATAAAAAGGAAAGGAAATGAGAGTTATGAGGAAAATGAAGAAGTTGTTGAGCATCTTGATGGCAGCGACCATGACGCTGGCCATGGCGGCTCCGGCGTTTGCGGCGGGAACGGGTGATGGAGGCGATGATACGTCAACAGGGACGATCACGATCACCAATGCGACGGTGGATAAAGAGTATACGGCATATAAGTTGTTTGATGCCAATCCCGCTGGTGGAGAGGATGGGCTGATCGCGTATACCACTACAAAGGCTGTGTCGGATTGGTTTACTGGACAGGGTGGGAACCCCTTCAAGTTCGAACAGGTAGGAGAAGCGGATCTTTACAATGTAGGTCTGATAGAGGGAGCGACAGATACGGTTGTGACAGAGTTCCTCCAGAGTCTTGTTGTGGGTGAAGATAACGAGATAGATCCAGATGCAGACTTTTTTACGCAATTTCAACCAGCAGCTACGAAAACAGCAGAAGCAGCAGAAGTCGTTTTGAGCGTTCCCTATGGTTACTACATGGTGACCAGCTCCCTGGGTGCAGTGGTGAGTGTAGACTATACAAATAAAGATGCGGTGATCCTGGACAAAAACCAGAGTGGACCCTCTTGGAATGAGGAGGAGGATCCGGATGCAGGCAAGAAGATCGTTGAAGATAATAAGACGATGACGGATATCTCCTCTGCAGATTATGGCGATACCGTAGACTTTCAGATCAGGTTTACGACTACTAATTATCATGGTGAGAAGGAGATCTACAATTATTATGTATACGACAAGCTGGGGGAAGGGCTGGCCTATGATAAAGACACCCTTACAGTCAAGGTAGGCGAAGATGAGCTCTCTGACTCTGGATTTACAGTCGACTGGGATGATGAAAAGAACGGATTTACGGTCGATATCCCCTGGTCAACGGATAAAGCCTCCCCAAACAAGATCACGGTAAACTACAGCGCTACAGTAACCGACAAGGCAGTCATTGCTGGGGATGGGAACAAAAATACGGCTTGGTTTACCTTTAAGGAGAAGGATCCTGGAACGACCCCAGATCCAGATGAGCCCGAGGTCAAGTATGAGAATGTGGAGCGTGAAACGACCACCTATGTTTATGCATTAGGTATCAATAAGACAGATGCGGCAGGTAATGGCTTGGCAGGTGCTACCTTTGCGTTAACAGATGAAAATGGCAATGCGATCAATGTATCTGGTGGTACAGATGGTGTATATCAGTATGATAAGACTGCAACGAGCAATACGGTTGTTTCTCCGGAGGGCGGTGTGATCAAGATCAAGGGCCTTGCGGCAGGCAGATATATTCTGACAGAGACTGCAGCACCGGCAGGCTATAATCGGGTAGTCGATCCGGTAACGATCGAGGCGAAGATCGCAGAGACATCAACTTATAAAGCAACTTATCATTATACCTATGTAGATGGAACGATCACGGAAGTGGAGGAAGCAGGTGAGCATGTGACCACAGTTCGTTCAGATTTTCCGCTTGTCCTGGAAAATGTGATCAACTATGCAGGTGCTATGCTTCCCTCCACCGGCGGCATCGGTACCACGGTCTTCTACGCGGCAGGCATCCTCCTGATGGCAGGTGCAGTGTTCTTCGTAGTGAGGAGAAAGAGAGCGTAAGTTTCCAGCAGTGATGATCAGAGCAGAAAGGATAAAAAGGCCCGATGAAACGGATGATAGTAAATATCTTGATCGTACTGATCTTTTTAACGGGCCTTGGCGTCCTTTTGTATCCGGCGGTCAGTGACTATCTGAACCAGAAGAACGCCTCCCGTGCGATCGCGTCCTACGATCGGATCGTGGAGGAGCTGCCGGAAGAAGACTACACCCGGCAGATGCTGGACGCCGCCTCTTATAATGCGTACCTGACCAGCTTTTCCAGTCTGGGCGGCGCCACATCGGCGGAGCAGGAGAGGGAGGACAGTCCCTATGAGGAACTGCTGGATGTGACCGGGAACGGGGTCATGGGTTCCCTCAAGATCCCCTGCATCAAGGTGGATCTCCCGATCTGCCACGGCACCAGCGAGAGTGTCCTCCAGATAGCGGTGGGTCATTATCAGGGTTCTTCCCTTCCCATCGGCGGGGAGAGCACCCACGCGATCCTCACCGGCCACAGAGGTCTGCCCTCAGCCCGGCTCTTTACGGATCTGGACCGTCTGGAGGAAGGCGATGTCTTCTATATCAAGGCCCTGGGAGACATCCTGGAATACCAGATCGACCAGATCTTGACTGTCCTGCCGGAGGAGGTGGACAGTCTGGGGATCGTGCCTGGGGAGGATTATGTTACCCTGGTGACCTGTACGCCCTACGGGATCAACAGCCACCGGATGCTGATCCGGGGGACCCGGATCCCCTATGACGGGGGATATGGAGAAGAGGTGGCTATGAAACCGGCTCCGGCGGATACCGATGTACCAAAGGACCAGCAGGGGAACGGTCTCACCACCAGACAATGGGTGCTCTTCGGCGTGTTGGCCTTCGGGGCATCCATAGGCGCAGGTCTCCTCCTTCCCGGCAAAAAGACCAGGGATAAGGGGAAGGACCAGGAAGGAGAGGCCGATAAACAAGAGAACGGCAGGACAAAAGGAAAGCAAGGAAAAGACGAGAGAAGGTTCTCTAATAGCAGCATGACAGAGAAGAAAGAAGGTAGCCATGATCAAGAAGAAGACTAAAAAGATGGCAGCTTTTCTGGCGGCAGTCTTGATGGCAGCCCTGTGCCTGTGCCAGGCCGCATTTGCTGCGGAAACGAAAAGCGCAGGGATAGAAGAAAGAGGCTCTACGCTGTCCATCGATCTGGAGGGACAGGATAAGAGAGCGACCATGGCTCTCTATCAGATAGGGGACTGGGACGGAGAGCAGGGGGCATATGTACTGAACGGGACCTTTGCAGGTTCAGGCGTGGACTTAGCGGAGCTGATGGCGGGAGATGGGATGACCACCCAGGAGATGGAGGACACATGTGCCGCCCTGGTGGCCTATGCAGAGGCGAAGGGGATAACGGCACAGGAGGTCAAGGATACAGAAGAGGGAAGATTGACCTTCGGTCCCGTGGGGAACGGTCTTTATCTGGTGGCCCAGACTGGGGAGGACAGCGCATTTCAAGTAGCGCCGTTCTTTACCACCCTTCCTCGTTTAGAGGATGAGGGCTGGGACTACCAGGTGGAGGCCCATCCGAAGAACGCGGTCGTCCCTGTGCCGCCTGCGGAAGTTCCTACAGAAGCACCCACACAGTCTGGCAATGGCAGCACCAGCGGCGGCAGCAGTACCAGACGCTCCTCCGGTGCAGCAAACACGATCAACGCAGAGGCAGCTACGGATACGATCGAAGATGAGGCTACGCCATTAGGGGAGCAGATCATAGATACGATCGAGGATGCGCTGACCCCGTTGGCCAGTCTCCTTCCAAAGACCGGAGACCGCTCGGTGGCCTATCTGCCCTTATTTTTGGCCTTTTTGGCCAGTGGGGCGGGGATCGTGCTGTTTGCGGTGAAGAGGAAGCAGTATGTGTGATGGCTCGCTCCTTAGCGGGCAAAGCAGGATGAGAGGTCAAAAGACCTGGGGTATGCCTTTTTAAGGGCGGCCCCAGGTCTTTTCTGCGATAGACAGCCGATCCGGCGTGATATAACATTACCGGTGTCCTATCCGATCGCCGGACAGCGTGTGGTCTTGGTTTTTCTCTGGCAGTGTTTCACCCTGCGATAAGGCCCGGATGATAGCATCCAGCAGATCGATATCGAGGCGTCGCTTCAATGCCGGCTAATGTCACGGTCCGTCGTTTTAGCTCCCGGAGCGGCTCCTTTGGCAGTAAGGATCGGACGGCATCCATATTAAAATAGACAGATCGACCGATAAGGTTTATACTATAGCTGCAAACAAAAACATATGTTATGAACAAGGAGGAGCTTTGCTATGCATTATACTGTAAAACCACAGAACGTTTGTCCCTCGTCCCTGTCCTTCGACCTGGAAGGCGATGTGGTGAGGAATGTGGAGTTTGTAAATGGCTGTAATGGAAATCTCAAGGCGATCGGCAAGCTGGTGGACGGTATGACCGTGGACCAGATCGAATCCATCCTGAAAGGGAACACTTGCCGGACGAAAAATACTTCCTGCGCGGATCAGCTGGCGATCGCGGTCCGTGCGAAGTATGAGGAGAGCCGCAAATAGGGACAGACAGAGCGGGGACACATAAGGGACCTGGGTGTTTTCACCTGGGTCCTTTTTATTTTTCTGGACTTTCTGTAGATCGTCAGGAGGATCCATCACCGGCTGTTTATGGCAGCGGTGCAGGGGATGGATCGGCTAAAAACAGGTCGAGATGGACGTTAAGGATTTTGTAAACATTTAATCTTGATAAATATGTGAAAACCATTTGAAAACTGATGAAGTTCGTATATAATAGAAAAGAAATAGTGGGAACATATTAGGCGAACAGGGCTTTGAACACTTACAGGCCTTGTTTTTATTACGGTCCGTCTGGTACTTTTTGGAAAAAATGGCAAGACCGGGGCGATAGTGTATAGTCAGATAGCCGGACCAGGATGGTCCGATGGCCACAGATGATATTGCATCTTGCAGGTGTAGGAAGCTGGGACTCAGGGAAACATAAAGGTAGAAAGCCTGCAGGAAGATCGGACAGGAGGAAGAGAGGATATGTTTACGATGATGTCGAACGACATTGGGATCGATCTGGGTACAGCCAGTATCTTAGTGTATATCAAGGGAAAAGGCGTTGTGTTAAAGGAACCGTCGGTGGTGGCGATCGAGCGGGATACCCGGAAGATCATGGCGATCGGGGAGGCGGCCCGCCTGATGATCGGGCGCACGCCGGGTAATATCGTGGCGGTCCGTCCGCTGCGCCAGGGCGTGATCTCGGATTACGCGGTGACGGAAAAGATGATGAAATATTTTATCGATAAAGCGGTGGGGAAGAAGGCGCTCAGAAAGCCCAGGATCAGCGTCTGCATCCCCAGCGGGGCCACGGAGGTGGAGCGCAAGGCGGTGGAGGATGCGACCTATCAGGCCGGAGCCAGGGAGGTGACGATCATCGAGGAGCCGGTGGCGGCGGCGATCGGGGCGGGGATCGATATCGCCAAGGCCTGCGGGAACATGATCGTGGATATCGGTGGCGGCACGGCGGACATCGCGGTGATCTCCTTGGGGGGTACGGTGGTCAGCACCTCGATCAAGACCGCCGGGGATGATTTTGATGAGGCCCTGGTGCGGTACATGCGCAAGAAACATAATCTCCTGATCGGAGAGAGGACCGCGGAGGAGATCAAGATCAATACCGGAGCCGCCTCCCGCAGACCGGAGGTCCTGACCATGGAGGTGAGAGGACGGAACTTGGTGACCGGTCTGCCTAAGACGATCGTGGTGACCTCCGATGAGACACTGGAGGCTTTGCGGGAGCCTGCCATGCAGATCGTGGACGCGGTCCACAATGTGCTGGAGCGCACGCCGCCGGAGCTGGCGGCCGATATCTTTGACCGGGGGATCGTGCTCACCGGGGGAGGCTCGCTGCTCAGCGGCTTAGATTCCCTGATCGAGGAGAAGACGGGGATCACCACCATGATCGCGGAAGATCCCCTGACCGCCGTGGCGATCGGGACGGGTAAATTTATCGAGTTCAACCACGGAGAGGGCAGA
>CAJUSS010000092.1 GCA_910588895.1 uncultured Lachnospiraceae bacterium
TCTGGCGGAAGATCGGGCAGAACGCAGAGTGAGGACGGATAGGACGTAAAACAAGTTGGTGAAAATGGATACGGTGTTCTTTGCCATCGGAGCGTATCTATGCAGATCCACTATAAATATCCGAAAGTGCAAATATAAGGGCCGATCGTGCAAATATTTTTTTGTGCGATCCTACTATACTAGATCTATGAGGAGCAGAAAGAAACGCGGCAAAAGCAACAAAAAAGAGGAGGAACTTTTTATGAAGAAAAAAATGACGGCACTGGTCCTGGCATCGGCGATGGCGGCTTCCCTGGCTGCATGCGGCGGAGGCGGACAGACAGCAGAGACAACAGCGGCAGCTGCAGCAGGCGGCGCAGATACCACAGCGGCACCGGCAGGGGATGGCGCAGGGGCCGAGGCCGAGGCGGCGCAGCCTGCCGGGGACGGCAGCGGCCTGGTCTACTGGTCCATGTGGGAGGCCACAGAGCCTCAGGGACAGGCGATCCAGGCAGCGGTGGATAAATTTACGGAAGATACGGGCGTGAGCGTGGATCTCCAGTTCAAGGGACGTACAGGTATCCGGGAAGGCTTACAGCCGGCGCTGGACGCAGGGACCGCGATCGACCTGTTTGATGAAGATATCGACCGTGTGAACACCACCTGGGGCAGCTATCTGATGGATCTGGAGGAGCTGGCCAAGGCGGTGGATTATGAGGCCACGGCCAATGCCGGTCTGATCGCTGCCTGCCGTGAAGTGGGCGGTGGCTCCTTAAAGTCCATCCCCTATCAGCCCAATGTGTTCGCATTTTTCTATAATCAGGCGATCTTTGACGAGGTAGGCATCACGGAGGTTCCGGCCACCTGGGCGGATCTGGATGCGGCCTGTGCCAAGATCAAGGAAGCCGGCTACACACCGATCACCTGTGATGACGCGTATATCACCTGTATGTTCGGCTATCATATGTCCCGGTTAGTAGGCGAGCCCAAGACGGAAGAGATCGTAAAGGGCGGCCAGTGGGACGATCCGGCTGTGATCGCCACGGCAGAGGCGTACGCAGATTTTGCCAGCAAGGGCTATTTCTCCGATACGATCGAGTCCAATGTATGGCCGGCCGGACAGAATCAGGAGCTGGCTATGGGAACGGCAGCCATGTATCTGAACGGCTCCTGGCTCCCCAATGAGGTCAAGGATATGGCCGGGGACGATTTTGTATGGGGATGCTTCAGCTATCCGGCCGTAGAGGGCGGTACCGACGGCGTGGACGCTGCCAATTATGGCGCCCAGGTGCTGGCGATCAACAAGGATTCCAAGCATGCAGAAGATGCCTTTAAGCTGATCTGCTACATCACCCAGGGTGAATTTGACAAGATGTTATCCGAGCTGTCCATCGGTATCCCGGCCGATTCCAACAATACAGAGTGGCCGGCGCTGATCTCCTGCGTGAAGCCGGTCATGGACAGCATGAAGACCCGTTATCCCTGGGCGGCCGGCGCTGAGGCCAACGCGGATATGACCCCGATCATCAAAGAGAACTTCTTAAAGCTCAGCGGCGGCAGCATCGATGCCCAGGGCTTTGTGGATGCGCTGAAGAAAGCCGGGAATTGACAGCCGTCAGGCAGTTTGACCGGGTTTGACACTGCCGCTCAGCTGGCGGAAAAGGTCCAAGGCGGTCTTATGCCGATCCATTGGCGTCACCATGGAAAAAAGACAGAGCGCATAAAAGGCGGCAGGAGATGAGCTGCCGCCTTTTGCTGGCGTTAACCTTGCGGCAAGCCCTGGGGCTGTCTTGGGGCAGTCTTGGGGCAGTCCATTGTCAGGGCGATCCTCAGCACGGCATTTGACCCATTGTGCGCAGAAATGAAAGGAGGAAACCGGGATGAAACGAAACAGAGGGATGATCATACTGTTCCTTACTCCGGCGGTATCGATCTTTTCCGTTATCTTCCTGTATCCGATCGTCCGTACGATCATCATGAGCTTTTTCAAGATCGACGGGATCACAGATCCGGTGGCGAAGTGGCAGTTTACCGGTCTGGCTAATTTTACCAAGCTGGCCCAGACCAGCCTGTTCAAGATCTCCATGTGGAACCTGCTGCGGATCTGGCTCATCGGCGGGATCATCGTCATGTCGCTGGCTTTGCTGTTCGCCGTCATCATCACCAGCGGGATCCGCTTCAAGAGCTTTTTCCGGGCGGTGATCTATCTGCCCAACATCGTCAGTGCGGTGGCGCTGGCCACCATGTGGCTGCAATATGTCTACAGCCCTAAATTCGGCCTGCTGAAGACGGTGTTCACCAACCTGGGCCTCACCTCTCTGGCAAAGATCCAGTGGCTGGATAACGATCATAAGTTCATGGCCCTCCTGCTGGCCTACTGCTTCGGGATGGTGGGCTACCATATGCTGATCTTTGCCAGCGGGATCGAGCGCATCAGCTCTGATTATTTTGAAGCCGCCACATTGGACGGGGCAAACCGGTTCGATCAGTTCCGCTATATCACTATGCCTCTGCTAAAAGGTGTCTTTAAGACCAATATCACCATGTGGAGCGTGACCAGCGTGGGATTTTTCGTGTGGTCCCAGCTTTTCTCCACCGTTACGGCAGATACCCAGACCATCACGCCTATGGTCTATATGTATATGCAGATCTTCGGCGCGGGGAACAGCATCACAGAACGAAATTCCGGTCTGGGCGCGGCCATCGGCGTATTGCTGAGCATCTGCGTGGTCGCCGTGTTCTGGCTGTGCAACTGTCTGCTGAAAGATGACGATCTGGAATTTTAAAAGGAGGGGAAGACTATGGCGAGATCGAAACGGTACCACGAACCGGTAAACTGGAAAAAAGAGCTGCGTCTTGCTCCGGGCTACCTCATCCTGCTCATCTGGATCACCTTCACCTTTGTCCTGTTAGGGTGGGTGCTCCTGGCCAGCTTTTCCACGACTAAGGAGATCTTTTCGGATAAGCTGCTGGCCTCAGGGTTCCATTTTGAAAACTATGTGAAGGCATGGGTCAATTCTGATGTGGCCGGGATCTTCAGGAATTCCCTGGTTTATTCGATGATCTCCTGCTCGCTGCTGATCCTGATCTGCGCTCCGGCCGCTTATGTCCTGGCGCGGTTCGTCTTTCCGGGGAACAAGCTGATCCAGACCGGTTTTGTATCGGCCATGGGTGTCCCGGTGGTCATGATCGTCCTCCCGCTGTTCGGGATCGTGGCCAGCATGGGCATCCTGAACCATGTGCTGAGCAATGGGATCTTGCTGGTGTTTTTGTATATCGGCATCAATATCCCCTATACCACCATATTCCTCATGACCTTTTTCAGCAATCTGTCTAAGGCCTTTGAGGAGGCGGCGGCGATCGATGGATGCCCGCCGACAAAGACCTTCTGGCTGATCATGCTCCCTATGGCCCAGCCGGGGATCATAACGGTCACCATTTTTAATTTTATCAATATCTGGAATGAATATTTCATCTCCCTGATCTTTGCCAATTCGGACCAGCTGCGTCCGATCGCCGTAGGCCTGTATTCCATGATCAATTCCATGAAATACACCGGCGACTGGGCCGGCATGTTTGCGGCGGTGGTGATCGTATTCCTGCCCACGTTCATCCTGTATATCTTTCTGTCCGAGAAGATCATCGCAGGTGTCACCGGCGGCGGGGTGAAGGGCTGACGGAAGGGAAATGTGCCGGAAAAGACCGGACATGGGGCTGTTGCAAGATAGCGGCTATATACGAGGTATCGTGTTTCGACCACACAGGTGGCATCTACATATCGCGTATACGCTTCATTTTGCAACGGCCCCTTTATCGTAAGTGCTCTAAATGAAGGGATCTGTATCTGCTCGGCTATCTTTATGCGACGCTGTCGGTCATTTTGCCGCCTTCTTGGAAAATTCGGTGGTCACCAGATCCTCATAGGGCACCCGTTCCGAGAGTTCGCCGCTCTCTTCCAGGATATTTTCCAGGAGCAGGAAGCTTTCCTCTTCGAACACGGTATCCTCCTTCCAGGTGTCCTGGGATCTGTAACGCTCCACGATCTTGGTCAGGGCGTCCAGATCGGTCTCCTTGAACTGGGGCTGGATGGTCGCCGCGATCTCCTCGGCGGAATGGGAGTTTACATAGTCTAAGCCCTTCTGGATGGCATCGGTAAACTTCTGGATGATATCCGGGTGAGCCTCCAGATAGCTTTTCTTGGCACTGTAGGCGGTGTAGGGGACATAGCCGGAGGCCTCGCCTAAGGAGGCCACCACATAGCCGTTCCCTTCCGTCTCCAGAGCCGTGGCAAAGGGCTCAAATTCCACGGTATAGTCGGCATCGCTGGAGGGGAAGGCGGCGGCGGTCAGACCGAAATCGATGCTCTGATCGATGGTCAGATCCGCGGCGGGATCGATGCCGTTCATTTTCAGGATATATTCAAAGACCATCTGGGGCATACCGCCCTTCCGCCCTCCGATCACCTTTTTTCCCTTTAGCTGTTCCCAGTCAAAGGCGGCCTCCGGCTGCCGCCCCACCAGGAAGTTCCCGGCCCGCTGGGTGAGCTGGGCGAAATTGACGGCATAGTCCTTGGCGCCGTTGGCGTAGGTGTAGATGCTGGCCTCGGAGCCCATGAAACCGATATCGGCATCGCCGGAGACCAGGGCGGTCATGACCTTATCGGCTCCTGCGCCGTTGACCAGCTCCAGATCGATCCCGGCCTCCTCAAAATAGCCCAGCTCGATCGCGGCATACTGGGGGGCATAGAAGATGGAATGGGCAACCTCGCTCAAGGTCACCGGAGTCAGAGGACTGCCGGGGGCCTTTCCGGCCTGGCAGCCTGCAAGACCGGCGACTGCAGCGATGGTCAAAAGGGATAGGATAGATCTGGATCGATGGTTTTTTTTCATAAATGTCCTCCTGTTCATCCATTACGTGAACACTTTCTATATCTTATTGGAGGAAAATGTGATCTGTGCATAGATCTTTGTTTGTAGAACATAAGGATCGCTTGCGGACAGTGGAAGGATATAGTATAATGTCGAAAGGTTAAAAAGGGTGCCGGATGCAGAGGGCTGTGATGACCAAAAGGCGATAGAGAGTGCCGGATCGAGGAGGAGACAGGGATGATCTTACAAAAAGGAGACAAAAGACGGGAACGGTATCTGAAGGACGGCGATGTGCTGCGGAGGATGCGGGATGTGGGCGGCAAAGGAAAGGGCTGCATGGCAGGAGGGATCACCCTGCTGGTCTTTGGCGTTCTTTTGGGGGCGCCTTGTCTGTTCATCGGCATTAAGGCGGCGGCAGTGGTAGGCGGCATTTTCGGTATCCCGGGCCTTTTGCTGATCCTTCTTGGAAAGTCCATGCAGGCGAAAAAGATGAAAAACTATCTTTCTTATTATCAGGAGGCCACCGGCTTTGATGAGCAGGAACTGAAAAGGGTGGAGCAGGAGATCATGGCGCCGGATATGATCATGATCGGCAATGTGCCCGATGAAAACCGCCAGGGCGCCAGCGAGAAGAACCCCCAGATCTCCTGTATGATCACAGAGCATTATTTTGTCGTGCCGATGCTCATGGGAGAGAGCTATATCCGGCGGATCGAGGATATGATCTTGGCCACCTATTCTCAGGAGATCTTGGGGGTCAATGGCTATAAGCACGGTCTGGTCTTTCTCTCGAAAAAGGACATGGATGCCTATATAAACGCATTTTTGACCCGAGAGACGTGCGGGGAGGTCATACGGGCTCTCCAGTCGAAGAAGCCGGACCTGATCACGGCCCAGAGGTTTGCGTATGGCGGGAGGCAGTTTGACGTGATCACGGACGGGAAGGAGATCGCCCGGGTATTTGAAAGCGGGAAGATCTTGGCATAGCGGCCATCTGGGGTGTCAGGCCCCGCCAGAGGCTGGAGAGAAAGGGACATAAGGAGGTTTTTATCTATGGAAGATACAAAAAAGGAAGTGGAAAAGGGATCTTCGGAGTTGATGAAACGGGTGATCTGGGTCATCTTGGCCAATGTGATCTTAGGCTTTGGGATCTGCCTTCTGCGGCTGTCCGGCTTTGGGACAGATCCCTATACCTGTATGAACCTAGGGGTCAGCAGCCATCTGCCGATCAGCTACGGCACCTATCAGATGCTGTTAAATGTCCTGTTGTTCATCCCCGTCTTCATCCTGGACCGGAAGAGCTTTGGGCTGGGGGCGCTGATCAATATGCTGCTGTTAGGCTATATCGTGGACGTTTGCGTGTTCCTGTTCTCCCTCCTTGATATCACGATCGAGGGCCTTGCCGGGAGCCTGGTCCTTCGGATACCGCTCCTGGTGGCCGGGGTCCTGGTGGTCTGTCTGGGGATCGCCTTATATATGGCCTGTGACCTTGGAGCCGCGCCCTACGACCGGATCAGTGTGATCGCCGAAAACTACTCCCATGGAAAGCTGAAGTTCAAATGGGTCAGGGTCTGTATGGACGTGCTGAGCACGGCGGTCGGCCTTGCCACCGGCAGCGTGGTGGGCATCGGGACCGTGGTGGTGGCCTTCTTTACCGGCCCGATCGTCAGCTTTTTCCGCAATACGGTAGTGGTCCGTATCCTGGGGAAGGCGTAAGGTCCGAAAGGGGCCATGAGCGCGGACCCGAGAAGGGAAGGGGCGCTCGAGGTGCGCGTGAAGAACGGCCGGGGTATCGGGCATGCGTGCGCATGAGGGAAGACCGGGGCGCCGTGCGCGCCGGGAAGGAGAGGGGACATGCATATGGGACAGGCAGATAAGGTGCAAAAGCTTCGGGCAGCCATCGGCTCGGTGATCGTGGGAAAGGAGGAGGTGGTGGATCATCTCCTGACAGCCGTGCTGGCAGGCGGCCATGTACTTTTAGAGGATCTGCCGGGGACAGGAAAGACGCTGTTGGCCAAGACGCTGGCAAGATCGATGGATCTGGTGTTCAAGCGGGTCCAGTTCACCCCGGACCTGATGCCCTCGGATGTGACCGGGATCGAATATCTTGACCAGAAGGCCAAAGACTTCGTGTTCCGGGAAGGACCGGTCTTTTCAGATATCCTGCTGGCGGACGAGGTGAACCGGGCCACGCCCAGGACCCAGTCCAGCCTTTTAGAGGCCATGGAGGAGAGGCAGGTAACGGTGGACGGGAAGACCAGGACCCTTTCCCCCTTCTTTTTTGTGATCGCCACCCAGAATCCGGTGGAGAGCGCAGGGACCTTTCCCCTCCCGGAGGCCCAGATGGACCGTTTTTTGCTGAAGCTTTCCATGGGCCTGCCCGGGAAGGAGGAAGAGCTGATCATCCTGGAGCGCTTTGAGCGGGCCAGTGGGGATCCCTATGACCGTCTGACACCGGTCCTTACCGGCCGGGATCTGGCCAAGTTAAAAAAAGCGGCGGAGGAGGTCTATATCCATCCGCAGCTCTTAAGCTATCTGGCGGATATCATACAGGCCACCAGGGACTGCCGGAAGCTGCAGATCACAGCCGGCGTGAGCCCCAGGGGCAGCCTGGCTCTTTTGAAAGCGGCGAAGGCCTATGCGTTCATAAAGGGCCGTGACCATGTGGTCCCCGAGGATATACAACATCTGGCGGTCCCTGTCCTGGCCCACCGCCTGGTGCTTGAGAGGACCTACGGGATCTTGTCCGCTCCGGAGAAGCTCATCACCCAGATCCTGGACCAGATCCCGGTCCCCACCGAGACCTGGGGGAGATAGAAAGGGAGGTGCCCATGGGTTTTTTATGGATCATCGCATCTGCCCTTCTGGTCTATCTCCTGCGATCGGTCCTTTATGCAAGGTACTGGAAAAAAGGCCTCCATGTCCGGCTGCGTTTTGACCCTGTGGCGATCCGGGAAGGCGACACAGGCGAGCTGAAGGAGATCGTGCAGAACCGGAAATATCTTCCTTTGCCCCTTTTGCAGATCAACCTGCAGAGCGACCGTTCGCTCCATTTTGCAGAGCGGGAGAACACGGCGGTCTCCGATCAGACCTACCGGCGGGATATCTATTCCCTCCTTCCATTCCAGCAGATCACCAGGACCTTAGCTTTTGTTGGGACCAAAAGGGGCTATTACCCCTGCAAAGAGGTGGAGCTGGTGGGGCGGACCCTGTTCTTTGAAGGACCTTTTGTGGATAGGCAGCCTCAGGAGACTTATCTCTATGTCTACCCGAGAGCGATCCCCACAGAGCAGGCAGAGATGGCCTGCCAGGAGATGCTGGGGGAGTATCAGTGGAAAAAGAAGCTGTTTGAGGACCCCTTTTCCTTTCGGGGCATACGGGACTATAGCCCCGGGGACAGCTTCCGGCAGGTGAACTGGAAGGCCTTTGCCAGGACCGGGGAGCTGAAGGTCAATGTATACGAGCATGTAGCCATGCCAAAGGTCCAGATCCTCTTAAATGTCAAAGGCGACCAGATCTGGACAGAGGAGCTTTTGCTGGAGGGTGCGATCCGTATCGGGGCGGCTGTGGCCCAGCAGTGGATCGGGCTTGGGATCTTGGTGGGGATCCGGACCAATGGGAGAGATGTAGTCACCAAAGACTTTATCCAGGTGGATCCGGGGGCCGGACCGGGGCACGTCACACAGGTCCTCCAGGCTCTGAGCCGGATCGATCTGACCGGGCGGTCATGGGCAGGACGGACCGGAGCCGGATCTTTTGAGACCGGGCAGCCGGGAGTCCGAGCTTTGACGGCAGGGCAGGTGGATAGGGAAGCCGTAAGGATGGACGATCAGGACGGAGAGGAGGACTGGCTCTGGGAAGGCTGGAGGAAAGGCGGCAGGAGCGGAGAGCCTGGTGGCCTGCTCCTCTATGTGTCGGCCGGCAGCCGGGAGAGGGATCTAAAACAGCTTGAACGGATACGGCAGAGCGGAACGGACGTCCGCTGGATCCGTCCCTGTACCTGGCAGCAGGAGGAACAGCACAGAGCCAGGGCAGAGCGGACGTCAAAGCCGGCGGGGAGGCCGGGAGAGGGAAGGCCATGGCCCCAGGATATCTATCGGGGCCAGATCATCGAGTGGAGGGTGGAAGGATGACCAGATCTCGCATCATCAACTGGTGGATCGGACGGAAGCTGGACGATCTTCACATTTTTTTCGCGATCTGTGGGGCTGCGGTCAGCATCGTGGGCGTGTTCGGCGGCTATCCGCGGCTGGAAAGGATCGGGAGCTGCGGCCTGCTCGTCCTGGCGGCGGTCCATCTGGTCCATCTCCACCTGCACCGTTTCCAGGCCTATCTGGGCAGCCATAAAGAGTATGCCCGCCTTCCGGTCCGGCAGATGCGGCAGGTGAGCGGGGCGATGATGGCGCTTTTCCTCACCGCCTTTTTCTTTTTGGCCGCTGCCGGGACCTTTCTTCCCTTGAGGGACTTTGGGGAGCTTTTGCGCAGCGGCTTAGCCCTCTTTTTCCGATGGGCCGCTTTATTTTTCACCTCCTCCCAGGAGCCCGCCCCAGAGGAGGGCGAGGGAGGGATAGGCGATCTTCTGGCGGATCTTCCGGCAGGAGAGACCTCGCCGATCGCTCTTTTTTTGGAGAAGGTGTTCTATGTGGCCGCCCTGTCCCTTTTGACCCTCCTGCTTTTCTGGCTCTTGCTCCGGGGGATCAAACGTCTGGTGCGCTTTTTGGGCAGCTTTCATCTCGACGAGGACGAGAAGATCTTTCTGGAGCCGGAGCCCGGAGAAGAACGCAGGACAGGTGCAAGAAAGCCCTTCTTTTTCGTGCGGGTCAAGCCCTTCTTTGACCGGACCCATGAGGGGAGGATCCGGCGTCTGTACTGGGGATGGGTGCAGCAGGGGATAAAGCGGAAAAAGGATCCGTCCCTGCCGGGAAGGCTTTCACAGATGACCCCGGCCCAGATCGAAGAGGAGCTGGGGCTGTCCCCAGAGGGAAAAGATCTTGGCAGGATCCGCGCCCTGTATGAGAAGGCCCGCTATGGGAACAGCGGCTGCAGCCTTAAAGAGGTGGAGGAGATGCGGCAGGTCATTTGGCGCATGGATGGAAAACGGGTTGAAAAGCGGCATCCATAAAGGACCGGCTGTGGAGGCACAGGTCAGCGATCGGGAAAGGAGGAGGCATGGTGGAGAGACAATGGTGGCAGGAGGAGGTCGTGTACCAGATCTATCCGAAAAGCTTTTCGGACAGCAACGGCGACGGGATCGGGGACCTTAAGGGGATCACGGAGCGGTTAGACTACTTAAAGGATCTGGGGATCACCATGGTGTGGATCTGTCCGATCTATCAGTCGCCCATGGATGATAATGGGTATGACATATCGGACTATAAAAGGATCGCGCCGGAATACGGGACCATGGAGGACTTAGAGGAGCTGGTGGAGGAGGCCGGGAAGCGAAAGATCAAGATCATGCTGGATCTGGTCATCAACCACACCTCCGATGAGCATCCATGGTTCAAGGAGGCCCTCAGGGACGCAGACAGCCCGCATCATGAGGATTACATCTTTAAAAAGGGCAGCCGGCGGCCCAATAACTGGCGGTCGGTGTTCGGCGGGAGCGTATGGGAAAAGGTGCCTGGGAGAGAGGAGTACTATCTCCATTCCTTTGGAAAGAAGCAGCCGGACCTGAACTGGGAAAATGCCGGGCTCAGGGAGAAGCTGTACGAGATGATCGACTGGTGGCTTGAGAAGGGGATCGCGGGCTTTCGGATCGATGCGATCACCTTTATCAAAAAGGATCTGACATGGAGGGACCGGGAAGCGGACGGCGCGGACGGTCTGGCCCAATGCACCAAAGGCTGCAGGAACCAGCCGGGCATCGGTGTGTTCCTGCAGGAGATGAAGGAGCGGACCTTTGACCGGTACCCTTGCGTGACCGTGGCGGAGGCCCCGGGCGTTCCCTATGAGGAGCTGGGAGAGTATATCGGAGAGAAGGGATATTTTTCTATGATCTTTGACTTCCGCTATGCAGATCTGGATATCGCATCCGGCAGCGGATGGTCCAAGCGTGTCCCCTGGACCATCAAGGATTTGCGGGATAAGATCATGGCCAGCCAGATGGCGCTGCAGAAATGGGGCTGGAGCGCTAATTTTATCGAGAACCACGATCAGCCCAGGGCCACGACCAAATATCTGCGGGAAAGTCAGCAGGAGCCGGAGGCGGTAAAGACTCTGGCGGCCATGTACTTTTTCCTGCGGGGCCTCCCCTTTATCTACCAGGGGCAGGAATTGGGGATGGTGAACGCAAAAAGGGATTCCATCCAGGAATTTAACGACATTTCCAGCATCGACCAGTATGAGCGGTCCCTGGCGGAGGGCTGCACCCCCGAGGAAGCGCTCCATTACGTCAACCTGCGCAGCCGGGACAATGCCCGGGTGCCATTTCCCTGGGAGGATGGGCAGTATGGAGGCTTCACCACAGGAAAGCCCTGGATCGCCATGGCTGAGGAATACCCTGCCGTGAACGCGAAGGCACAGGTGGGGGTAGAAGGGAGCATCCACACCTTTTATAAAGAGATGATCTATTTTCGCCAAAAGGGGCCATACAGAGAATGTCTCCTCTACGGCAGGATCCAGCCGATCGAGAGCAGCGCGGACGTGATCGCCTACCGGCGGTACACAGATAAAGAGAGCATCTGCTGCTGGTCCAACTTCAGCGGCCAGACGGTGAGAGAGCCGGTCCCGAAGGGGCATACGGAGCCGGTCTGGCAGAGTTATGGGAAAGCGGTGCTCCAAGGAGAAAGCCTGGAGCTGGGACCCTATCAGTCGGTCCTATTGAAGCAGCAGGAGATCCGGATAAAGAAACCAGTTGCATTTTCCCCCCAAACCCCTTATAATCTTCCTTGATGGACAAAAAGGACAGCCTGGCAGATGCGCCTCTGGCTGTCTTTTGTGTAAACAGAGGAGGATGACGGATATGAGCATAGCGCAAGGTAAGCAGGATGGAAAGGCCGCAGGCGGCATCACCCTATATGACGGCGGCGTGTACCTGGTGAAGGGCCAGGAGATCGTGCCGGAGGCAGAGGCCCTTAAGGTGAAGGCACTGACCGGAAAAGAGGCTGTAAAGGAAGAGGCCAGAAAAGGGACGATCGCCTACCCTATCTTCGAAAAACATAATACATCCGGTGATATGGACCGGCTGAAACTGAAGTTCGATGCCATGGCATCCCATGACATCACCTTTGTGGGGATCGTCCAGACGGCCAAGGCCTCCGGCATGGAGCGCTTTCCGATCCCCTATGTGCTGACCAACTGCCACAATACGCTGTGTGCCGTAGGCGGCACGATCAATGAGGACGACCACATGTTCGGCCTTTCCGCCGCAAAGAAGTACGGCGGGATCTATGTTCCGCCCCACATGGCGGTGATCCACCAGTACATGCGGGAGATGATGGCCGGCTGCGGCAAGATGATCTTAGGGTCCGACAGCCATACCCGCTACGGCGCTCTGGGCACCATGGCGGTAGGAGAGGGCGGCGGCGAGCTGGTGAAGCAGCTCTTGAACGATACCTATGATGTGGCCTATCCCGGCGTGGTGGCGATCTATCTGGACGGGAAGCCTGCCCCCGGCGTAGGGCCCCAGGATATCGCTCTGGCGATCATCGGGGCAGTGTTTGGGAACGGCTATGTGAAGAATAAGGTGATGGAGTTTGTAGGCCCCGGTGTCAGCTCCATGGACACGGACTACCGGAACGGCGTGGACGTGATGACCACGGAGACCACCTGCCTGACCTCCATCTGGCGCACGGATGAGGATACGAAAAGCTTCCTGGCCCTCCACGGACGAGGCGGGGACTACCAGAAGCTAGATCCGGCGGATATCGCTTACTACGACGGCTGTGTCCATGTGGATCTTGGCGCCATAAAGCCCATGATCGCCCTGCCCTTCCATCCCAGCAATACCTATACGATCGATGAGCTGAAGGCAAACCTTGGCGACATCCTGCGCAAGGTGGAGAAGGAAGCAGAGAAGGTCGGCGGCGGGAAGGCATCCTTCACACTGACGGATAAGATCGTGAACGGGAAGCTCAAGGTACAGCAGGGGATCATCGCCGGCTGTGCAGGGGGCAATTACACGAATGTGATCGAGGCAGCGCACGCCTTAAAGGGAGGAAGCTGCGGCTTTGACGAGTTCTCCCTGGCCGTGTACCCCTCCTCCCAGCCGGTGTTCGTGGACCTGGTGAAGAAGGGCGCGGTATCTGACCTGATGGAGGCCGGCGCCATCGTCCGCACCGCCTTCTGCGGGCCCTGCTTTGGCGCCGGGGATACGCCCTGCAACAACGGCCTGAGCATCCGCCACACCACCCGGAACTTCCCCAACCGGGAAGGATCTAAGCCGGGCAACGGCCAGATGGCGGCGGTGGCCTTGATGGACGCCCGCTCCATCGCGGCCACGGCGGCCAATGGCGGTATCCTGACCTCTGCCCAGGAGCTGGACTGCTGGGGCGATGTGCCGGCTTATCACTTTGATCCGGCTTCCTACGAGAAGCGGGTCTACCAGGGCTTTGGAAAGGCCGAGACCCAAAAGGAGCTGGTCTATGGGCCTAACATCAAGGATTGGCCCCAGATGAGCCCCCTGGCGGATAACATTTTGTTAAAGGTCTGCTCCAAGATCATGGATGCGGTGACCACCACCGACGAGCTGATCCCCTCCGGCGAGACTTCCTCCTACCGGTCCAACCCGCTGGGGCTGGCGGAGTTCACCTTGTCCAGGAGAGATCCGGCGTATGTAGGCCGGGCCAAGGAGGTGGATAAGCTGGAGAAGGCCAGGAGCGCAGGAGAGGACCCTGTGGCCCTGGAGCCGGAGCTGGCCGGGCTTTTTGAAAAGATCCGGACCATCCCGGGGCAGGAAGGCGTCCAGGTGATGGATACAGAGATCGGCAGCATGATCTACGCGGTAAAGCCGGGCGACGGATCTGCCAGAGAGCAGGCGGCCAGTTGTCAGCGGGTGATCGGCGGCCTGGCCAATATCACCAGGGAATACGCTACCAAGCGTTACCGCTCCAATGTGATGAACTGGGGGATGCTCCCCTTCCAGATGGAGGAGGAGCCGGATTTTGCGGTAGGCGACTACATCTATATCCCCGGGATCCGTAAGCTCCTGGACGGCGACTTAAAAGCGATACCCGCTTATGTCCTGGGCGATGCGGTAAGATCGATCACCCTCTACATCGCGGATATGACCCCGGAAGAGAGGGCGATCGTAAAGGCCGGCTGCCTGATCAATTTCAACCGGGACAGGAACAGGTGACCGAACAAGACCGGTCGGCGATATAGCCGATCAAGAAGTAAAGCAGGGCTGGGGCATGCTCCCGCGGAAAGATCCGTGGGAAGTGCCCCTGCCCTTTTCTGTCTTTACCTGCCAAGCCGGCCATCTGCGGTCA
>CAJUSS010000093.1:0-1781 GCA_910588895.1 uncultured Lachnospiraceae bacterium
GGAAAATGCCACAGAGCTGATGCGGTACACAAAGATCGGTCAGGTACACAGCTCCTGCAAGGCATGGAAGACAGACCCCACCACCGAGGGGAATGGGGTATCCTATCGTATAGCAGAGGGAGAGCACGCTATGTGCTATGATGTTGTCTCTGCCCTGCTGGTCCGCCGGCTGGTCGGACAGGTGGAGAAGGTCTTTTGAGAGAGTGTTCTGGAGGTAAGGCGTCTTATGATAGAAAAGCTTAAACATCACCCTGCGGTCCGCAGGACGATCACGATCCTGGCGGTGACGATATCGGCACTCCTGCAGGCGTTCGTTATCCAGGTGTTCATCCGCCCGGCCGATCTTTTGTCCAGCGGTTTTACCGGTGTGGCCATACTGATCGATAAGATCGCTTCTTTGTATGGCGGGAGTTTTTCCACCTCTCTGGGGATGCTGGCACTGAACATCCCTGTAGCGATCCTGTGCAGCCGGAGCATCAGCATGCGTTTTACCTTTTATTCCATGATGCAGGTGTTTTTGGCCAGCTTCTTTTTGAAGGTATGCCGCTTCCAGCCGCTGTTTGACGATGTGATGCTGAACGTGATCTTCGGCGGATTCCTCTACGGGATCCTGGTGGCGATCGCTCTGCGCGGGAACGCCTCTACCGGCGGGACCGATTTTATCGCGCTGTATGTTTCGAACCGGACCGGGAGTTCTATATGGAGCTATGTGTTCGCTGGAAATGTGGTGATCTTGTGCATCTTTGGCTATATGTTCGGCTGGGAGCATGCAGGATATTCCATCTTATTCCAGTTCATCTCCACCAGGACCCTCTCCACCTTCCATCACCGTTATGAGCGGGTGACCCTCCAGATCACCACAGCCCATGCGGAGCCGATCATCCGGAGCTATATATCCAAGTACCGCCATGGGATCTCCTATGTAGAGGCGGTGGGCGGGTACAGCGGGAAGAAGATGTATCTGCTGCATACGGTCGTATCCTCCTATGAGGTCTCGGATATCGTGGCGCTGATGCGAGAGCAGGATCCGCATATCATCGTGAACATGTTGAAGACAGAACATTTTTATGGGAAGTTTTATCAGGCGCCTATGGAGTAGCTGGCATGGCCGGTCATGCTCCTGCACCTATACCGGTTACTTTTCACACCCATACTAGGGAGTCTTATTGCAGAGATAGGTCGTGGATAGTCCGCTGGCTTTTGCTCTGTCGCATCTTTCCGTGTCTCGATCATAGCACGTCTTCCATTTGTTCCTGATCGAGCGTATCTTAACGGATCTTATCAGACCGTGAAATCTGGATCTTTCCGATAGATACAGGGGTTTTCGCCACTTTACACTGAACACATATTTATGATAAGATAGGTGCAGAAATGCTTGAGTGGAGGAAAGACGGATGCATACTATAAAAAGGACAGTTGCTTTTTTTATGATCGTACCGATCGCGCTGCAGCTTGCTGCCTGCGGGAGCAAGACGCTGCAGAGACCATCTGGTGAGGAGTGGGAGATACAGGGATCGGATGTTCCGGATGGGGTGTTAGGAGACGGGGATAAGGGAGACCTGCGCTACCAGGATGATTATTATGCTTTTGTCAATAAAGAGATCCTGGATGAGATCGAGCTGTCGCCGTCGGATGCCCATTGGGATTGGTTCGGAGAGCTGGATGCTGTGGCGGATAGTGAGATGGAGGAGATCATCCGGGAGCTGGCCGAGGATGATACAGACTATGAAAAGGGCAGCAGTGAGCAGAAGATACGGGACATGTACCGCTGTGTGTCGGAT
>CAJUSS010000093.1:1791-13789 GCA_910588895.1 uncultured Lachnospiraceae bacterium
AATATTGCAGAATATGTGGACGCGCTGGCAGCGTTAAGCGGCGAGTTCGGGTTCAGCAGTATCATAGGCGGCTACAATATTATGCAGGATAAGGCGGATTCGAGCCAGTATGCCGTCTATATGCTGTATGCGGATACCCTGATCGGCAAGGAGTATGTGGAGGGGGAGGGCACCCGGGAGTATGTGGACATGTACTTAGACTATGTGAAGGCCATGCTGATGGAATTTGGCATGGGAGAGGAGGAGGCGCAAGGATCTACAGACCGGATCGAGGATCTGATGCGCAAGATCTGCAGCGCCACCATGCCCTTGGAGCAGTATTCCGACCCGGCCAGGGTCTACAATGTGTATACGGCCGATGAGCTGCAGCAGCTGTTCACCCATGTGGACGTGGACAGGATGTTAAAGACCCTTAAGGTCGATGGCCAGGAAAAGTACATCGTCCTGGATGTGGAGCAGGCAAAGATGATCGACTCCCTCCTGGTGGAGGAGAACCTGGAGGCATTAAAGGATTACTCTACTTTTGTCATGCTGAACGATGTGGCGGAATATGGGAGCGAGGCCTTTGTCAGGCTCAATGAGGACATGCAGAACGCCCTGTACGGCATCACAGAGCGATGGGATGAGGAGACGATCTGGGTAAGGCTGACACAGGATCTTCTCCCCTGGGATTTTGGGATGATCTATGTGGAGGAGCATTTTTCGCAGGAGGATAAAGAGGCAGTCGAGAAGATCATCAGCCTGATCTTGGAGGAATATGAGACGATCATCCGCAGACAGGATTGGATGAGCCAGGAGACGAAGGAGAAGGCGATTCGGAAGCTGGAGACCATGAGCGTGAAGATCGGGTATCCAAAGGAATGGCCGGAGGCGAAGGATATGATGCAGGTCACGCCGATCTCGGAGGGCGGGAGTCTGCTGTCCAACCTGCTGACCAGCATGCATGTGTCGATCGAGTATGACCGAAAGCTGTTAGGGGCCCCGGTGGACCGGACTGTGTGGGATGTGGCGCCCCAGACGGTCAACGCCTATTATGACCCGGCGAACAATGAAGTCATCTTTCCGGCCGCGATCTTACAGGCGCCGATCTATGATCATGACAACACTTACGGGGCCAATATGGGTGGGATCGGTTATGTGATCGCCCATGAGGTGAGCCATGCCTTTGATTCCGGCGGGGCATTGTACGACGAATACGGCAATTACAACACGTGGTGGACCGAGGAGGAGATGGAGGAGTACAAAAGGCTCTCTAAGTCCATCGTGGACTACTATAACGGCTATGAGATGATGGGGACCAAGGTCAATGGGGAGCTTACGCTGGCGGAAAATATCGCCGATCTGGGAGCCATGACCTGTATCGCGCAGGTCATCGGAGAGGATGAGGAGGCGCTGGATGAGGCCTTTTGTCAGATGGCCTATAACTGGGCCAGTGTGGATACGGCCAGCTTTATGATGTATCTGCTCAATACCGATACACATGCGCCGAACAAAGTCCGGGTGAACGCGGTGCTCAGTTCCTGTGATGCCTTTTATGAGATCTACGACATCCAGGAGACCGACGGCATGTATGTGGCGCCGGAGGACCGGGTGGGGATCTGGAGATGATACTCAATACAGGCAGCAGGACAGATATCCCTGCATTTTACAGTGACTGGTTCTATGAGCGGGTCAGAGCGGGCTATGTGCTCGTCAGGAACCCTTACGACCCGCTGCGCCTGACCCGCTATCAGTTAGATCCAAAGGTGATCGATGTGCTGGTGTTCTGCACCAAAGATCCTGGACCTATGCTGGATAGGCTCTCCCGGTTGTCTGCGTTCACGATGTTCTGGTCCGTGACGATCACACCTTATGGGAAAGAGGTGGAGCCTTATGTGCCGCCCAAGGAGCAGGTGATCGGATCCTTTAAGAGGCTTTCGGAGGCAGTCGGAAAGGAGCGGATCAGCTGGCGCTATGATCCGGTCCTTCTCACTGAACGGTACACGATCCGGCACCATATCCGACAGTTCGAGCAGATAGCCCGGGCGCTCACCGGCTATACGGACCAATGCGTGGTCAGCTTTATCGATCTGTATGAAAAGACGAAGCGGAATTTCCCGGGGATCCGGAGTGTCACAGGGCAGGAGCAGGAGGAGCTGATCGATGCCTTTTCAAAGACAGCGAAAGAGACCGGCATGCAGATCCATCTGTGCTGCGAGGATCCGGGACTGGCCCGGGAAAATGTAGATGCGGATGGCTGCCTGTCAAAGGCGGTGCTGGAGAGAGCCTTAGGGTGCAGGCTCAGCGTGCCGAAAAGGAAGGGACCCCGGGAGGGATGTGACTGCCTGCTGGGAGCAGATATCGGGGCTTATGATACCTGTCTCCACGGATGTCTCTACTGCTATGCGGTCCGTGATCGGGAAAGGGCTGTGCAGAACCGGAGGCTGCACGATCCTGCCTCGCCGCTTTTGATCGGGAACGTATCAGAAGAGGATGTGATCCATCCGGCAGAGCAGATGGAATGGCGGGATGGGCAGATGGAGCTGGCGGACTTTTTGGCCAACCTGTGAAACGTAACACTGACAAGCCTCTTCCTAATGCCTTTGCTGAAAATTTTGATTGACAAATGTTTTTTTCAGAGTTATCATAAGCAATGTTTCATAAATATGCAAGTGTGTTGATAAGGAAGAGTACCGATCATCGGGTCTTAAGAGAGCTGTGGGGTGGTGTGACACAGCGGCCGGATCTTTGGGAAGATCACCTTTGAACAGTCCGGCTGAAGGATGGGCAGAGCATAAGGGCCCACCTGGGTAGGCTGGATCGGAAGGCGCCCGTTATAGCGCCGCCTGTTATGCCGGTCTGCAGGAGTGATGGCTGGTCGACGGGGCTGAGTGACTGTCGTTTGGCAGTAATGAGAGTGGTACCGCAGGAGTTTACAGCTTTTGCCTCTTAAAAGGAGGCAGGGGCTGTTTTTTGTTTCACGCGTGTGCGTCAGACGCACACGTATCTGTACGCAGATCTAGCGGCCTTGATGGTCATATCTGCTGTATGAGGCAGCGGTTGACATAGATATGACATGATATCGATCATATGAGGAGGATGGATGAACATGAAAAAGAATGTAAGGATCATGGCGCTGGCATTGTCAGCGGCGATGGCGTTTGGCATGACGGGCTGCGGCTCTTCTGACAGCGCCGGTACAGAGACCACGGCGGCAGGGACGGAGACTGTAGCAGCAGCGGAAGGCGGTCAGGACAGAGAGGCTGCCGGCAGCGGCGAGAGCACACAGGCAGCCTTGGAGGGCGCTACCGTGTTCAAGCTGGGCACTACGGTCAATGAGCAGGACAGCTTCCAGGTAGCGGCAGAGAAGTTCGCGGAGCTGGTGGCAGAGCGCACCGACGGTGCTTATGCGATCGAGATCTACCCCAACGGTACTTTGGGCGGCGAGCGTGACATGCTGGAGAGCATGCAGATCGGCACCTTGGATATGGGGATCATCACCAGCGGTCCCTTCATCAATTTCTCTTCTGATATGGGCGTTCTGGATATGCCCTATCTGTTTTCCAGCAATGAAGAGGCTTATGCAGTGCTGGACGGCGAGGTGGGCCGTGAGCTGTTAGATACCCTGGAGGATTCCGGGTTAAAGGGACTGGCTTACGCAGAGCGTGGCTTCCGCAACCTGACCAACAGCGTGAAGCCGATCGAGACGGCGGCAGATCTATCCGGCATGACGATCCGCATCATGGAAAATGACGTCTATACAGCCAGCTTCCAGGCTATGGGCGTGAACGCCACCCCGATGGCATGGGCAGACGCGCTGACGGCTCTGCAGCAGGGTACGGTCCAGGGCCAGGAGAACCCGATCAACGTGATCTATTCCTACAGCCTGTGGGAGTCCCAGAAATATGTGACCTTAGACCGCCATTCCTACTCCACGGCGATCATCACCATGAGCGCTTCTCTGTTTGACTCTCTGGACGCCGAGACCCAGCAGATCTTCTTAGATGCCGCACAGGAGGCCGCAGAATATGAGCGTGCCTGGGTGGCCGATCAGGAGAGCTCCCAGCTCCAGGCCTTAAAGGATAATGGCATGGAAGTGATCGAGGAGCCGGACCTGACCTCCTTTAAGGAAGCGGTGCAGCCGGTGTATGAGCAGTACAGCGAGTACAGCGACTATGTATCCCGTATCCAGGATGTGATCGCAGGGATGGATTGATCGAAAGCGGCGGTCGGCCGCAGACAAAGACCGGCGCGGATAAAGACCGTCCGCAGGTAAAGACCGGTCATAGATAAGGATGGACATTATGAGCAAGAGATGATCAGGAGTCCGATAATGCCCTTAGATGATGATCGACATCAGATAAGGAGCCGCCTCCTGATCATTTCAGAGGATGGTCTACGAAAGGAGGGCTTGGCCTTGATCATCGTGCAAGGTATCCATAAACTCAGCGATCTGCTGGATAAGATCATGGAGATCGTGATCGTGTTCATGCTGGGGGCGATGGTGGCGATCACGGGAGCGCAGATCGTCTGCCGTATCTTTTTTACCTCTCTGGCATGGAGTGAGGAGGCGACCCGGTATCTGCTGATCTGGAGCACGCTCTTGGGGGCTGGCTGTGTGTACAAGCATTCCGGCCATATCTCCATCTCGCTGGTCCAGGACGCTCTGCCGGGAAAGGCAAAGGATGTGCTGCAGATCCTGATCCATGGTCTCTGCTGTTTTCTTTTTGTGCTGATCTTATATTACGGGATCCAGTATTTCGGCAGACAGGGAAAGCAGCTGTCACCGGCGATGCGCCTGCCCATGCGCTACATCTATACCTGTATCCCGCTGGGATGCGCGATCATGGCGTTCCACGCATTGGACGCAGTACTGCAGAGTCTTTTGCATCTGCTTGGAAAGGAGGAGGCTTGATATGGCAGCTTTGTTATTTGTGACCTTTATCGTCCTGCTCCTCTTAGGTGTCCCGGTGGCATTTTCCATCGTGCTGTCCTCTGTAGCGGTGATGGCGAAAGGGGATGTGCAGCTTTTGATGATCGTGCAGCGGATGTTCGCCTCTGCCGATTCCTTTTCCCTGATCGCGGTGCCCTTCTTCATCTTTGCCGGAGATCTGATGGCTAAGGGGAAGGTATCCAAGGTCCTGGTGGAGTTTGCGGAGGCGCTGCTGGGGATGATCAAGGGCGGCCTTTCCATCGTATCGGTGCTGGCCGGCATGTTTTTTGCGGCGATCTCCGGCTCCGGAGCGGCCACCACCGCGGCTGTGGGCGCGACCCTGATCCCGGAGCTGAAAAAAAGAGGCTATGACGAGGCAAAGTCCGCGGCACTGATCGCGGCGGCCGGGACGATCGGCGTGGTGATCCCGCCCTCTGTCCCCATGGTGCTCTATGCGGTCATCGCGGAGCAGAGCGTGAACACTTTGTTCAAGAACGGCTTTGTGCCCGGCGTGCTGATGGGGGCGATCCTGATCGCTATCTCCCTGTACGAGGCCCATAAGAAGAACTACCCCAAGGGAGCGGCGTTCTCCATCAAGAACGTGGCAAAGACCTTCGTCAAGGCGATCTGGGGCATCCTGATGCCGCTGATCATCCTGGGCGGGATCTTCTCCGGATATTTCACGCCTTCCGAGGCGGCGGACGTGGCGGTGATCTACGCGATCTTAGTCTCTGCCTTTGTCTACCGGGATATGGGGCCGAAGGAGCTGTTTACGATCATGAAGGGCAGTGCCAAGACCTCTGCGGTTATCATGATCATCATCTCCTGCAGCGGACCCTTCGGATGGGTGCTGGCGAACTGGAAGATCCCGGAGGCGATCTCCAGCTCCGTGCTGAGCGTGTCCACGAACCCTTACATCATCATGTTCCTGATCGCGGTCATCATCCTGATCGCCGGTGTGTTCATGGAGACATCCTCCGCGATCATCATCCTGACCCCGGTGTTCTTACCGCTGGTAAAAGCCATGGGGATCAGCCTGGTGCATTTCGGGATCGTCTTTGTGGTGGGCATCGCGATCGGTATGATCACGCCGCCGGTGGCGATCAACCTGTTCGTGGCATCGGGGATCACGGGGCTGCCGATCGAGAAGATCTCCAAGGCGGTGGTTCCGTACCTGTTGGGATTGATCCTGGTGTTCTTTATGATCTTGTATGTGCCTATGCTGGTGCCGGGGCTGATGTAAAGACTGTGTGTCCATGAAGGCAGTGCGGAGAAGGATGGGGGCCATGACCGTAGGATCCTATGGCAGAGGGATGTGGCGGATGCCCCGGTCTCCGCTAGGTGATCTCTCGGAACAGGATGCTCCATAGCCGACTGTCCTATGCTCACGCGATCTAAGTAGCTCCGGGAGGGCCATATCACGTTAGGGGACCCTAGAGAACGCCGGTCCCCCCGCGGGGTATTTTACCCGCCCTAGTACCGCTGCGTTCGACCGGAGCGGGAGCGCGTCCCCGGTGTGATATGGCCCTCCCGGAGCGGACCTTTCGGCCAACCTGTGAAAAGCGACTCAAAATGACCAAAGTGAGCGCTGGAAAAGATAGATCCTGAGTCGGACTTGCAGTCTGCCCCGGGATCTTTTATAATAGAAAGAAACTGCCCTCCTGCCGCGCGCACCTGCTGCGCTGCCGGTACCGGCGCAGGAGGGCTTAAGAAGATGAGGAGGATATAGATGATCAAGGTAGCGGTCTTAAAGATCCGCCTATATGCCCCTTGGGTCCATTCCCTGAAGGAAAAGCGGATGGTGGTAAAAAGCCTTTTGGCTAAGATACAGAACCGGTTCCAGGTATCGGCCGCAGAGGTGGAGGATCAGGATGTCCATCAGTCGATCGTGATCGGGGCGGCGGCTATCGTACCCCACAGCGCCCAGGCGGACAGCATGATGGACAGGATCGTGGAGCTGGTGGAGCAGAGTACAGATGCCCAGATCCTGGAGGAAGAAAGGGAGATCCGATAGGAGAAAGAGGAGAGACCGGTCCTTTAAGATCGGGCCGATAGAGACAAGGAGGCTGAACGGTATGGGCATGACACCGCTGCCGCCGGTGATAAAAAAAATGTATCAGGAGAAGAGTCTGCATGACCTGGACTTTTTTGCGATGACGGATAGCCTTGACTGGTCAAAGCAGGGAGATGACGACCTGGTCCTGGAGCCGCTGATCCGGTATCTGGCGAAATGGCCGGATGAAGTGATCTTTGTGTTTGAGGATAAGATGGCTGCGCTCCTCCATGGCCTGGACAGAGCGGATATCGCAAGGCGTGCATATGGCTCTGACCGCTATTTTTCCGGGGATGCTTTTCTCTATGCCCGCTGTGTGGCGCTGGTAAATGGGCGGGCTTATTATAAGAAGATCCTGGATGGTCAGAAAAAGTTGGATGGGGATCTGGAATTTGAGGCGCTTCTCTATGCGCCTGCAAAGGCTTGGGCCAGGAAGCACCGAAAGGATCCGTCGGACTATCCCCATCTGGCGGCTCCCAGCTATGAGACCGGGAGCAATGAAACCTTCTGGCGCGAGGAGGATCTGTGGAAGGAGCAGGAGCTTTCGCTGGGCTGGCGGCTGTCTGTGCCAAGGGACTGGGCGCACGAGAGCGGAGAGGCTGGAGAGGAAGTGTTCTATCCATCGGAAGGTGAGCTGACGGTCAAGATCACGCCTTTCCATGCGGAAAGAGCAGAGAAGGCGGCTCCGGTAAAGGTGATGGAGCAGGCATTTCTGCAGTCGGTCCCCGCCGGGGCCGTGCAGATAAAGCCGGAGGGATATAGACTGCCGGGCTTTCGCGCGCGCTTTTTTGAACAGGTGGAAAAAGGTGCGGATCTGCCTGTTTTTTGCATCTGTGCGGGTTACTTTGCCAAGGGTGACCTCCTGGCGGTCAATATCTATGGCAGGAGTAAGGAGGAGTGCAGGGGAGCGATGGAGATATTGTGGACTCTGGAAAAAAAGTGACCGAAAGTGACCGAAACCGGCCGAAAGCGGGAGCTGTCCATAGTCGGATATGTACACTGTGCGATCGAGACAGCGTAAGATAGGAGGATACAAGATGGAGAGAAAGATGATGCTGATGCCAGCTTGCGATCATCCACAGGAGGTAGGCTTGCTGTTTAAAGAATACACGGACATGCTGATCGCCGGGGACCGTTCCTTTCAGGGATATCTGGAGATCCAGCATTATGATGAAGAGGTCGAGCATCTGGAGGTGAAATATGGGGCTCCCGGCGGGCGGCTCTACCTGGCGTATTGGGACGGGGAGCTGGCTGGATGTATCGGCCTGCGGAAGATCGATGAGGAAGCCTGCGAGATGAAGCGGCTGTATGTGCGGCCGGCATTTCGAGGGAAGCGGATCGGGGAGCGGCTGGTGGAGAAGATCATAGAAGATGCAAGAGAGATCGGATATTCCCGTATGCTGCTGGATACCCTTCCCTTTTTAAGGAGTGCGATCCATATGTACCGGAAATCCGGATTTTATGAGATCGAGAGCTATAATGACAGTCCTATGGAGACATCGATCTATATGCGGCTGGATCTGTGAGATGGGGGTCATGGCTTTAATGCCCGGTAAGCAGGGCGCTTCACCAAGGGCATGGAGGATAAGTGTATCGCGCGCAGAAATGGAACAGAGATGAAAGGAGAAGAGAAACGATGGGAAAAGAGATGGTGATCGCATATATCGGGAACGGAAAGAGCGCGAACCGCTACCATATCCCCTATGTGCTGACACGGAAGGATAAGATCAAGGTCAAGAAGATCTTCACCCACCATCCAGGCAAGGGACCCTGGAAGGAAGTGCCGGGAGTGGAGTATGTGGACGATATGGACGCGGTCTTAAAGGATGAGGAGATCGATGTGGTCGTCCTGTCCACGCCCCATGACACCCACTATGCCTTGTCAAAGCAGGTCCTGATGGCAGGAAAGAACTGTGTCTGTGAGAAGCCTTTCACGCAGACCGTGGAGCAGGCTGAGGAGCTTTTTGCCCTGGCAAAGGAGAAGGGCGTGATGATCCAGTGCTACCAGAACCGCCGGTTCGACAGCGATCTTCTGACGGCAAAACAGGTGATGGAGAGCGGGAAGATCGGGGAGGTGACCGAGATGGAGATCAGCTTTGACTACTATCGTCCGGAGGTCCCCGAAAGCCAGAGCTTCCATCCCTTCTACAGCTTTTTGTACGGCCATGCCTGCCATACCATAGACCAGGTGATCTCCTGCTTTGGCATACCGGACCGGGTGCAGGCAGATGTGCGCCAGCTGCTGGGACCGGGGCGGATGAACGACTATTTTGACATCGATCTGTTTTATGGGGACCGTCTGAAGGCCTCCGTGCGGTCCAGCTATTTCCGTGTAAAGGCCCGTCCTTCTCTGGTGGTCTACGGCATGAAGGGCATGTACATCAAGGAAGATAAGGATAAGCAGGAGGAGCATCTGAAGCTGTTCGTGATGCCGGGAGAGCCGGGCTTTGGGGAGGATAAGCCTTCAGAGTATGGCACGCTGATCTACCGGGATGGGGACGGCGGCTACCACGAGGAAAAGGTGCCTACGGTCACCGGGGATCACGGGCGCTATTATGATGCTCTCTATGAGACGGTCATGAACGGGAAGGAGCCCTTGGTAAAGCCGGAGGAGACCCTTGCCCAGATCAAGATCATGGAGGATGGGATCCGGGGTTTGCGCTGAGCGTACAGAGCAGGAAGTCATAGGAGGGTGGGGTCATGCTGACGATCACATTGGGAGATATCACAAAGGTAGACGCGGATGCCATCGTAAATGCAGCTAATACCAGCCTTTTAGGCGGAGGAGGAGTGGACGGGGCGATCCACAGGGCGGCAGGGCCAAAGCTTTTGGCTGAATGCCGGATGCTTTATGGCTGTAAGACCGGGCAGGCGAAGATCACAAAGGGCTATCGTCTCCCGGCCCGCTATGTGATCCACACGCCCGGCCCGGTCTGGAACGGCGGCGGTAAAAATGAAGAGCAGCTTTTGCAGAGCTGCTATAGGAGCTGCCTTGTGCTGGCGGCGGAGCATGGGTTGAGGACAGTGGCCTTCCCGTCGATCAGCACCGGGATATATCGATTTCCGCTCAAGAAGGCATCCGCGATCGCCGTGGACACGATCCTGGACTTTTTAAAGTCGCACCCGGATATGGAGGTGCAGATGGTGTGCTTTGACCAGGAGACGTTCAGGTATTACCAGGAGGCTTTGACCGGGGGCGCATAGGACAAGGGCATGGAGGAGCATAACGATAAGAGGCTGCCGCAAGGCAGCCTCCTATCTTTATCAGGGTGTTCGATCGGGCGGTCCCTCTTGAGACGGGCCTCGATCATAGCAGGAGCAGGCATCCAACGTTAGTCCAGGTCTGCACCATCGCTCTCGATGACCTTCTTATACCAGAAGAAGGAATCCTTCCGGCTCCTGGCAAAGTCACCTGTACCGTCATCGTGGCGGTCCACATAGATGAAGCCATAGCGCTTTGCGTACTGGCCTGTCCCGGCGGAGACTAAGTCGATCGGGCCCCAGGTGGTGTAGCCGATCAGCGGCACGCCGTCCTCGATCGCCTCGCCCATGCAGCGGATGTGCTCACGGAAATAGTCGATGCGGTAGTCATCGTGGATGGAGCCGTCCGCCTCTACTTTATCAAAGGCGCCGAAGCCATTCTCCACCACCATCAGAGGGGTGTGGGGATAGCGGTCATGGAGTACGTTCAAGGTATAGCGCAGTCCAAGAGGATCGATCTGCCAGCCCCAGTCGGAGGCTTTCAGGTAGGGGTTCTTTGCGCCTACGGACATATTTCCGGCTGTCTTTTCCGCGTTCTCGTCGGTGGTGACGCAGTTGGTCATATAGTAGGAGAAGGTATAGAAATCTACGGTCCCCTTCCGGATGATCTCCTTGTCCTCTTCTGTGATGAAGGAGGTATCGATGCCGTGATCCTTAAAATACTTATAAGCGAAGGTAGGATATTCGCCGCGGACCTGTACGTCGCCGCAGAGATTGTTCTTAAAGTTATCTTCATTATAGCAGGTGAAGATATCCTTCGGGTTGGGGGTCAGGGGGTACAGGGTCACATGGGCGATCATATTGCCGATCATGAAGTCCGGATCGATCTCATGGCCCTTCTGTACCGCGATCGCGCTTGCCACGAACTCATTGTGCAGGGCTTCGAAGGTGGACTGGGGATCGGACTTTAGGTCGCTGAGCTTGATCGGGGAGGTGGCCTGGATATCCTCGTCCGCCATCAGGCCCAAGCCGTAAAGGTTGCCGATGCCGCCCTCGCCCATGCAGGGGATGTTGATCTCATTGAAGGTCAGCCAATACTTCACCTTGCCTTTATAGCGCTCAAAGCAGGTGGTGGCATATTTTACGAACAGGTCGATCGTCTTCTTATTGGAAAAACCGTGATATCTTGTCACGATGTTCCAGGGGATCTCATAGTGGCACAGCGTGACCAGAGGCTCGATCCCGTATTTTTTGCACTCGTCGAACACATCGTCATAGAACTTCAAGCCGGCCTCATTGGGCGTCTCGTCGTCCCCGTTGGGGAAGATGCGGCCCCAGTTGATGGAAAGGCGGAAGCAGGTAAAGCCCATCTCCGCCAACAGCGCGATATCTTCCTTGTAATGATGATAGAAATCTACCGCTTCGTGGCTGGGATAAAAAGCGTTAGGGTCAGATACCGGAAGGAAGGTCCTGGGGGTGTTCACATCACCGCCTAAGAGCATGTCCGGCACAGATAAGCCTTTTCCGTCCTCCAGATAAGCGCCTTCGCACTGATTAGCGGCAACAGCGCCGCCCCATAAAAAGTTTTTTGGAAATGCCATGGTCTACCTCCTACAAATATGATAGTTAAATTCTACCACCTTGGAGGTGGACTGTCAATTCGTTGCTTTTGTGGCAGTCCCCTCGTTACTATCCACACCTACGCCAAGGAGTCTTATCGCTTAGATATGTCGCAGATGGTCCGCTCCGGGAGGGGCCTGTCTGGGCGTCGCCGCGTTCTCGCTTTGGTGTTTTGGTAAGAACGCAGCGGTACTAGGGCGTGTGAAAGACCC
>CAJUSS010000094.1 GCA_910588895.1 uncultured Lachnospiraceae bacterium
TGCAGGAGCTGTGAGCAGGTCTGTCCGCAGCAGATCAAGATCTCGGAGATGATGACCGAGTTCACCTCCATGATCGGGATGTGACAGAGGCAGGGCTAAAAGGAGTGAGAGCAGATGGATCGTAAAAAGATCGTTCCAGGTACGAGGGGCGGGCACTACATACCGTATAAGGAGAGGGCAGCGTCTGACCGGCTTTAAGACCAGCCGATATGCCCTGAAAAGTCCACGGCCCGTTCCCCCTGGCAGATCTCCCCGACCGGGTAGACGGCGTGATATCTTCCGACGCATCGGATCGTGCGCTCTGCCTGCTCTCTCCCCACAATGAGGATCAACCCCACGCCGCAGTTAAAGGTGGCCAGCATCTCCTGCTCGTCGATATCGCCGGTACGTTTGATATACGAGAATATGGGCAGCGCCTTTACCTGGCCCAGATCGATCTTTGCCTGCAGCCCTTCAGGGAGGATGCGGATCAGGTTGCCGGCGATCCCACCTCCGGTGATGTGGGCCATGCCATGGGGCCGGATATCCTGGGGCAGAGAGTGGAGGGCCTGATAGTAAGGGGTGTGGGGCTTCATGATCTGCTGGATAAAGGGTTGGCCGTCGATCTGGTCAGAGAGGATATGGGGGATCCGCTCCATGAGGAGACGGACCAGGGTGTAGCCATTGGTGTGCAGGCCGTTGGAAGCCACGGCCAGGACCACATCCCCCGCACGGATCGCAGAGCCGTCGATGATCTGGCGCTTCGATACAACCCCGGCGATGCTGGCGGTGAGGATGTAGGTCCCCTTCTCCACCACCTCTGGCTGGATGGAGGTCTCACCGCCTACCAGGCTGCAGCCGTTTGCCCGGCAGGCCTCCGAGATCCCCTTGATAAAGGCGCGGATCGTCTCTTTTTCCGCGTTCCCGCAGACGATGGTGTCCAATACGGCCAGAGGCCTTGCGCCCATCACCAGGATATCATTGACCAGATGGTTGATCATATCGTGGCAGATGGACTGGCTGTAGCCATATACCATGGCCAGCTTCTGCTTGGAGCCGGGCTCTTCCGATTTTAGGACCAGCACAGGATCTTGTACATCCAGAGCGCTGATATCATACAGGGAGGCGAAGGGGCCCAGGCCATTTAACACCCGCTCATCCTGGGTCCTTAGATACTGGGCCATCTCCTTTTTCAGCTCGTCGGTGTAGGCGGTATCCACACCGGCCTTGCGGTAAGAGAAGGCCTCCGCAGCCTTTTCCTGTCCGGCCAGGATCGCGTCCACCGATGTCTCTAAGAGCTCCGCCAGTCCCACCAGGATCTCCACATTGGGCAATGTGCCGTTCTCCCATTTGGAGACCGCCTGAAAGGAGACCTTTAACTGTCCGGCGATGTCCGCCTGGGTCAGGCCCAGCTGCTTTCGCTTAGCCGCGATGAAGCGGGCGATCTTTTTCGTATCCAGCATACTTTGTCCTCCGATCTATCCTCCCTTGTCGGGAGCTTTTTTTATGAAAGCGCGTTGGTCTGTTGTATCTATAGCCATACTGCAGATAGCCGCTTACTCTCTATGGTAAACCATAAGAGAGGGAGGGGCAATAACCGGATGTTTGATATCCAGGCGCAGGTTCAACTGGCAGTTGACTCATAGCCCGGCATTTTTTCCATAAGCCCACACCGACAGGAGATACCACAGCCCTAAGATGCCCAGCACCACCGCGCTGCTGATCAGGTCCACCAGGGTCAGATCGGTGAACATCATCTTTCCAAGAGCGCCTACAGAAAAGAAGGAGGAGATCTGCATCACCAGGAAGATCAGCCCGTAGGTCACGCCAAGCTCCATGGCGATGGAGCGTTTTAGGAGTGTTCGGTCAAAGCCCATCTTCAGGATGATCTGGCAGCGCTCCTTTTCCTCAAAGGCGTCATTATACATCTTCATGAACAGGATGCTCCCGCTGGCCAGGATAAAGACCATGAACATGAAGAGGCATAGGGAATACAGGACCTTGATCCAGTCCAGCTCATTGCTGGCGGGATCGATGGCTACACGGGCGATGGGAGGCAGGCCCTGGGCTTCCTGACTGTGGACCAGTCCGTCCAGACGGTCCCGCACCTGAGGGAAACGGCCAAGGTCTTCGATCTGATAGTTGTATGTGCAGATCTCCTGGCCCAGGGGGAGGAGGCTTTCATAGACCGGACCGTTTACCACATAAAAATGCATGCGCTCCTGGAGATAGCCCAGGTAGGGGATGGTGGAGGATGCCACCTGCCGGAAGGTCTGGCCGTTTATGCGGACTTTCCTTTGGCTCTGGTCGGTGATCAGGGACAGAAGGGTGGGGTGGCCCACCTGGATCACCTCATCATCGGCCGGCTCTTCAAAGGGAAAGGCCAGACCAGCCTCTTTGGCCAGCCTCATGAGGTGGGGATAGGACAGGATCGCATAGTGGCTGTAAAAGCTGTCATCCTGGATCAAAGAGGGATCCACAGACAGGATCGGCATCTGGGTGCCGACCCTGAGCCCGCTCTCCTCCTGGATCAGCATCCGGGCGTTTTCATCTAAGTCCGTCCGTTGGCTCAAGAGCTGGAAGGTGTAGGTGTTCTCAAAATGGATGATCGTCTCATAGCGGCCTTTCATGGCAAAGCCGGTGGCCAGGGCGGTCACGGAGCAGAGCAGCAGCACGCAGACGATCGCATAGGTGCGGTAGTTCTTCCTCATCCGAAAGAGCATGCTGTTGACCCACAGGACGCGCTGCTTCTGATAGAGGCGTTCCTTGTCCGCCGCCGCGCCTTTTAGGGCCATCGGGATGGCGCCGCCAAAGAGCAGGTAGACGCCTGCGGTCACCAGGACGACGGCGGCCAGGGCATTGGCCATCACGCCCTGCCTGGCTTCTTTTAAGGCCAGGCCATATCCAAAGGCCAGGATGCCTGTGCCAAAGATCGTTCGGATCCACAAAAGGATCTGGCTCTGCCAGAGGTGCTCCTTCTGCCGTGCGGCAAAAAGGAGGCTTAGGACGCTGCTCCTGGCGATATCCATGTAGCCCTTCACGGCAAAGAGCAGATCGACCGCCAGATAGAGAAGGGCGGTGGTCAGCATGGGCTTTGGCCCCGGCAGGAATAGGACCTCCACCTCCAGCCGGGAGAGCGCGAACAGGAGCATCTGGAACAGCCCGGCGCTTAAAAAGCCAAAGCCCAGCCCAAGGGCCAGGGCCGACAGGCCGGTCAGGAGGGTCTCGGTCAGGTACATTTTTCCGATCTGTTCATTGGACAGGCCCATGAAGATGTAGACGCCGATCTCCTTCTTTCGGCTGGTAAGGAAGACATTTGTGGAATACCAGATGAAAAAGAACATGAAGCATCCCAGCACGAAGGAGACCATCTGGACCAGCAGGTCGATATAGGCTTTATTCCTTGTGCCCAATACGGCAAAGGCATCCGAGGAAAGGATAGCCTGGAAGTTAAAGAGCACCAGGATAGTAAAGGCCTGGGAGACGATAAGTGATAAGTGGTTTTTGAAGCTCCGCTTAAAGTTTAAAAACGCCAGCTTGGTCATGCTCATGGACGATCACCTCCCATAGAGGCCTGCAGGTCGCAGATCCGGTCGTAAAACTCCTTCCGGTCCCCTCCGCTGCTGATCCGGCAGGTGAACTGGCCGTCCCGCAGCATGTACACGTCCTTGGCGTAGGAGGCGCAAAAAGGATCGTGGGTCACCAGCAAGATCGTGGCCTGGCCTCGCTTTGACACCGTCTTCAGACACTCCAATAAGTCACGGCTGGACTTGGAATCCAAGGCCCCGGTGGGCTCGTCGGCAAAAAGGATCTCCGGATCGGCGATCAGGGCCCGGCAGGTGGCGCCTCGCTGCTTCTGGCCTCCGGAGAGCTGGTAAGGGTATTTTCCCAGATGCTCCGTCAGACCGAAGGATGCGGCCAGGGTCTCCACTTTTTGGAGGCAGAGCCGGCCGGGGGTCCCGCGAAGGGCTAAGGGCAGGGCGATATTGTCCTGGAGGGTCATGGTATCTAACAGGCTGTAGTCCTGGAACACGAAGCCGATCTTATCCCGGCGCAGCCTGGACAGTTCCTTATTGGAGACTTTGGCAAGATCCTGGCCGTCTAAAGCCGCAGTGCCCATGGAGGGCCTGTCGATCGTGGACAGGATATTTAAGAGAGTGGTCTTGCCGGAGCCGGAGGGACCCATGATGGCGATAAAGTCATGCTTTAAGATGGTCAAGTCGATGCCCTTTAACACGGTGGACTGAAAACCTTTTGACCCGTAGGTCTTGACCAGGTTCTTTACCTCCGCCACCGGGCGGTCATCTTTGCCCGCCGGGGCGGCTGCAGGCAGGTCTG
Organism: uncultured Lachnospiraceae bacterium; assembly: GCA_910588895.1. GTDB lineage: Bacteria > Bacillota > Clostridia > Lachnospirales > Lachnospiraceae > Caccovicinus. The sequence continues at coordinate 4,318 of CAJUSS010000094.1, forward strand.
ACACGGTCGTCATGTCTGGCTGATACATATACATAGTGTTTCCTCCTTTATGAAATATCGAGATCCCTTTTATCATACAGGGAAGGGCGGGAAAAATCCTTACATCTGCATTACAAAGTGGAGGGCAAGATCACGATAGGGATCCCTGGAGCAAGGCGGCGTTTATCCGTCCCGGCCGGGGGCCAGGTAAGGGTCCTCTCCAAAAAGGATGGAGAAGCGGGTGAAGGAGCCGTATACACTCTCGGCACGGATCTGATGCCCCATCTGGCGGCAGATCTTGGCGGCCAGGTAGAGGCCCATGCCGGTGGAGCGGTAGCTGCCGTTGTGGTGGTTGCTGCCGGTGAACCCCTTGTTGAAGATCTGGCGGATGTCTTTTTCTAAGATCCCCTCGCCGTTGTCTTCAACGGTCAGACAGGTAAAGCGTCCCTCCTTTTGAGCCCGGATCTGGAGACAGGGGGCAGACGGCGGGGTGGCAGAGGTCTGGCCTTCTGCCGGTCGTGTGCCGGATATCTGGCCTTCTGCCGACTGAGCGGCGGCAGGGGCGTCTGGCATCGGCGCGGCGGACCGGGTGTATTTGACGGCGTTTGCAATCAGCTGGTCCAGCACATAGACCAGCCAGGACGGGTCGGTGTAAACGGTCAGACCGGCTACCTGCACGTCTAAGGAAAAGCCCTCCTGGATCAGAAAGAACTGGTTATTGTGGATCGAGGTCTTTACACAGTCGGAGAGAGCGGTCTTCTTTACCTGCAGGTCAAACAGAGGGCTCTGGAGCTTACAGCCTAAAAGGAGGGTGTCCAGCTGCCGGCGCATCCGCTCCAGCTGCTGGCGCAGAGCGCGGCGCAGGTGTGGATCGGCGATCTTTTCATCCATGAGCAGCCCTGCGGCTAAGGGGAGCTTCAGCTCATGGCAGCATTTGGCCACATAGTCCTGTAAGTCGCAGCTTTCCTCAAAACGGGCCTTTAGCTGCTCCTCTAAAAGGCGGACATCATGCTCGGCCGCCTCCCGGCCTTCAAAGGCGGGGAGGTTCCGGCAGAGCAGGATATCCTGCTCCATGAGTGCCTCTTTTTCCTGCTCCTTTCGGATAAAAGAAGCGCAGTCCACACCGGTCCAGAGGATAGCCGGGACTAAAAACAGGACATCCAGGTAGAAGAGATAGCACAGCCATCCATCCCGGATGGCCAGACAAAGATACAGGTTGGATAAGAGCAGCAGCAGGAGGCAGGGGAGGGCGGACCTCCATCGGGCTTTTGCGTAATGGAAAAGCTTCATCGTCTGCCCGGCGAGAGGAAATACCCCTGCCCTTTTTTTGTGCCCACCAGATCCCTCCCGCAGGCCGCCTTCAGCTTGTTCCGCAGCCGGCAGATCACGGTGGTCAGGGTCCCGTCGGATACGTATTCATCGGTGGACCAAAGCTCCATCATCAGCTCCTCCCGTGTCACCACATCCGGGCAGTTTTCTGCCAGACACACCAATACCCGCCGCTCCGACCGGGTCAGGCCGATCTCCTGCTGCTCTAGATACAGGGTCTGCCGGTCTGCGTCAAAGTGCAGCCCGTCCCCCAGAAAGATGTGTTCCCTCACCTTATACGCATAGGCCCTGCGCAGGATGGCCCCGATCTTTGCCCTCAGCACCTCCAGGTGGAAAGGCTTTTCCACATAGTCATCGCCGCCCTGGCTCATGGCCATGATCTTATCCCGGTCGTCATCGCGGCTGCTGATATAGAGGATCGGGACAGCCGAGAGCTGACGGAGCCTGGCACACCAGTAAAAGCCGTCATAGCAGGGCAGGTTGATATCCATCAGCACCAGTTGCGGGCGATGATCGGAAAACTCCTCTTCGATCCGGTCAAACTGCCGGGCGATCGCGGTCTTATAGCCCCACCGCATCAAAAAAGAAGCGAGCTCTCCGGCCAGAGTCTCGTCGTCCTCCACGATCAAGATCTGCATCTCCATCTCTTCGTCCATAGTATCTGCCTCCGTTTTCTGTCCCTGGCCGCATGCCCTTTTAGAGGGCGGGGCCGCCGCGGGGACTTTTCCTATCTTAAAACGATATCGGAAGGGCGGATGCTTCTTTTTTTGCGGTGAGCGGACCGGAAAACACTTTACAAAAAGCAGGCAGATCCGCGATCTGGCCACGCCAATGGACGGGCGGGACAAAAAGTACATAAAAACTCACAATATGTACTGGATATTTTTTCATCTAAGTGATAAAATCCATAAAAGAAGGGCGCTGTCACCCTCCGAGGCATTTGTTTTGTGGGATCGGATGCAGATCTTTTAAGGGAGATCAGAACGTGGCTGGAGCGTTACAACAAATAAGGGATCGTCTTTAAGGACGACGGCAGAAAGGATGGACAGATATGTTTGCGATCGGTTCGGCAGAGGAACGGGTATACGGCACAAAACTGAAGATACCAAAGGAATACAATCTGAACAAAAAAGGGAGAAAGATATACGGGGTGTGGACAGGGGAGCGGACGCTCTACCTGTCGGATGAACAGGAGCCTTTGCGGGCCAAGGGCGGCAAGAACGGGAAGATCTTTGATGTGAAGGTCCACACGGAATCGACGATCGAGGTGCCCCGTACATTAGATGGGAAACAGGCGCTGATCGCCGGGCGGATCTCGACGATCAAGGTACATTTCCGGTAAAGAGGTATAGACAGACAGCCGGCAGAGATGCCTGGCTGTTTTCTCGTAAAGATAAAAAAGAGGAAAGAAAGGGGGGCGCTATGCGTTTTTTCCATATCTCCGATCTGCACATCGGAAAACAGCTTTATCATTACAGCTTAAAGGAAGCCCAGAGCGCCATATTAGGGCAGATCGTGGAGCGTGTGCGGGAGTATGGCCCGGATGCGCTTTTGATCGCGGGGGATATCTTTGATAAGTCGGTGCCGTCGGGGGAGGCCTATCTGCTCTTTGACGCTTTTTTGGATCAGTTGGCAGAGGTGGAGCCCCGGGTCCCGGTGCTGGCGATCGCCGGAAACCATGATTCGGGGGAACGGCTCCAATATGCGGCTTCTTTTCTGGAAAAGCAGCAGATCCATATCGCGGCTTTTCCGCCTGAAAGGGAGGGAGAGAGGCTGAAGAAGGTGACCTTGATGGATGCTTTTGGGCCGGTGGATATCTACCTCTTGCCGTTCACCAAGCCCGGCTATGTGCGGCATCTGTTCCCGGAGGGGAAGGCGGTCAGCTATGACGAGGCGGTGGGGGCGGTATTGGAGAGGGAGGAGCTGGACCTTACCAGAAGGAATGTGCTCCTGTCCCATCAGTTTTATGTAGCCGGGAGCCAGCAGCCGTTTGTCTGCGCGTCGGAGCAGGGGTATCTGACCCACAAAGGCGGGCAGGCGGCCGGGGCTATCCTGCCCGCCTTTGTGGGCGGCATCGACAGCGTGGACGTGTCCCGGGTGCGTCGGTTCGACTATGTGGCGCTGGGGCATCTGCATGGGGCCCAGTGGATCGGACGGCCGGAGGTCCGTTATTGCGGCACGCCATTAAAATATTCGGTCAGCGAGGAAAAGCAGGAGAAGTCCGTCACCCTGGTCACCTTGGGAGAGAAAGGGACTGAGGTGAAGGTGGAGACCATCCCGCTGACGGCCCGGCAGGATGTGCGGACCGAGCGGGGAACGCTTGAGGAGGTGATCGGGCGCGCAAAAAGGAGGATAGAGGAGAAGAACGCGGCTTGCAGGATCTGGGCGCGTACAGGCGAACGGAAGCCGGAGGCGGGCCGGGAGACTGTAGGGGAGGAAGGCCTAAAGGAGGACCGGGAGATCGTGGGCGAAGAAGGCCTGGCGGCGGTGCAAAAGGAGGATGACTTTGTGAGCATCACCTTGACAGATGAGAAGGAGCTGTTTTGTCCTAGGGAGCGGCTGGAGGAGCATTACAGCCACATCCTGGAGGTCCGGGTGGACAACAGCCGGACCAGAGCCATGCTCCAGACAGGAGAGGAAGGGCCGGCCTCCTTAGATCCTATGGAGCTTTTCCGGCGGTTCTACCAGGAGATGCAGGGATGCCCCATGTGCCAGGAGGAGGAAGCGATCTTGCGGGATGTGATCAAAAAGGCAGAGGAGGAAGAGGGATGAAGCCAGTTTTTTTAAAAATGTCCGCCTTTGGATCCTATGCCGGGGTGGAGACGATCGATCTTACAAAGGTGGATCACGGCGTGTTCCTGATCTGCGGGGACACGGGGGCGGGAAAGACCACGATCTTTGACGGGATCACCTTTGCCCTGTATGGGGAGAGCAGCGGCGGAAAGCGGGATGGGGAGATGATGCGGAGCCAATATGCCTTGGCGGAGACCCCGACCTTTGTGGAGCTGGCCTTTTTGCACAGGGATGCCTTCTACCGGGTCATCCGTTATCCCAGGCAGCAGCGGCCTAGCAAGAGGAGGAACAAGGATGGCGCGTTCACGCTGGTGGAGGTACCGCCAAAGGTGGAGCTGACCCTTCCGGACGGGCGTGTCTTTTCAGGAAAGGCAAAGGAGACCGACCAGAAGATCGTGGAGATCTTAGGGCTGGACAAGGCCCAGTTCACCCAGACGGCCATGCTAGCCCAGGGGGACTTTTTAAAGCTGCTCCATGCACCGTCCAGGGAGAGAAAGGAGATCTTTTCCAAGATTTTTGATACCAGGCTCTACGGCAGGATCGGGGAGGAGCTGCGTGCCAGGACAAAGGAGCTGGGCAGTCAGCTGGAGGATGGGAAAAGGCGGCTGGAGCGGGAGCTGGAGGATGTGCGCTGCATCCCGGACAGCCGGTTTGCGACAGAGTGGGCGGAGCGGGCCCATTTTTCAGAAAGCGATGGGGTGATGGAGTGCACCTTCCGTCTGCTGGGAGAGATCATAGGGGAGGCAGAAGAGAAGGAAAAGGAGCTGTCAGCGGCTCTGGAGACGAAGGGAGAGGAGCGGCGGCAGCTGGATGTGCTCCTTGGCCAGGCCAGGGAACGGGAGGCGCTTTTTCGGCAGCTGGAAGAGGCCAGGGAGCGATGTGCCCGTTTGGAGGGGCAAGTTGGATCGATGGAGGCGCTGCGAAGGGAAGGGGAGGCAGCGGCGCGGGCCGCCTTTGTGCGTCCGAAGGAAGAGCTCTGGCAGGCCAGGAGGGAGGAATGGCAGAAATGCCGGGAGGAGATCGTCCGGCTAAAGCAGTGGCTCCTGGAAAATGAGGCAACTTTAAAGGAACAGGTCAAGAAACGGGAGGATGCGGAAGGCGCGTTCCACAGGCAAGGGCCTGGCTTGATGGCAGATATGGAGCGGATCCGCGGCGATATGGAACGCTACCAGGAGCTGGAGGAGAAAAAGAAGGCCTGCATAAAGCTGGAAAAAGAACGGGATGGGCTGCAGGATGGCCTGCTCTCTGCCGATAAAGAGCTGGAGAGATGTGATAAGAGGCGAAAAGAGCTGGAACTTCTTATGGAAGAGAAGAAGGAGTACGCAGACAGACTGCCGGTCCTGGAGCAGGAGATCTGGCGGCTCAAGGAGCAGAGGGAGAGCCTGTGCAGGCTCTCGGACACTTTGAAAGATCTGGGACGGGAGCAGGCCCAGATCGCAAAGGAGCAGGAGGCCTATGATAAGCTCCAGGAGAGCGTTAGGGAGCTGGAGGAGGAGTATGAGCGGCTCTACAGCCTGTTTTTAGCCGGACAGGCCGGTACCCTGGCGGCTGCCCTGCGTGAGGGAGAGCCCTGCCCGGTGTGCGGCGCCTGCCATCATCCGGCTCCGGCGCAGATGAAGGATATCCTGGTGGAGCGAAAAGGGCTGGAGGAAGCGAAGCAGAAAGGGCAGCGGGCATCGAAAGCGGCGGCGGAGGCTTACCGCAGCCTGCAGGGTCGAAAAGCGTCCTATGCGGGGAAGAGAGAGCTGGCCGCGCAGGAGGGACAGCGCCTTTTTGGCGGATGGGAAGAGGGACCGACGGCAGGAGCACCAGGTGAAACGGTACAGGCAGAGCGCATGTCAGGACCGTCTGAGGAGGCAGAGGGAGCGGGAAAGACAGGCTGGACACCGGAAGCCTTGAAAGAAGCCGGAAAGAGGGCCTGGGCAAGATACCAGACGGAACTGGATGTGAAAGAGACTGGACGGAAAAAGGCAGAGGAAGCCAGGCGGCATCTGGAGGAGCACAGGAAGGAAAAGGAGGCGCTAAAGGACCGTCGGGAGAGCGTATCCCTGCAGCGTGAGGAGGCAGCTGCCAGGTTGCGGCAGGCAGAGCTTATGTGCATGGAGGCAGGCTCCGGGCTCCGTTTGCTGGAGCAGTCTCTGCCCTACCCGAAAAAGGCCCAGGCAGAGGCAGCCTTTGCAAAGGCAAAGGCCCAAAGGGAGGGGCTGGAGGAGGCTGCCAGGCGGGAACATACGGCCTGTCAGGCATTGGAAGCCCAAGTGGCGGACCGGAAAGGACGCCTGGCGGCCCGGAGGCAGGATGAAGAGCGGATGGCCGCAGAGGCAGTCCGGCTGGAGGAGGCTTTTTTCCATGAGCTGACATACCGGGGATTTTCGGACCGGGAGGACTATCAGGCGGCCTGGCGGACGGAGGAGCGGCGTAAGGAGGTGGAACGCCTTTTCCAGGACTATCGGGATGAGCGGATGCGGAGCCGGGAAAAGCTCACCCATTGCCTGGCCCAGGTGGAGGGAAAGGAAAGGATAGAGACAGAGGGGGCCCAAAAAAGGCTTTCCCAGGTCCGAAAAGAGCAGGCGCGTCTGGAGCAGGAGAGCCGGCAGGTCTTCGGCATACGGGCAAGGGATGAGGAGCTGGCAGAGCGGTGCGGTAACCTTTGGGAGATGCGGAAAAAGGTGCGGGCGGACTATGAGACCATGAAGCGTCTGGACGATACGGCAAACGGACGGATCAGCCAGCGCCACTTAGACCTGCAGACCTATATCCAGCGGAGCTATTTCGCCATGATCTTGCAGCAGGCCAATAAGCGGCTGGCCACGATGGCAGATGGGCAGTTCCTCCTCCAGTGCCGGGATATGGAGGATCTGGGCTCCCAGGGAGAGGTTGGGCTGGATCTGGATGTGTACAGTCTGGTCAACGACCAGGCCAGGGATGTGAAGACCTTATCCGGCGGCGAATCCTTTATCGCGGCCCTTGCCATGGCCCTGGGGATGGCGGATATCATCCAGGATCAGGCCGGGAGCATCCGGATCGATACCATGTTCATCGATGAGGGTTTCGGATCCTTGAGCGAGGAGACCAGGTCCCAGGCGATCCATATCCTGACCGAACTGTCCCAGGGCCGGCGGCTGGTGGGGATCATCTCCCATGTGACCGAGCTAAAGGCCCAGATCGACCGGAAGCTGCTGGTAAAGAAAGGGCGAAAGGGCAGCTATACAGAGTGGGAGATAGAGGGGATGTGAGAGGAGAAGGAAGGCTGAAGATCGGCCCCCTGTCCTGCCGTAAGGCTTTAAAGGAATGTATATGCCGGATATCCTGCATATAGCATGTGCGGCCGACGGGCGGATACAGATAGCAAGTTCTTGGATAAACGAGCAAACTTCCCATGGCTGACAAAGACCTCACAGGAGGATAGCAAAAAAAGTGCAGATACTAAGACCGTGACCAAGAAAGCCGCGAACGACAGGATCGGATCGACAGGGATGCTGGATGGCCGCGGTCTTTGTTATCATTTGCATTTTTAAATAGAAGGGAGATGTGAGCTATGGAAATCTGTAAATGTGGACAGGCGGTCAGCCCGCCTATGGGCGCTGGTCCGGCAGGGACCGTCTCAGCGCCTATGCATCTGGCGATCGCCGCCATACCGTTCCAGTCCTGGGAGACCTTATATCCGCCGCAAAAAGCGCTTTGCCGCGGAACGGTGTTCCCGAGCCTGGACCTTCCATTCTATGCGGGAGGTGATCTTCATGTTTGATCGTCAGCAGCTCATGCGCCAGATCTGGGAGATCTGCTTTGTCATCGACGATCTGACCCTTTATCTGGACACTCATCCCCTGGACAAAGATGCTCTGGACGCGGTCGGACAGGCCATGTCCCAGCGGAAGGAGTTTTTGTGCGCGTATGCAAAGGAATTTGGCCCCTTGACCATGAACTGCATCCATGTGGGACAGGAGTCCGATCGAAATGGACAGGAGAGCGGTCCGGAGGCCTGGCCAGGTGGTAAGAACGGCCAGAACGCGCAGCCGTATGACCAGAGCGGGCAGTACACGAAATATGCCGGAAAGAGACACTGGACCTGGACGGACGGCCCGCTGCCCTGGGAAGGAGGGATGCTGTAATGTGGAGCTATGAAAAAAGGCTGCAATACCCGGTGAACATCCACAAGACCTGCCCGAAGACCGCTTCCCTGATCATCAGCCAGTTCGGCGGACCGGACGGAGAGCTGGCGGCCTCTATGCGTTATCTTTCCCAGCGCTACACCATGCCATGCAGGGAAGTGAGCGGCCTGCTGACGGATATCGGGACGGAAGAGCTGGCCCATCTGGAGATGGTCTGTGCCATCATCTACCAGCTGACCAAGGATATGACAGCAGAGCAGGCCAAGACCGCCGGATTTGACGCCTACTATGTGGACCACACCTCTGGGCTGTGGCCCAACGCGGCGGCAGGCGTTCCCTTTAATGCCTGCGAGTTCCAGTCCAAAGGCGACGCCATCACCGATCTTTTCGAGGATCTTGCGGCAGAGCAGAAAGCACGGACTACCTACGAGAACCTGATCCGGATCATCCCGGACCCGGAGGTGCGGGAGCCATTACGGTTCCTGCGAGCCAGAGAGGTTGTCCATTTCCAGCGGTTCGGGGAGGCACTGGAAAAGATCAAGGAGACTCTGGATGCCAAGAACTTCTACCATTTCAATCCGGAGTTTGATAAGCAGTTTGTGAAAAAATAAGGGGAAAAGCCTGAAAATACAACTTTACCTCGATCCAGGAAGATCTCAAAAACAAAAGCCCTTGCTACTGTGAAAAGTAGAGGGGCTTTTGTTGTGAGGTCAAATGCCCTGGTTGGTATCAGATGCTTTGTTTCTATCTATTTCGTTACGCATTTCTATAAGTTCATCATTGTTTTCCTCTATTATAGTATTCCAAAATATGTGATACTATTATTACCGTCTAGCGTTCTATCATGATCCCCGAATAGATGATGATATATAAGTGCCAGCAGATCACAAATTCTTATCAGTTTTTCTATTCTTTAGCAAGTTGTTTCAGCGTCCATCTTTTTTTCGATAGTGCTTTGTCGGATCTATCAATAGATGATATATTATTTATATTTTCTCAAAAAATAATTTAATTAGATAACTCCCTTTTCGGAAAAGTGTTCCCATTGCTTAAAACTTGGAGTTATCTTACTCT
>CAJUSS010000095.1 GCA_910588895.1 uncultured Lachnospiraceae bacterium
CCGCGATCCCGCAGCTCTCCTGACCTCTGTGCTGGAGGGCGAACAGGCCATAGTAGATCTCACGGGCCACGCTGCCGCCCGTTAAGTCATACACGCCAATGACCCCGCACTCTTCGTGGAGCTTGTCCTCCACATCTGCACAGGTCGGGCAAAAAAAACGATCAAAATGCTCCATCATGTATGCCATCCTCCCTTGCACGCATCCTTTCACAAAGGACGTGGCCCCGTCTCTTACTGGTCGATCCCCAGACGGCGGAACACCTCCTGATAAGCATCCTCCACATTGCCTAAGTCGCGGCGGAAACGATCCTTATCCAGCTTCTCATGGGTATCCTTATCCCACAGGCGGCAGGTATCCGGGGACACCTCATCGGCCAGGATCACCTGTCCGTGATAACGCCCGAACTCGATCTTAAAATCGATCAGCTCGATATTTAAGGAAGCAAAATACTCCTGCATCACTTCATTGACCTGGAAAGCATATCTGGTCACGGCCTCGATCTCCTCTTCCGTAGCCAGCTCCAGCGCCAGCGCATAATATTTATTGATGAACGGATCGCCTAGATCATCATTTTTATAGCTGAATTCCAAGGTAGGGCACTTGAACTTGATACCTTCCTCCATACCCATCTTTTTCGCAAAGCTGCCTGCGGAAAAATTGCGGATGATCACCTCCAGCGGAAGGATCTCCACTCTCTTCACAGCGGTCTCCCGGTCGTTCAGCTCCTCCACTAAATGGGTGGGAACGCCTCTCTCCTCCAGCTTTTTAAAGATATAGTTGGTCATGCGGTTATTGATCGCGCCTTTGCCCACGATCGTGCCCTTTTTCTGGCCATTAAACGCGGTAGCATCATCCTTATAGGAAACGATCAGTACATCCGGATCCTCCGTTGTGTATACCTTCTTTGCTTTTCCTTCATACAACAACTCTTTCTTTTCCATGGCAGTCTCCTTGTCCTTTCTTCCCACAGACCCCACACGCCCCACCGACGCAAAAAAAGACAAAAACGGCGCTGGCAGCTATGGTCCGCAGGCATCTGAAGTGTAAACGGATCACGTGACGATTATAATGCAAAGCATGGGTAAATACAATAGGTTTTTCCAAAAAGTTCACTGCACACGGACCGCCTCTTCTTTTTCCCGGAAGATCGTGATCTGACCACTGCGCAGCTGTATCCGGACACCGAAAAGCTCCCGTTCCCAGTCTGCATCTGCCCCTCCGTCCAAAAGCAGAGACGGCCCCTCTGTCTGCTCCACATGCCCTGCTCCTGTAGACAGCAGCAAAGCTCCGCTCAGACAAAATGCTCCGATCCCTAAAATGAGCCATAGCAGCACATGTACAGCCTGTGCGGCGAGCGCCCGGCCCTTCCCCTTCCGGCCCTTCCTGTCCGCCCGCTCCAAAGCCAGCCCGGTCCATCTCCTCTCTGCCTTCCGGGCCCTTCTCACAGACCACCTCCGCCGTCTCTCCTCCCCTATCTCCAGATACCCGCCCCAGGTCCCGTCCTCCCACAGCCGCCTGCCTTCCGCCAGCCCGCTGCACGCCTGCCTTCCGCCCGCCATGATCCTGTCCATCTGCCTCCCCTCCGCCCGCCCCTGGACGGGCCTTCCGTTAGACGATACGATCGACCCTCCGGATGATCTGGATCGTTCCCCATTCCCGACTTATCGATGCACACATCCCGCAGTATATATGCCCATATATTTCCATTTCATCATACCATGATCTTCCATTTTTTGCAAGTACAAAAAACAGGATCGGTCCTGGCATACGATCCATGATCTCTGCCAGCTGCCGATCCTGCTCTTTTTCGCAACGCTCCAGATCCCCCGGAGGGTCACATCGTCTCACTTTTCACCAGATGCTGTGTCTGGTATCCATTTTTATCAAGGGGTCGGACATGCTGTCTTTGGCTTCATCTACCTGCCGGTGCCGCCTGCCCCTGTACCATTCCCGGATGCTCCAGGACCATTTCCGTCGGATGCGCCGTTGCTGCCGCTCTCATCCAGCATATCATCGATGGCATCCTCTCCATCCTCGATCAGGCCGTCCAAGACGCCGGTCTCTCCTTCTGTGCTGCCGGTACTCCCAGCCTCTCCGCCTTCATTGGTGCTGTCCTCTTCGGAGCCTGCCCTGGTCCCGGAGGTGGACTCGGCCGCTTTAGAAGTGCCGGAAGCGCCTGGTCCAGAAGTGTTGGCACCGGACGTGCCGTTAGAAGTGTCGTTTTCTGTGTTGTCTGCTCCCGAAGTATCGGAAGCGCCTGCAGACGTACCGTTTGTCGTGGTCTGGCCTTGGTCGTTTGAGTCCTTCCTGGAACAGCCGACAGCACATGCTATCAAAACTGCAAAAACCAGGCAAAGAGCTACAGATCTGATCTTTTTCATGATTCCCTTCTCCTTTCTTGCTATCTTGCCTTTTCTTGCTCTATTATGCGCAGGAGAACAAAAAATATAAAGGGATCCGCCGCCATCTTTTCCGATATTTTCCGATCTTATCCGATCACATCCGCCATCGTATACAGCCCGGCTTCTTTTCCGGCCAGGTATTTCGCCGCCTCCACTGCACCCTTTGCAAAGATCGCTTTTGAGTATGCCGTATGGCTGAAGGTGACCACTTCATCCTTGCCCGCAAAGATCACATCATGCTCGCCCACGATCGAGCCGCCGCGGACCGCGCTGATCCCGATCTCCCTCTTATCCCGCTTCTGCCTCCTCTGGCTCCGGTCATAGGTATAATGATACGCATCCTCCATGGCCTGGTTCATGGAATCCGCCAGAGCCAGGGCCGTGCCGCTGGGCGCATCCACCTTCTGATCGTGATGCTTCTCCACGATCTCCATATCAAAACCGGCTCCCGCCAGCACCTTAGCCGCCTCTGCCACCAGCTTGAGCAAAATGTTCACACCCAGTGACATATTGGCAGAGCAAAGGACAGCCGTCTCCTTGGCCGCCTCTTCCAGTCCGGCGATCTGCTCCTTGGTCAATCCTGTCGTACAGACCACCACTGGCAGCTTCTTTTCTTTACAGTCCGCCAACAGACTGTCCACCGCCTGTGCGCAAGAAAAATCCACCACCACGTCCGCCTCTTCTGCCGCTTCCTTTAAAGAAGCATATATCGGAAATCCGTTCCTCTCCTCCGGATCCAGATCTATACCTGCTACGATCTGGATATCCGGATCCTGCTCCACGATCTTCACGATCGTTTGTCCCATGGCTCCGTTACAGCCGTGCATGATCATCCTTACCATCTATCTTGCCATCCTCTCTCTGTCCGCATCCCCTGTGCTGCCCCATGACAGGCACCGCTCCATGCTACCCCTGTCGACCTTCGCGCTCATGCCTCTCAGGCAGCGGATGAAGGCCCCGTTCTTTATGGATCTTATCGGTCCTCCTACAGCAGCCCATACTCCTCCATCGCCTTTTTGAGCATTTCCTGGTGCTGCGGCTCCATCTCGGTCAGCGGCCGTCTCAAAGGCCCTACGCCCTTGCCCATCAGGTTCATAGCCGCCTTTACCGGGATCGGGTTCACCTCCCGGAACAGCTCCGTGATCAGCGGGATCGCCTGGAGCTGCATCTCCATGCTCTTTTTCACATCTCCTTTAAAGTAAGCTTCACAGATAGCATGGGTCTGCTCAGGCGCCACATTGGAAAGAACGGAGATCACGCCCTTACCGCCCAAGGAAAGCAGCGGCACGATCTGATCGTCATTGCCGGAATATACATCCACGCAGCCCTTTGCCAGGCTCATCAAGGTAGCGATGCTGGAGAAGTTCCCGCTGGCGGCCTTTACGCCCACGATATTTTTCACCGTTTTGCACAAGGTCACGATCGTCTCCGGCTGGATCGTAACGCCGGTCCGTCCCGGGATATCATAGAGGATCACAGGGATCTGGATCGCATCCGCGATAGCGGTGAAGTGCTCGATCAATCCCTTCTGGGTGGCTTTATTGTAATAAGGGGACACCACCAGCACCGCGTCCGCCCCGGCCTTCTCCGCCTCCACGGACAGGTAGATCGCCGTGTTTGTGCAGTTGGATCCTGTCCCGGCCACCACCGGTATCCTCCCTGCCACGATCTTGCAGGTCTGTCGGATCACCTCGATATGCTCCTCGTGGGTGAGGGTAGATGCCTCGCCAGTAGTCCCGCAGGCCACGACCGCATCTGTGCCGCAGGCGATCTGCTCCTCCACGATCTCTGCCAGCTTCTCATAGTCCACCTCTCCGTTTGCCTTCATAGGGGTGACCAGCGCCACACCCGCTCCTTCAAATACTGCCATGATGATACCTCCTTGCTCGTTCTTGTCTCCAGATCTGGTCTTTTAAGCTGTCCGCCCGATCATGGGCATGTCTATACACCCTTACAGGGTCTGCATCCCCTCCGGACGATAAACGGATGTGAAAAGAGGGCTGACGAAAGGCCAGCCCTCTTAAAGTCCCAAGATCCAAGCTTATGATCTTCTCCTCTTTAAGTAGCTCTCCATCCTTCCAGATGACAGTCACATGGTTCTTCACCATATGCCCAGGTCGGAAAGACCGGTCTTCCCTTCCTTCGGCGCTTTTCCCTTTCCACTGTCTTCTCCTGTGCCCGACACATCCGGCAGCTTACTCATGATCAGCGCGACCTCTACTCTTTTCCCACAGCCGCTCTTTTGCCGCCGTGTTCTTTTTCATAATACTATCATCCTTCTTGCGCTTTGTCAACCTTAACATCCCGGATCTCGGAGATGCTGTCCACATAGGCTTTAAGTCCCTCCGGGAATATCTTTCCGGTCAGGATCACGGACATCTCGCTCTCCTTGGAACGGAGCGCCGAGATCAATGTCTCCTCCGTGATGATCTTCTGGTCCACGATCCCTAAGATCTCGTCCAAGATCAGCAGATCGCATTCCCCTGTCGCCATCACCTTTTTCGCAAAGTTCACACCATTGCAGATGTTCCTTTTCTCCTCGCTCTTTTCTTCCTCTGAAAGATCCTCGAAAAAAGCGGCAGATTTTTCAAAGCGAAAGATCTTAAGCTCCGGCTCAAGGCGGGCCAGGATGACCTTCATCTCCTCGTCCTGGCTCCCTTTTAAAAACTGGATCATGATCACGTTCTCGTGGGCCGCTATCGCGCTGATCGCCCTTCCGATCGCCGTACTTGTCTTTCCCCTGCCAGAGCCACAGATCGCCTGGACTGTCCCGTTCTTCATCTGATCGCACCTCATCAAACAGAAGCTGTCAAAGCGCCCCTGTCCTTCTATCCTTTTATAACGATATGCTATTGACTGATGATGCTCATGATAGCACACTTTGTTCTATATTGCAAACATTTTCGTTTTCCCTTATGTCTCGTCACATTCCAGCTTGCTGACCGAGATCTCATAGGCTACCCTCTTCTCGCATTCGGTCTCGCTCAATTTTTTCGTGTATTCCCGGCTCTGGACCCGGCCCCACACCTTCACTCTGGCGCCTACCTCAAAGCCGGAGGCGAACCTGGCGTTCCTTCCCCAGGCGATGCAGGGTATGTAATCCGATTTCCCATAAGGCCGGTTCACCGCCAGGAGAAGATCCGCGATCTCCCGTCCTAAGGGCGTCTTCCGATAGACCGGCAGCTTACAGATATAACCGTCCAGAAAGATCTGGTTCGTCTTGGTATAATCGGTAAATTCCTCGATAAAATGGATCTCCCGGACAAAGACGGAGAGCACCAATTTGTTCTTGGCCCCCTCATGGCGGTTATAGGAGCGGAACTGTCCCAATGCTTCCACGGTACAGCCCTGATAGTCCTCGCTCACCTTGATCAGCCGTTCTGAGATCATCAGCGGGATGATATCCGCCTGTTCGCTGAGCCGGTTGACCTCTAGGTCCACCATATAAAAGCCCTCCCCGAACACCTCATGGCTGAAAGTAAATCCGGACACGATCTTACCGATCACGCTCACCTTGTTGTTTTCGATCATTTTTTCTGACATAGTATCTCTCTCCTCTTTCTATTCAATTCGTTACAGCCCTGCCTTTGGACTGCTGCACATAATGATTTTATGAGGATCCGGAAAAAAATATGCCCAAAAATCAAAAGATCCCATCCAAATATCTCGACAGGATCTTCCATGATCTTTATGATCTTTCTCTCCATCGGTCCTTTCGGTCTGCCGCATCTTG
The DNA here is from genome assembly GCA_910588895.1 of uncultured Lachnospiraceae bacterium. GTDB lineage: Bacteria > Bacillota > Clostridia > Lachnospirales > Lachnospiraceae > Caccovicinus. The sequence goes on from CAJUSS010000095.1 coordinate 6,137, forward strand.
AAAGGCACCCGGCAGCGGATCGTCCTCGGGACCCCTGCTATCTGTTCTTAAAAGAGGCCCGCTTACGCAAAGTAGGATCCAAGATCTTCTTTCGGATCCGCAAAGAGACCGGCGTGATCTCCAAGAGCTCATCTGTATCGATGAACTCCAGGCACTGCTCTAAGCTCATCAGCTTGGGCGGCACCAGGCGCAGGGCCTCGTCGGCGCTGGAGGAACGGGTATTGGTCAATTTCTTCGTCTTGCAGACATTGACCTCGATGTCCTCCGCCTTGGGGTTCTGCCCGATCACCATGCCGCCATAGACCTTGACCCCGGGACCGATAAAGAGGGTCCCCCGCTCCTGGGCATTGAACAGGCCGTAGGTGATGGATTCGCCTGACTCGTAAGCGATCAAAGATCCGGTGGGACGGTAGGTCAGATCTCCCTTATAGGGGCCGTAGCCGTCAAATATCGTGTTCAAGATCCCATTTCCCTTGGTATCGGTCATAAATTCACCGCGGTAGCCGATCAGGCCTCTGGAGGGGATGTTAAATTCCAGCCGGGTATACCCTCTGGAGATCGGGGTCATGCCCATCAGCTCTCCCTTCCTGGAGGTCAGCTTCTGGATGATCGCGCCGGTAAACTCCTCCGGCACATCCACATAGGCGATCTCCATAGGCTCCTGCTTCTGGTCCCGCTCATTGTACTTATAGATGACCTCCGCCTTGCTCACCGCGAACTCAAAGCCCTCCCGGCGCATGGTCTCGATCAGCACGGACAGATGGAGCTCGCCGCGCCCGGACACCTTGAACTGATCCGCAAGATCCGTCTCCTCCACCCGGAGGCTCACATCGGTGTTCAGCTCTCTGAACAGACGGTCCCGGATATGGCGGGAAGTGATATACTTTCCTTCCTGTCCGGCCAGCGGACTGTCATTGACCATAAAATACATCGAGATCGTCGGCTCCGAGATCTTCTGGAAGGGGATCGCCTCCGGTTCCTCCGGAGAGCAGATCGTGTCGCCGATATGCAGGTCAGCGATCCCGGTCATGGCTACGATCGAACCTACCTTTGCCTCCTGGACCTCCACCCGCTTTAAGCCGTCAAACTCATAAAGCTTCCCGATCTTGATCTTCTTGAACTTATCCGGCTCGTGGTGATTGACCAGGACGCACTCCTGGTTCACCTTCAAAAAGCCGTTATCCACCTTGCCGATGCCGATCCGGCCCACATATTCATTGTAATCGATGGTGCTGATCAGCACCTGGGCAGGCGCCTCCGGATCCCCTTCTGGCGCGGGGATATGCTCTATGATCGTCTCGAAGAGAGGGGTCATGTCCTTCTCTTCATCCTCTAATGCCAGCTTGGCAAAGCCTGCCTTGGCGGATGCGTAGACAAAGGGGCAGTCCAGCTGCTCGTCGGAGGCGTCCAGATCCATGAACAGTTCCAGAACCTCATCCACCACCTCTGCGGGACGGGCCTCCGGCCGGTCGATCTTATTGATGCAGCAGATCACCGGGAGATCCATCTCCAGCGCCTTCTGCAGCACGAAACGGGTCTGCGGCATAGCGCCCTCAAAGGCATCCACCACTAAGATCACACCGTTCACCATCTTTAAGACACGCTCCACCTCCCCGCCAAAATCCGCATGGCCCGGGGTGTCCACGATATTGATCTTTGTCTCTTTATAGAGCACCGCCGTGTTCTTGGACAAGATCGTGATCCCTCGCTCCCGCTCTAAGTCGTTGGAATCCATCACCCGCTCCGCCACCTCCTGGCCCGCACGGAACACGCCGCTCTGCTTTAACAGCTCGTCCACCAGCGTGGTCTTGCCGTGGTCCACGTGAGCGATGATGGCGATATTCCTCACATCTTCTCTTTGTATCCTCATAGGGGTATCCTCTTCTTTCTCCTGATAAACTTTTCACTCATCTTCTCAAGATGCGCATAGACACTGCGCAAACACAATTCTATAATATAGCACCCACGCAGAAAGATCGCAAGAGGATCTTCACAAGATCTTAAAAAATCAGGGCCTGTCACAAAAGGATCCTCAGTCAAAAGAGCACCAGCTCCTTCCCGTCCATCCCATAATAGATCAGCTCTGAGACTTCGATCTGGGCCGCTCCGCTGGTGGCTAAAGTCACCTTGTCCACGCCCTCCTCCGCCTGCTCATCGGGCATCAGGAGGGTCATCTCCACCTTATCCGTATACTGGCTGTCCAGGGTCGGAAAGCCCATCTGTCCGGCCAGATACTGGAGCTTTCCCACAGCTCCATAATCCGATGTGATCTTCACCTGCCTGCCGGGACGTTTTTCCACCACACTACAGGCCTTTAACCCTTCCTTTACCGCCCGGGAATAGGCGCGGACCAGGCCGCCTGTGCCTAAGAGCGTGCCGCCGAAATACCGGGTCACCACCGCGCAGACCTCACAGATCCCCTCCCCCAAAAGCACGTCCAGCATAGGCCGCCCCGCGGTCTGGCTGGGCTCCCCGTCATCGCTGCATTTCATCAGCCTGCCCCCCTCTTTGCAGATATAGGCATAGCAATTGTGGCGGGCATCCCAGTAGCGTTTCCTGATCTCCTCGATAAAGGCCGCAGCCTCCTCCTCCGTCTTTACCGGACGGATATTGGCGATAAAGCGGGACTTCTTCTCCACGATCTCCCCTTCGCCCCCTCTGTAACAGATCTTATATGGGTCTGGCATCTCTCGTTCCTCCTGACTGTCCACGGGTCTTCTCACTGTCCCCTGCTCTTTCCCTGAGAGAGCAGGGCGTTCTCTGAAATAACTCTTGTTCTGGAACCTAGTTTAACAGATAGACCGCCAGATCGCAAGAGGCCTGCGCTCCTGCTCCGAGCGGGACTCAATGGATATGTTTTCACACTCACACCAAGGAGTCTTATCGTGCAGAGATAAGTCGCGGATGATCCGCTGTGGGGTCTTTCACGCACCCTAGTACCGCTGCGTCCAAGGTTGTATAGATGTAGGCGCATGACCGGTCACCCGTCCGCAACCGGAGGCTCGGTCCCCCACAGGGACGCGCTCTCGCTCCGAGAGGGACGCAGCGGTACTAGGCTCGTGAGGGACCTCGTGGGGGACCGGTGTCCCTCTAGGGTCCCTTTAGGGGGATCCGTGCCCCCGGCTGCTGGGCAGCTAGCATGCGGCAGATCAAAAAGCCAGCCGACTAAAGCAGCGGAGGGAGGGGCATATCACAAAAGGAACCCCTGGAAAACGCCGGTCCTTGGGCGGGGTCTTTCACGCGCCCTAGTACCGCTGCGTTTTCCCGGAGCGAGAGCGCGGTGACGTTGTGATATGCCCCTTCCGCAGCGGACCTTTTGGCCAACCTGTGAATAGTAACCCTCGATATCTTAAGATCCCTTACAAATTTTTGTATCGATTGAATCAGCCGCAAAAATTTGGTATACTACACCCTGAGAGGTATCTTGACCTTTCTTAAGGAGGACTTTCATGTATTCAAATCATTATGGGATGGCTGCGGTCAGTGTGAAGATCCGGGATTCTCATTCGCGGAGCCACAAGTATGTCAGTCGCCTGGTCTTAGACCTGTTCAAGTTTTTCTTTGTGGTCCTGCTCTTTCTGGCCCTGACCGGGCTGGGGATCGCGCTGGGGATCCTCCGGGGGATCGTTGATAACGCGCCGGATGTGGACCCCATGAGCTTCGGGCCAAGAGGCTTTGCCACAAAGGTGTACGACAGCCAGGGGAACCTGACCGATACACTGGTGATGTCCGGCTCCAACCGGGAGGCTGCTACCTACGATGAGCTTCCCCAGGATCTGATCGATGCCTTCGTGGCGATCGAGGATTCCCGGTTCTGGAGCCACAATGGCATCGACTTACGTTCCATCGCCCGTGCTGCGGTCGGCATACTGACCGATGACTACGCCGGCGGCGGATCCACCCTGACCCAGCAGCTGATCAAGAACAATGTCTTTAAGGGCGGCCAGGAGACCAGCTTCGGCGCCCGCTTGGAACGGAAGTTCCAGGAGCAGTATCTGGCGGTCAATCTGGAAAAGACCTTGGCCGAGACCACCGGCAGCGTGGAGAACGCCAAGAAGCAGATCCTCACGGACTACTTGAACACGATCAACCTGGGGAACAATACGCTGGGCGTCAAGGTAGCTGCCAAGCGATATTTTAATAAGGATGTCTCTGAGCTGACCTTGTCCGAATGTGCAGTGATCGCCGGGATCACCCAGAGCCCCAGCCGTTTGAACCCCATATCCGGCCGTGAGCGGAATGAGGAAAAGCGCAAGGTGATCCTCCAGTATATGTACGAACAGGGCTACATCACCAAGGAGGAGCAGGACGAAGCCCTTGCGGATAATGTCTACGACCGCATCCAGGATGTGGATCTTTTGACGAAGGAGACCGCATCCCCCTACAGCTATTTTACCGATGAGCTGATCGAGCAGGTGATGGATGCGCTGATGTACCAGTTCGGCTACACGGAGACCCAGGCCCACAACCTGCTCTACAGCGGCGGCCTCTCGATCTTTACCACCCAAGATCCAGATCTTCAGACCATCGTGGATGAAGAGGTCAACGACCCGGAAAACTACGACACGGCGAAATATTCGATCGAATACCGCCTGTCCGTGACCCACGGCGACGGGACCACCGAGCACTTTTCCGAAAAGAACGTGGAAGCCTTCCACCAGGCGGCCTTCCAGGATGGCTTTAATGGGCTGTACGCTTCCGAGGAAGCGGCGGCATCCGATATCGAGCTGTATAAAGGGTCCATACTTGCAGCCGACGACACCATACTGGCCGAGCGGGTCCAGTATATCTTGCAGCCCCAGCTCTCCTTCGTGCTCATGGACCAGGCCACCGGGGAGGTAAAAGCCATCTGCGGCGGACGCGGTGAAAAAAATGCCAGCCTAGTCTTAAACCGGGCCACCAACACGCCCCGCCAGCCCGGCTCCGCCTTTAAGGTAGTCTCCGCTTTTGCACCGGCGATCGATGCATGCGGCGCTACTCTGGGCACAGTCTACTACGACGGGCCTTACACGGTCAACCAGAAATCCTTCCGCAACTGGTGGAGCCAGGGCTTTTTAGGCTATTCCAGCATCCGTGACGGCATCATCTACTCCATGAACATCGTTGCTGTCCGCTGCCTGATGGATACTGTGGACCCCCCGCTTGGCATCGAGTATGCCAAAAACTTAGGGATCACCACTTTGACCGACACAGACTTAAATGCGGCCACCGCGCTGGGCGGATTGACCCTGGGGGTCACCAATTTAGATCTGACGACCGCATTTGCCACGATCGCCAACGGGGGGACCTACACCAAGCCCCAGTTCTTTACCAAGATCTTAGACCATAACGGCAAGGTGCTGCTGGAATCCAAGCCGGAGACCCGCCGGGTATTAAAGGATACCACTGCCTTTCTGCTGACCGACGCCATGGCCGCGTCCATGCAGAGCAACCGTAAATTTGCCCGGTCCGGGATCAGCGTGAACTCCACCAGCACCCGTGCCGCGCTACCCACCATGTCCTGCGCCGGGAAGAGCGGCACCACCACTGCCAATAACGATATCTGGTTCGTGGGCTTCACCCCTTATTACACCGCCGGCGTATGGGGCGGATGCGACAACAACCAAAAGCTGGAGAGCACCTCCTTCCACAAGGATGTGTGGCGGAAGATCATGACCCGCATCCACGAAGGCCTGGCCGATCCCGGCTTTATCCCGCCTGAAGACATCACCACTGCGGTCATCTGCCGGAAATCCGGCAAGCTGGCAGTAAACGGCATATGCGACCAGGATCCCCGTGGCGATGCCACCTATACGGAATATTTTGCCAAGGGCACCGTTCCCACAGAGGTCTGTGACAAGCATGTGGTGGTGACGGTCTGCTCCGCGTCCGGACAGAAGCCAACCGTCTTCTGCCCCACCAAGCGGACCATGGTCTGTCTGGCCCTGCCCCAGAATGAAACGGAAGTGACCGATGATTCCTTCTATGCGATCCCCGGGGACTGCACGATCCACACCAGTCTCTCCACGATCATCGATCCATTGGATGAGGAGACGGATCCTTCCTCCGAAGATCCTTTAAGGGAGCAGGGTTCGCCGGTCAACCCGAACCTTGGCCCCAGCTATATCCCCCGCCCCCCCATAAACAACGCGCCCCTGATCGGCACACGGCCAGGCCAGGCGGCTGAGGAGAGCGAAGTCCAGTCCCACCCCGGGAGCGTCACCTTACCGGAGACCGAGACGATCGATGCCTGGGAGGATGAAGAAGACTGGGAGGACTGGTGGGATTGACCAGATCTTCCTGTTAAAAGGAGCTGTCACAGAGCATATCAAAATGCTCCCTGTGACAGCTCCTGTCTTTTGGGCCGATCCAAAACCGCCTCACTTCTGCTTAAGCCATGTGCATCTTTTGACGCAGGAGGGCACGCTCCTCCTCTGTGACAAATGCCGCATCAAGCGCATTCTCAAAGAGCTGCCGCTCCTCCTCTCTGGTCATCCCCATCTCGTTTAAGAGCGCCAGTTCCCGGGCCAAGGTAGTGCCGCACACGGTCATATCATCTGTATTGACCGTGACCCGCACCCCTTGGCGCAGCAGAGAGAGGATCGGATGGACAGCCCCAGGGGGAACGGCTCTTGTCTGCAGGTTACTGGTAACACAGACTTCTAAGGTGATCTTCTCCTCTTTGATCTTTTCTAAAAGCGCCGGATCCTCCATAGCGCGGATCCCATGGCCCAGTCGTTTGGCTCCGCCAGACAGAGCGGCCCGCACGCTCTCCGGCCCGTCTGCCTCGCCTGCATGGATGGTGATGGGGACCTGCAGCCGACCGGCAAGGGAAAATAGATCCGCAAAATCCCTTGTAGGATAGAGCGCCTCCGCCCCGGCCAGATCGATCCCGCTCACGCCGCGCCCTAAAAAGGCGGCGGCCAGACGGATCGTCTCTTCATTCTCCGCGCCGTTGTCCGCGCCGCGCATACAACAGAGGAGCAGACCGGTCCTTATGGCTTTCCCTCTGCTCCCTTTCTCCATACCGTCGATCACGGCCTTCACCACCTGTTCCTGGGTAAGCCCCTTCTCCAGGTGGAGCTGAGGCGCAAAACGGATCTCCGCATAGAGGAGGCCCTGCTCTGCCAGCTCCTCTACCAGCCCCCAGGCCGCCCGAGATAAGGTCCGGATCGACTGCATACAGGATACCGGCAAAGCGAACCGCTCTAAAAACTCCCCCAAGCTCCTGCAATCCGGCGGCACGGTCAGAAAGGGCCTCAGCTCTTCCTCTGTGGCGGCAGGTAATGCCACGCCTTCCAGCTCTGCCAGCTCCAGCAAAAGCCCAGGCGGCAGTGAACCGTCCAGATGGATATGAAGATCGATCATCGCCGTCCCTTGGGGTAGATGCCATTGCGTCAATCCCGCCCATTTATTTCCATTTGCCGGA
>CAJUSS010000096.1 GCA_910588895.1 uncultured Lachnospiraceae bacterium
GATAACAGTTTCTCCAATTTTAAACTTTGGTCCTTCAGTTGATTTGAGTAAGGATCCTTTCACTCTATATATCATTATCTTTCTTTAAATACATAAGATCTTCATCCCTGCCTATACATTGAACCAATTTTTGATATGGAATCAATTCTTGAAAGTACGGTTCATCGATCAGTTCGTATCAGAGCATCTACTTAACCGTATCTGCTACGATTTTTACAGCTTCACATGGATCCTTTTCATCACCGAGCAGCCCTCGATAAGTGATCTCCACCTTATCCCCCACAGCAATGGGCAGATCTCCCTCTACTATTTGGGCGTTCTTTGTAGAAAAATAATAGAGTATCCCATCGCCGGGGTCTTTGATGATGATCGTGTTATCTGCGTACTTTTCAACAATCCCAGTAATGGGATCACTTTCTATGATCTCCTCATCTACTGTAGGTTCGGTTTCAGCATTTTCAATATCATCGGAGCTTGGAGTTTCCGCAGTATCGGGTTTTGTTTCTGCTTTTGAAACATCTTCATTTTCAATTTCCTTTTCAACATTAGTTCCAATAGGCACTGTATCCTCTTTTGGATCTGATGAACAAGCAGTCATTCCTATTGTCAATACTATCATAAATACCAATATACATTTCTTCTTCATTTTTTCTCCTATCTCAATATTTGAAATGGATCGATCTTCTGATATATTTTTAGCCGTTACTTTTCACAGGTTGTATCAGCTCTTCGAGTGATCCAGTCGTATACTACTGTGACTGATCTTTGTCTGTCCATTATACTTTCCGTAACTGCGTACCTACTTTATGTCTATGGTCTGTGTTTGCAATGCACCGATCTTATTGGAGAAAAAGTAATCCGTGATCTGACCATTTTCATAGTAGATCCCCGAAAAGGTTTCCCCGAATCTTTCCATATCCGCTTCTGAAAACTCCCACTTCCTCAAAGGGATATGTATGTCTTCTTTAGGATCAAAATAATGTACGGATACATATGGTTCTTCTGCAAGTGTATGGATCGTTACAAAAAGATCCTCCTCAATGATAACATTTCCAGGAAGTCCATTATAAAATATCCATTCATCCATATCATCAATTTCTACTTTTTCGATCAGTTGGATATCCGTTCCATCCCATAGCATAAGGTTCCAGTAAGAGTCTGTATCCTCTTCAAGATAAAAAAGCCCTCTATCATCATAACGGACTAATACACTATTTTTTGCATCAAATATCGGTGTTGCCCTTTCATTTTCAAATTTAAAAAATAGGGTTTTACCTTTCTCTGGATGTTCACAAACGATCATTTCCTTGTCGCTGTTTATAATAAAATCAGGCCTTTTTTCCAGTTCCAGCTCACAGATAACCTTTGCTTCTAATGTTTCTAGATCGATCATGATCACTTCTGTATACTCTGTGGAATTGTTGTGTCCATAAAGTAATGTACCACATATGTATCGCGGGCTGAAAAATGGGATCTTTCTTCTATTTTCTATCTCCAGATCCGAATTATATATGATGATCTCACTATTCCCATTTTGCATCTGTGAAACGCAGATCAATCGGTCCTTATATTTAAAATGACGATATCTTCTCATTACTCCAGGCAAGATCTCTTCCGGATACTTCCATGAACCATAGTTTCCAGTATGATCCTTGTCATAAAAAATAAGACTTGCATGCATCGGATCGATACATAAATATCCTCCAAATAAAGTAGCTTTATTGTTAAGAGGATATGCCTGTTCATTTTTTGTTTCTGCCTTCGCTCCACTTACATCCTCCACGGAAAATATCTTTGATGATGGTCCATTGCTAACTTGTGGATCTGTTTGTGCATTCTCTTTAATTTTATTGCCACTACACGCACATAGGCCCAGGCATAATAAAATAACAAAAAAATGATCCTTCCTCGCCAGGATCCGTGATCTGGATAATGTAACATTCATCTTCTTTTACCATCCTGTCGATATATTTTTTCCTGCTCAAAGCGCCCTCACTCCTCCGCCATGTGTTCTTTCGTACTTTCGGAACTCTCTTTTTTCAGGCCTGGTCCCTAATATGCTCACGCGACCTAAGCAGCGTAGGAAGGGTCAGATCTGCCGGTCTGTATCTGCCATATCAAAAAACCTGCACTTGCACTCTGGACAAACGGATGGGATGATCAGCGGGCAAGTGCTCGTTTTCACATACCGGATGCGTTTGCTCTCCATGAAATGCAGGCGATCAGCCTCTTTCAGATCATCCATCCCCCGCAACAGCGGCGGCGCGTAATAGGGGAAGGGGGAGCCGCAGCAGGGACAATGCCAGAAGAACCTCGGTGTATGCCGCATCCACCGGCAAAAAAATCCCAGGAACAGCATTCCCAGCACCGCGATGAGGCCTGTGAAGTAGATGGTGAGATAGGACAGCCACTCCATCCAAAACAACGTCTGAATCAGGAAGCGGCATCGCCTGAACCGGGGCGGCATCTGCGGAAAAACATAGGGAAATGGGCTTGCAATATCATCCTCGGGTCTTTTCATGCATTTCTTCCATCCTGCTCTTTTTGCACCAGTCCCGCCAGCATACGACGAGCCTCTTCTACAACGTACAGAGTCCCGCCCTCCTGGATCACGTATCCCAGACGTGTTTTGGCATTCTTTATCTCTCCCCAGGCAATATCCACATCTGCAAGGCACATAGTAGAGACTACCTTTTGGAGTTTTGCTGTATATCTGGCGCTGCGGGCTTCCTCCATACGGCGGAACGTCTCATAGTCTCCCTTCCACAGTGCCAGGCTGGCATCCATGATGTTTTGCAGCTCCTGTCCTGTTTTTTGCAGAGATGCCTTTCTGAAGGTGGAGACAAGAGCCTCTGTCTCCTGCTTGACCTGCATCGCCCCTTCCAGGTCCTCCAGCTTTTTATAGCAGTTAAAGCGGATGTTCAAGAGGGAAAGCTGACCGGAAACATGCATCTTGTACTGACGCAGAGACTCTGCCAAAGCCAGGGCATCGGAAAACCGTCCGGACCACATGAGGCCGGATGCCTCGTTGATCCGGATAGCCAGAGCATTCCGTTTTCGGTTATGTCTCTTTCCCAGCAAACGCATCACCTGAACATAGGTCACAGGGTCGCAGTCCTGGTCCAAGATCAGGTTCAGGGACATAAAGTCCCAGGAGATCCAAACATTGATCGGAAAAGTGATCACGATCAGGATAAACGTCTTGAGCAAAACTCCTGCAAGACCATCATCAGCCCACCAGATCCCCTGGATACTGCCGGCGATGTACAGCAATAAGAGCAGGATGAGCAGCCCCTGCTTGACCCGAAGGCCCTTCTGGTAACGATGGACGATCTCCTCCGGGGATCGGTCTTGGTACTGTGCAGCGATCTTCATATCATGTATCCTCCTTCTTTCCTTCCAGATATACCAGAGCAACCGGATCTGCATCCTCGTTCCCGACAGGCTTTGCTCTCCGCCATGGTCATCCCTTATCGCGGTCCGCCATGAACAGCAAGGTCAGCACAAATTCCTCATCTTCTATCCGGCAGCTCATCTCCCCCTGGTATTTGTCCATAACATAACGGATATTTTCCAGGCCATAGCCGTGGTTTTTCTTATCTTCTTTGGTGGTCTGAGGAAGACCGCTCTTTATCTCGGGACGCACGGCGTAGGTGTTCCGGAAGGTCAGGGCCACAAAGCCGCCCTTCTCCACCAGCTTGATGCCAATCTGCCGGTCTTCCTCCTTTTCGATCTGACTGCTGCTCTCTATGGCATTATCCAAAGCATTTCCAAAAAGGATGCACAGGTCGATCGGTTCCACATGGTCCAGCATCGTTCCGTCCAGATAGGGAACACAGGTGATCTTTTTCTCCTGGCAGAGGGCCAGCTTCTCGTTTAACAGGATATCGATAGCCTCATTCCCCGTGGCGACGGAGGTCTCATAGGGCCGGATCTCCTCCAGGAGCTTTTGGACCTGGCCCTGTACATCCGCCCTGCTGCTCTGGTCCTCCAGATAAAGGAGCATGTTCTTCATATCATGGTATTTACGGTCCAGCGCATCGAACTGCTGCAGCTTCTGCTCGAACTGCTGCTGCTGTTTCCCCAGGATATAGCGCATCTGGGCCTCCCGCTGCTTTTCATGCTCATCCTCTGCCTTTCCTATACCGCCTATGAGTGTGATCATCGATACCAGACAGCAGATCGTCATGATGATCTGCAGGGTCTTATTGTTCTGTATGGTAAAGCGGCTCACGGACACGCGGATATACAAGAATGGGATGATCGAAGACAACATAAGGATGGCATTATACCAGCCAAGCCGGATCCTTTCCAATGGCGGGAGGAGGTCGCGTATCTTGACCATCAGTACTCCCTCCAGGCACCAGAGCAGGAGGATAAAAAACAGGCGGAAGAAAATGCTGCCTTCATAGAGATAGCTAATCCCCCAAAAAGAACGGGAGATCCCCATCAGGAAGGGCCAGATGCAATTATCGATCAATAGAAAGACCAGCGCGAGAAATCCGCTGACAGGCCAGGAAAGGCCGGACCAGCAACGGACAAAGAGCAGATGATAGAGCATCGTGGCACAGATATATCGAAGGGCAGGAAGGCTGCCCATACCGCTTTAATCGAGATAGCGGTATAAGACCATCTGCAAGATCCAATGGATCAGGAAAAAAACGGCGGTCAGAGCCGTTCGCTGCGGCCAGCGGACAAAGGGCTCCGGCTCCTTCCACAAAAAGAAAAGGAGGATCGCCAGGACCTGTCCCGCAGCGACCAAAAATGATGAAAACAGATAGGCCATGCTCTCCTCCTTCTCTTTCTCCTATCCTCCCAGATAAGCGGCCCACACCTCCAAAAATTCTTTGCGCCGGTAACGGCTGATGAACAAGCGTTTCCCGTCCACCCATACATCATTCCCCTGGATCTTATCGATATAGCTCAGATTCACTAAAAAGGAAGCATGACAGCGGAAAAAGGGCAGGCCGGATAATTCCTGCTCCAGCGACCGCATAGAGGCATTCACCTGGATCGCCTGCTCTTTTGTATGGATCACCGTCTTATGATCATAGGTCTCCAGATAACAGATCGAGGAGACCGGGATCGGATAGACGCCATCTGGATCGCGGATCTTGATATGGCGGCACGGATTTTTCTCCAGGCGCAAGATCGCCCGGTTCAGTCTGGTCTTTAAGCCTGTGTAGGATATGGGTTTTACGAGGAAATCCATGGCATCCACGCTGTAGCCCTGGATCGCATACTGGATCATATTGGTGACAAAGATCAGGATCACTCGCTCATCCTGGCGGCGTATCAGACGAGCCGCCTTCAGCCCATCCATCTTTTCCATCACGATATCCATCAACAAGATATCCAGATCCTGGGGATAGTCCCGGATCAGATCGGCCCCGTCAGAAAAGACATCGATCCGAAAAGCGGTCTCCTTCTCCTTCTCATAACGGTGAAGGAGATCCAGCATCTGCTTTTGCTCAAATGCCGCATCCTCTACGATCGCTATATGATACATAAAAAGCACCTCCCGGTATAAGATGATTTTATCATAAAACGCCTTTTTTTGAAATGGGGATCGATCGTTTTTTCACGAAGGCCAGATACGTGGCTACTGTTCACAGGTTGGCCAAAGGGTCCGCTCCGGGAGGGCCATATCACACCGGGGACGCGCTCTCGCTCCGGTCGAACGCAGCGGACTGTCCGCCACATCCCTCTGCTATAGGATCCTCTGGCGCAGGTGTGAAAAGCAACATTACTATGAACAGGGAAAGACCGAAGACAAAAAAGAGAAAAAAGCCGGATACCCACCAGGGATATCCGACCTTTTTAGTGTATAGCTCAATATACAGACCCGCCAGCAACAGGTCTGCTGTATACCGCAGGTACGCTAACGTTATCGGTCAACGACCTCCTGCGCCTTTCGGTTCATTGCTGTAGTCGAGGTGGCGCGGTATGCAGTCATCGCATAGCCGTACATGTCATCCACGATCGTCAAAGAACGGCCCATGCAGTTTACAAAGCACTGCCCGCAGCTCTGGCAGTTCTCCGGATACGCCAGCACAGACTTTCTTGCCGCCTGGCCAAAACGGAACACGTCCATCGGACAAACGATCTCGCACATCCTGCATCCTATACATTTATTCAGATCAAATCTCTGTACGCTCATGATCTCCTTTTCCTTTCTTCCCTATTTTCCTCTTACATCTATCCCGACACTTTATCAGCCAGCCCAACCGCCGGAGGTTTCTTCCGGCGGCAGGCCCAGCGCCTCGCGCTCACCCGGGAAGTAGAACTTATAGCGCTCTTCATGATCGGCGTTCACATCGCCCTTCCAAGCGTCTTTTACCGGGACCTTGGCGGTGGTCATGTTGCCGTTTTCATCTTTTTGTACGGTGATGTAGCAAAGGAAATTTTTATCATCACGATAAGGGAAGTCAGAGCGATAATGGAGCCCACGGCTCTCCTCGCGGGCTAAGCCGGCACGGAGCTTCATCTCAGCACTGAGGATCTTATGTTTCATCTCCAGGCAGAGCCTTACATCATGGCTGCTCCTTGCCATCAGCTTCGGAGCCACATGATCGCGCAGATACTCCACCTGCGCCAGAGCGCCGGTCAGGGTATCCTTGTTCTTTGCAACATGGATCCAATAGGGAGCCATGATCGCATGCAGCTGATCTCTTGCCCAGTTGGGGTCAAATCCACTATCCACCGCCAGAGGGGCCTGGATCTGTGCGGTCTCTTCCGCGATCGCATCCGCAGACACCTTTACCAGGTCTACGCCGGCCGCGTATCCCGCTGCTGCCGCACCTGCACGGTTGCCCTGGATGGATACAAAGTTAGAGGTAAAGCCTACGCCGCAGGGATATGCCGCGCCGCTGGGCGCAGACGCGTTGATGCCGTCACCGGCCACATACAGACCGGGGATCCCGCTGTAGCCTACCAGATCGTCCAGACCGCAGAGGACGCCGCAGCTCAAATGTCCGCCGAAGCCCACGGCAGCACCATAGACGTCGCCCTTGAACATGGTATCATTATCCTTACCGGTACGGACCTCGTTGGGGTTCGTCTCTGCGACCACAGAACCGCCTTTTCTCGTGATGCTCTGCTCAGACATATCCTCCACAGCTGTCCCGTCCGTAGCGCTGAGGCCGGTGACCGCCTTGGTCACTCGGTCTAAGACCATGACCTTGCCCTTGCTGGTAGCGTAGCTCTCCGCCGTCTCGGCGGTAACGTCGCCGCCGCACAGCCAGATGTTCTCCAGATAAGTCCAGTTATTGTTCTGGAACGCGTTGCCCGGCGCCCAGGAACAGGTCATATGGAAATCGTCAAATTCCTTGCCCGCGATCGGAAGTCCCAGGTTATAAGCGATATACTCACCGTCAAAGGTGACGCCGCCTACCGGGAAGCCGGTGGGCTTATAGCATCCGCCGCCCATACACATGACCACCGCTTTCGCGTGGCAGGTGACGATCGCGCCGCTGGGTACATGGAAGCCTACCGCACCGCAGACACGGCCATCCTCCACGATGACATTGGTGATCATGGTATACTCCGCATACTCGATCCCTTTGGACTCCAGCACTTCCACCCACTTGGTACGGCGGTCATACTGGGCAAATGCTTCCCGGTAGCCTGCGTAATCCTTTTTGTCGTAATAATCACCGGCATCCGAAGCCTTTGGATACTGGGTCAGGATCCGCCAGTCCATCAGACGCTCATAGGTCTGCTTGGACTCCTTGATCCATACCTCATACCAGTCCATATTTCCGATATATTCTCCGCCGCGGTTGATGCAATCGCGGAATGCCTGCGCATCGTCGATATCCTCATCCAGCCAACGGTGAGAGCTGGGCCACGGCGCAAGGCCGGAATAGCCTGGACGGCCTTTATCGATCATCACCACAGACTGTCCTGCATCACTGGCAGCCGCAGCCGCGCTCAAGCCCGCAAATCCGCCTCCGATGACCAGGACGTCGCACGAATATTCCGTCTTTTCCGGCGGATCCACTTCAGGGATCGGGAGCTCCTCCGTCACACGCTCAGCGACCTCTGCCGCAGCAGTCTCCACGCTCTCTGCGGCGGCTTCTGTCTCAGCAGCTGTTGTGGCGGCCTCCGTAGCAGCAGCTGTTGCCGCCGCTGTCTCGCTGGTCTGCGCAGCACATGCCCCAAGTACTCCCATGCTCGCCATACCAGCTGCGATCGCCCCCGCTCCCTTCAGGAACTCACGACGGGAAATATCTTTGCTCATACTTATACTCCTCCTCTTTTTGTGAAAAAGTCTCTTGAAACTCCTGGAAGTCTCTCTAAATTTTATCACGATCTTCATGCAGATGAGCTCATCCTCTCCCAACTGGCACTTTATGCCGCATGATCGGTCAGTTTCGAAAAAAAGAACCATTTAGTCAAAAAAAAGGGCCATTTAGCAGGCCCAGATGTCTGTATTAAAATAATGATAGCAGATCTGTCCATCCATCATCTCACCAAACCGTTCCTTGACTGGGTTATCATCCGGGATCACGTGATCTGCCACCATTGTTCTCTCCTTATTCTTAATAATATGTTTTTTGGGAACTCTTGTCAATGCCCTGAACTGTTACCGCGTGTTACTTTTCACAGGTTGGTCAAGGGGTCCCCTCCAGGAGAGCCATATCACACCGGGGACATCCTCTGTACATATTTTCCAAAGAATCGAAAAGCCGGAAAAATATCTCGTGGATCATTTCCGATGCCAAATCTTAAAAAAGCTCATATAATGTTAAGGTATGTCTGAAGATAATGTGATCCGCCGCAAAGGCAGGTGCGTGGAGACTTAAGAGTGTACATGATAGGATAAAGGAGGTCTTGGATTTGAATGAAGTGATGGTATCTGGAAATATTTTGCCGCTGCTTTGTATCCCCTTCGTGGGTCTGCTGCTGTGCATCGCTGTGATGCCCCTGGCTGCAGCCCATTGGTGGGAGGAGCACCAGCCAGTGGTGGTAGCTTTCTGGTCTGTATTATTTGCTGTTCCATTTGCATGGTCCTTTGGGGTTTCCCATACTCTGGAGACGGTGCTGGAATGTATGGTCAATGATTATCTTACCTTTATCATCCTGCTGTTTGGGCTGTTCTGTGTGGCGGGTAATATCACCATGGAGGGGGATCTGGCCGGATCGCCCAGGGTGAATGTCCTGCTGCTGACTGTGGGAACACTGCTGTCCAGCCTGATCGGGACCACCGGGGCCAGTATGCTGATGGTGCGTCCGGTGATCAAGATGAATGCCTGGCGGAAGAAGCGGGCCCATATCATGGTGTTTTTTATCTTCCTGATCTCCAATATCGGGGGGTGCCTCACACCGATCGGGGACCCGCCGCTGCTTATGGGATTTTCCAGGGGTGTCCCCTTTTTCTGGAGTCTGAGGCTTCTGCCGGTCATGGCGCTGAACATGGTGGTGCTGTTGTGGCTGTTTTACCGGATCGACCGCAGGATGTACTGTGCGGATATCGCCATGGGGCTGAAACCAGATATCAGCAGACCGGGTACAGAGATCCGTCTTGAGGGGCTGCACAATCTGGTCTTTCTGGTGATGATCGTGGGAGCCGTCATCTTAAGTGGTACATTGCCGGGGATGGCTGCTTTTCAGGATGGGGAAGGACATGTACGCGGCATCCGGATCTTCGGCGAGGTGGTGCTGGGCTGGCCGTCGGTGATCGAGATCGCGGTGATCCTGCTGGTTGCGGCTCTGTCCTTTAAGACCACGAGTCCGGATATCCGCAGGAAAAACCACTTTACCTGGGGTGCGATCCAGGAGGTGGCCGTCCTCTTCGTGGGGATCTTTATCACCATGCAGCCGGCCCTGATGCTCTTAAAGTCCGTGGGAGCCAGCCTGGGAATCACAGAGCCGGCCCAGATGTTCTGGGCCACGGGGCTTTTGTCCAGCTTCCTGGATAATACCCCCACCTACCTGGTATTTTTGACTACGGCGGGCTCCATGAACTTTGCCCAGGGAGTCGTCACATCCCTTGGCACGGTTCCGGTGCGGATGCTTATGGCCATATCCTGCGGTGCTGTGTTCATGGGAGCCAATACCTATATTGGAAATGCGCCCAACTTTATGGTCAAATCCATTTCCGATGAGAATGGTATCTCCATGCCGTCATTTTTCGGATATTTTGTCTGGTCACTGAAATTTCTGTTTCCGGTGTTTCTGCTGGATATGGTCGTTTTCTTTTTGTAGGGAGGTGAGACAGCTATGGAACATAGTAAGGAAGAGATCCGTGAACTGGCAGAGCGTATCTATGATCTGGATGCGGAGGTATACGCACAGCTGGGCTCGTCTCTGGGGCGTGTGTTCAACCGGGACAGGGAGAGCTGCGTAAATGAGCTGTGCGAGCTGATGCTGGAGCGCAGGCAGGCCCATCTGGTGCGCAGTGAGCTGGCTCTGATCAGTAATATGGCCCGTACCATCCAGGACCGCAGTATGCGGAAAATGATCATGTCTGCGTATGACCGGATCTTAAAGGATGTCACCAGCCTGCCCACCAGCTTTGCGGAGGGCGATATCCTGGATCAGCAGATGGCAGCGGTCAATGCCCTGCATCTGGCAAACCGTTTCTCCGGGCAGGATCACAAGATCATCTGTATCGGCCGCACCTATGGCAGCGGCGGAACAGAGATCGGATTTGCTCTGGCGGACTCTCTGAAGATGAATTTCTATGATGTGGAGATCTTCAATGCGGTGCTGAACCGTCTGGAGGCGGAGAAGGATCTGGTGGCGGATACCGCAGGACACCCCTATAAAAGCCGCCGGGATGCCGACGGCAATGTCCAGACCGTTTACACCCAGCCAGTCTATACCCAGCCGGCCTTTGCCAAGGGGCCGGATCGGACCATAAGGCAGCGGATGAAGGAATTCAGCCGCTATCATGGACTGTCTAAAAGTGATGCCGTCTTTTTCAACCAGTCGGACCTGATCTGCGACATGGCGAAGAAGGAGGACCTCATCATCATGGGGCGGTGTGCCCATGTGATCCTGACCAACAACCACATCCCCCACATCAGCATTTTCATCAATGCGCCCTTTGAGCAGAGGGTCCACCGGGTCATGGCGGTCAATGAGGGAACGATGACAAAGAAGCAGGCGGTCCAGATGCTGAAAAAAATGGACCGGGACCATGTGAAGTATTACAAGTATTATACGGGACGGCAGTGGGGAAATTCGGTCCACTATGATCTGTGTATCAACAGTGCCAGCTATGGGATCGACGGGTCGGTGGAGCTGATCCGGAAGATGGTGCAAGGATAAAAGGAGGCTCCCCAGGGAGCCTCCCTTGTTTATAGGGTCATGGGATCGTTGGCCGGTATGGCTCTGGCATGGCTGTCATGCCGTTTTCCCTCCTTTAGGATCGAGATATACGCAGATCTTTCACTGCTCCTTAGCCATCTCCACCAATCGCAAAAACTCCTTCCGGTATCCGTCCGTATCCCTGTGGATACATGGCTCCGCCAGGGCCAGGACCGTGTCATAGTCGGCGTTGCCCCTGTTCTCGCTGTCCCGGAGCACCATGCCGAACTCCGCCACAGCCGCCGCAAAGGACAAATCTTCTGACAGCACGGGACTGTAGCTGCCGGACTCCACAGGGTAGGAAAGAAGGGTGCTCTTGCTGCCATTAGGCGCTTTGTACCGCAGGCTGATGGTCAAAAGCTCTGTGCTGTCCACCAGATCTCCCACGGTCTGATACTTCAGCCCCCCATCGTCCCCGGTATCCCCTTCTCCCGCCGGGATGATCTCATAGAGAGCCGTCACGCTGTGGCCGGAGCCGATCTCACCTGCCCCCACGGTATGTATCCGCGATATCCCACAGACGGATAAAAAACTCCGAAGTCACGTCCTCTGCGTCTTCCCGGTTCTTTAAAATATCTGAAACTACGGAAAAGATCATGGGACAGTAGTCCTCGTAGATATTTTTCAGTCCTTCCCTGTCATTTTGACAGATACGGCGGATATTTCCTTCAAATCGCTGATCATCCATGGCAGTGCTCTCTTTCGCTTTGACCTTGTACTAACGATACGTTTGAGAAGGGGGAGATCTATGGAAAAAAGTAAAAAGTTGAAAAGATCATGTTCCCGCGATCTTTTTCGCCGCTTTGAGAAAAGCGGCTTCTCGCCCATGTCATATAACGCACCTTCCAGGCATCATTGCCCTTTGGTCCACTCCGTTCAGTCCCAGCGGTCGAGCATGTAAAGGGCGACACCCACATCTGTAGTCACCCGGAGCTTGACCGAAAAGCTTTTGCTGCTGCTCTGGATGAGCAGGCCACAGACGTTTGCATCCTCATTCCCGATAGGCTTTGTATGGTTGGAGTATGCCTCGATGGTCGCCCGGACTTCATGCAGCTCTCCTTTCAGGAAACTCGGGAACAGGCAGGCGGACGACGATCCAGCCAGATCCTTCGCCCCCTTCAGAACGAACAACGCGCCGCTGGTGGTATACCCACAGGGGCGGCTGCTCCACATATTCGGCTGGAGGACCACTGCCGTTACCACGGTCCAGCCTGGAGACAGGTTCCAGCGTTTATAGGAACTGCCATTATTGTAGAGATACCAGGAGAACGGATCGCGCTCATCCTCCCAGTCCCACCGGAGGATCGGAGGCGCGTCGGGATGTACAGCGGTCAGAAATGCGGCGTAGGGTCCGTCCTGATCGCTGACCAGCAGCTCCATCTTCTTTGCGCCGGGAAGGACCGTGCGTCGGAACTTTTCAAAGGTCATCACGGTTTCCGGCGCCTCGACCTCCTGATCCCTGCCCCCACACCGCTTCTTTTTGATGGGGATGCCGGCGAACACACCGCCAACGGCAGTCCTTTGCTCATGGACAGGTTTCCAGATAGCCTGCACCTCATCCAGATGGGCATAGCGGCGCTCCAGAGACCTCTCCAGGCCCAGCTTCGCCACGATCTCCTCCGCCCGCTTGACATTTCCGGCAGCCGGGGCAGCCTGGGGACGCTGATACTGCAAGGGATGCATCTTCTCATTGAACCTGTCCTTGATGGCAGGAACACTGTACCCTTCGATGATGTCATCCAGCAGAGTGCCGACCATGCTGGCCGGGATATGGCAGAAGCCGCTGGGGGCGGATGCGGCCCTGTACCAGAGGATATTGTCCGCATCCGCCTTACCGCGGGCCGATCTTATGGTCTCCAGGAACCACTCGGCCATCGGCAGGATCTGCTCTCCCCGATACAACGCGTCGGAGCGCAGTAAGTTCACTGCCGTTTCCACATCCTTCTGCTGATACCTTGCAATGCTGGAACAGAGGACCTTATAGTCTTCCGCTTTCCTGGCCCTTTCCTGAGATGTGGTCCTGATCCGCCCCTTATAGACGATTTTCTCCGGCACATTTACAGCCAT
>CAJUSS010000097.1 GCA_910588895.1 uncultured Lachnospiraceae bacterium
TTTTGCCCTAAAATGTAAATTTTTTGTAAATATGATTAAAAAGTCCTTTACAAAACGTCACTGGAGAGAACCGGTTGCAAATCTTTTCCTTTCTGTGTATAATCTTTATCAGACGGAGCAGGCGGACGGCCCGAGGACGGCGGACAGAGAGCGGGCGCTGGGTGCTCCTTAAAAGGTACAAGGAGGAAAGGAAAGATGGGCAAGACTTGTTTATGCATCGACGTGGGAGGCAGTTCGATCAAGTATGGGAGGATCGGAGAGGACCGGGAGATCCTGGACTATGGGAAGGTACCTACACCCTATGACGGGATCCGGGAGTACCTGGACTGTCTGGAGGGGATCTACCGGAAGTTTGAAGGCCAGGTAGAGGGCATCAGCATGTCCGTGCCGGGGATCATCGACAGTGGGAAGGGGATCTGCGTCACGGCAGGGAACCTGCGGTTTGCAGATGGCCTCCATCTGGTGGAGGAGCTTGAGGCGCGGGTAAAGGTCCCGGTGGCGATCATGAACGACGCCAAGTGTGCGGCGCTGGCGGAGGCGGCCTGGGGAGCGCTCTCCGACTGCAGGGACGGCGTGGTCTTAGTGCTGGGGACCGGGATCGGAGGAGCCTTGATCAAGGACGGCCAGATCCATATGGGGAACCATTTTGCGGCGGGAGAGTTCAGCTTTATCACCATGACGGACAATGTGGACGAAATGGCGAATTCCTGGGCCGGGGTCAACGGAAACCCCAGACTGGTGGAGATGGCGGCCAGGTTAAAGGGCATGGAGAAGGAAGAGGTCGATGGGGAGCTGATCTTCAAGTGGCTGGAAGGGGGCGATAAGGATATGGAGAAGCTCCTGGATGAGTTCACCCGGGTGGTGGCCCGGATGATCATGAACATCCAGTTCATCTATGATCCGGAGCGTTTCGCCATCGGCGGCGGGATCAGCCGGCAGCCCAAGCTGCTGGAGTACATCCAGCGGAACCTGGACTATCTCTATGCAGTCTATCCGCAATATTTCCCCAAAGCCCAGATAGCGGTGTGCAGATATTTTAATGAAGCGAACCTGATCGGGGCTTATGGGAATTTTGTCAGGAGGAAGGGCTGAGAAGGCGATAAGTCCTGCGGTACGGACGGCAAGGTACGGACCGCAAGGGCTGTATGGCAGGGAAATGCGCAGAGCAGTCGGATCGGATAAGGAGGTCCGATGACAGTCGAAAAAAGGGAAGGGGGAGAGAGGATGGATGGCAGACGGTTCGAACGGTTCTTTTTCGTCACGGTCCTTTTGGGCCTCCTTGCCTTTGCGCTCCCTACCATCGTGATCGACCCTTTTTTCCATTACCATGGCCCTTTGCCGGGGGTTGCCTATGAGCTGAAGAACGAGCGGTATCAGAACGATGGGATCGCCCGGCATTTTTCCTATGACGCGATCTTAACGGGGACCTCCATGATGGCGAATTTTAAGACCACGGAGGTGGACTCGCTCTTTGGTGTGGACTCGGTGAAGCTTTCTTATTTTGGCGGAAACTATAAGGAGATCGGGGATGCCCTCCGCGTAGCGCTGAGGGCGAACCCGGATATCCGCATGGTGCTGATGACCACGGACTTGAGCGCGCTGATCCAGGATAAGGATGCCTCTTACTATGGGAATGCAGGCGATGCCGGCTATGTCTATCCCCGGTTCATGATCGACGGGGACCCATTTACCGATGTGTACTATATCCTGAACAAGACGATCTTTCTGGAGGATACGCTGGGGGCGGTCCGGTACACCCGGGCCGGGGGTGAGACCACCTCCTTTGACGCCTATTCCTTCTGGGAGCAGGGCCAGGTGTTCGGGAAGGAGGCGGTGCTGGCGACCTACGAGAGGCCGCCCCGGTCAGACCTGGCCTTTGGGATGTCCCAGGAGGAAAAGGAGCTGGTGCGGGGGAACGTGCGCCAGAACGTGGCAGACATCGCCCTGGCCTACCCGGAGGTGACCTTCTACGTCTTTATCCCGCCCTACAGCATCTGCTACTGGGATGTACAGCACCAGAACGGGATCACCCAGCGGGATATCGACGGTATGGAGGCGGAGATCCAGGAGCTGGTGGGGATCGAGAACATCCGGCTTTTCGCCTTTGGGGACCGGGAGGATATCGTGTGCGACTTAGACAACTATAAGGACCAGGCCCATTACAGCGCTGCGGTGAACGCGGAGCTTTTGCGGTGCATGGCAGAGGGAGAGGGGCTGTTGACGGAGGAGGACTATAAAGCGTATATAGACCGGATCCGGGAGCTGTACATGGGGTATGATTATGAAAGCCTCTATGGAGAGGATCGCTGAGGAGAGATGAGGACAGGCTGTGTTATTTAATTCCTATTACTTTGTACTTTATTTTTTGCCGCTGGTATTGACCGGATACCATCTGTGCCGTCGTTTTGGCTGGTATAGAGCGGCCCTTTTGGAGCTGACGGCGGCTTCTCTTTTCTTTTATGCCTACGACAATGTCCGTTATCTGCCGGTGCTGGCGGTCAGCATCGTTGTGAACTGGCAGATCGCCTGTATGATCGACCGGCAGCAGAGAAAGCGGATGGGAGGCGGGAGCGGGGAGAGAGGCAGCGGAGAGAGAGACAGCAAGGAGGGGAAAGGCAGCAGCAAAGCGGCAGGCAGCAGGGGCGGGGCGGGCAGGTGGCTCCTTGCTTTCGGTATCCTGCTCAACATCGGCTCGATCTTTTACTTTAAGTACTTTTATTTTTTTGCGGAAAATTGCAATAGGCTGCTGGGGACCTCCCTTCCCTTAAAGGCGGTGGCCCTTCCGCTGGGGATCAGCTTTTTTACCTTTCAGCAGATCTCCTACCTGGTGGATACCTATCGGGGGGAGACAAGGGGCTATCAGTTTATCGAGTATGCCGCCTTTGTGTCCTTCTTTCCCCAGCTGGTGGCCGGGCCGATCGTGCTGCATGATGAGCTGATCGGTCAGTTCCGCGGGATGAGGAGAGCGGCAGCTGTGGCCGGAGGTATGGATGGAGGCGCGGATCGGGAGACAGGTGAGGAGCTGGAAAGCGGCAAAGATAAAGATACGGGAGGGGAGTGGGGGACATGCACAGGAAAAGGCGGGATCGACCATGACCGTTTTGCCGCAGGCTGCTACATATCTGCCGTTGGCCTTTTTAAAAAGGTGCTGATCGCCGATACCTTCGGGCGGGCGGTGGCCTGGGGATGGGCCGCTCTGCCTGCTCTGTCCTGGCTGGAGCTGGTCTGCGTGATGCTGTCCTATACCTTCCAGATCTATTTTGATTTCAGCGGCTACTGCGACATGGCGATCGGGCTGGGAAAGCTGTTCGGGCTGGATCTTCCGGTCAATTTTGCTTCCCCTTATAAGGCGGTCTCGGTGGTGGACTTTTGGAAAAGGTGGCATATGACCCTGACCCGTTTTCTGCGGAACTATGTGTATTTTCCGCTGGGTGGCAGCCGAAAGGGAGAGAAGCGTACCTATGGGAACATCCTGCTGGTCTTTCTGGTCAGCGGGCTCTGGCATGGGGCCAGCTGGACCTTTATCCTGTGGGGTCTTATCCATGGCCTGGCCCAGGTGATAGAGCGGATCTTTCAGAAGAGCCTGGCAAGATGCAGCCGGAGTCTCCGATGGCTGTACACATTTATCTTTGTGAACCTTATGTGGCTGCTGTTCAGGGCCGATGATGTGGGACAGGCCTTTTCCTTATATAAAAGGCTCCTGAAGGCCGACTCCTTTTCCCTTTCCAAGGACTTGACCGATGTGTTCGTCCTGCCGGAGGTGGAGACCATCCTGCAGGCCTTCCGGTCGCTGCTCTTACGGGTGATCGGGCAAAATGCGCAGGCGGCCCGCCTGGTCGGCGCATTATGGGATAAGAGCAGCAGGATCTATATGTGGGTCTTTTTGCTGGGAGCGCTCTTTCTCTGCCTGGGCTTTCCCCATCTCCACGAGAAGGACTTCAAACCTACGGCGGCGAAGGCTGTGGGCGCGGCGCTGCTGCTGGTGTGGGCGGTGGTGTCCTTTGCGGGAGTGTCCACCTTTTTGTACTTTAATTTTTGATGCTGCAAGGCGGATGCGGCTTTTCACACCAATGCCAGAGAGTCCTATGACAGGATGTGGCGGACGGTCCGCTGCGTCCGGGGCATGGTACAAAAAGGACGCGCTCCTGCTCCGAGATCTATTGGAACAGAGTATGCTAAAGCTGACCAGTCATCCTATACCCACTGCGCTTGATTGGAGAGGGAGCGCGTCTCCGGTGTGATATGGCCCTTCCGGAGCGGACCCTTTGGCCAACCTGTGAAAGTAGTGCTACCCTTTCTTCTTCTGTTCCCGCCAGACTCTTCTGGCCTCTTTTTTCTGCTGTTTCTTTTTTATCCCGGATGCGGACATGAACCGCTCGTCATTGAACACCCATGTATGCATGATCACCGTGAGTAACAGGATCAAGATCACCGCCATCTGCCCCCAAAGGCCGATCCATGAACCCCTGGACAGGATAAAGCATCCCAGGGTATCTGCGGCAAACAGCCATTTTTCTACGCGGAAGACTTTCTGCAGATCATAATCCCGTTCATCTATCTTGCTGCCCATGAACATCAAAAAATCCTTCCCCATAAACAGATCGACCGTTTCCGCCAGGCCTAAGCAGGCGGCAAAAAAGAAGAGTATATCCATGTTTTTCCTACCTTTCTGACCACCGTTAAGGTCGTGGCGTACCTGTCATAGATGCGCTCGCCGTATGCGGCTATGGGCGAGAGAGATGTGGATGGATCATCGGAACCGTGTCTGCAAAAACCCGAAAAACTCGTCCGAGATCGATCCCGGATAAGAGGTCTTTAGCATCGCCAGGTAAAGCTTTAAGCGGATCGTGGGGATCAGGGGCAGGATGTGGAAATGATCGTTTTTCAACTGCCTGGCGACAAAAGCGGTGACGATGGAGATCCCGAAGCCGCTCTCCACCATCTGGATACAGCTTTCCGTGCTGCTGCACTCCCCGCACAAGAGGGGAGGCTCGCCGTCATGGGACAGGGCGCTGAGGAGCAGGGAATGGGCGTAAAGGTCATCTGTGGGAAGGATGACCTTTTCATTTTTTAAGGCCGCGCTCTCGATGGCGCTGCGGTCGTGGAGCGGGTGGTCCCTGGGGACCACCGCCACGAAGGGCTCTTCATCCAGCTGGGCATACTGAAGATCGCCGGACCGGAGGACGGACTCGCTGGCGCTGAGGAAAGCCACGTCGATCTCCTGGGTCATCAAAAGCTCCACCAGGCGGCTGCTCCGGTCCATCACCAGGCGGATATCGATCTTTGGATAAAGCTTCTGGAAGTCCATGACCATCTGGAAGATCCCCAGGTAGCCGGCATTGGTAAAGGCGCCGATGGTCAGGCTGCCTCTGGAATAGGAGGAGTAGGACTGCATCAGACTCTGCAAATGGTCCAGCTCATTTAGGATCCGTTTGGAATAAAGCACCAGATCGTGACCGGCCTCTGTCAGCTTCAGCTCATGATGCTTCCGGATAAAGATCGGCGTGCCCAGCTCCTCCTCCAGGGCCTTGATCTGATTAGAAAGGGAGGGCTGGGTAAGGAACAGTTTCTTTGCCGCGCCGGAAAAGCTGCCGTTCTCCGCTACGCTGATCACATAGCGCAATTGATTATTGGTCATGTTGGTCATCTCCTTGGACTTTTCACACCCGCGCCAAAGGGCTCTATAGCAGAGATAGGTGGCGGATCGTTTGATCGACCAGTGGAAAATAGCCTATAGCTTCAAGCTATAAACACTTCCAGATATAACTATTGTACAAAACCGGTCGCTATCCATTATACTATAAACAAGAAAAAAAGTCGAGGTCATCAAGAGGAGGCGGGATATGGCAGGAGCAAAGATCGATGAGGTGTCCAGAGTATGGGAGATGGAAGCGGAAAAGATCCATTACTCTTCCTGGCTGGTCCCGGCGGAAGAGGCGTCGGAGGAGGGGCGCTGGGTCACCCATGCCTGCTTTTTTAACTGCGGCGGCAGGTGCGTCAACCGTTCTTATGTGGTAGACGGAAAGGTGCTGTACCAAAAGACCGATGACCTCCACGAGGATACGCCGGACTATCCCCAGCAGCGGGGCTGCGCCAGAGGAAGGGCCCTGCGGCAGCTGATCTTTGGGGCAGACCGGCTGAAATATCCTTTAAAAAGGAAGCACTGGGCGCCGGGAGGCGGCGATAAGGAGCTGCGGGGCCGGGATGAGTGGGAAAGGATCTCCTGGGACGAGGCGCTGGATCTGATCGCCCGGGAGACCACCAGGATCAAGGAGACCTATGGGAACCGGGCGATCCTGGCTACCGGATTTGAACAGAGAGGGGTCATCCCCGGCCTTTATCACGGGGAGGCGCTGAACGCCTACGGCGGCTGCACCACCACCTGGGGCCAGGCCTCCCAGGGCGCGGTCCCGGTGGTGGCCAATATGATGAAGGGGGAGTGGAGCGGAGGTCGGTTAGATTCCAGCGACCGGTTTGAGATACGCAACGCCAAGCTGATCCTTTTATGGGCGGGCAATCCCGCATGGAGCGCTCCGGGCAATCCCACCTGGCATTACGCCCAGGCCAGAGAGCGCGGGGCAAAGATCGTCGTGGTGGATACCTGGTACAGCCCTACGGCCCAGGCGCTGGCCGATGAATGGGTCCCGGTCAGGCCCGGAACGGATACGGCCCTCCTTCTGGGCCTGGCCTATGTGATGATCCGGGAGGGCTTACAGGACCAGGCGTTCCTGGATACCTACTGTATCGGCTTTGACGCGGCCCATATGCCCGAAGGGGCGGATCCAAGGGAGAACTTTAAGGACTATGTGCTGGGGACCTTTGACGGTACGCCGAAGACCCCGGGATGGGCTGCCAGGATCTGCGGTACCGGTCCGGAGCAGATCGAGAGTCTGGCCCGGCAGATGGCCACCGCAAAGCCCATGAGCATGAAAGCCAGCTTTGCGCCGGCCAGGACCTATGAGGGCGGCCGGTTCGCCCAGGCCTTCTACACGGTAGGCTGGATGACCGGGAACGTGGGCCGGTCAGGCGCGGAGGTCTCGATCGGCACCGGTGCGGGGAACCTGGTCTTTGGAGGGCCGCCCCTGGTCTATCCGGGAGACAGGAAGCTGGTCCTGCCGGCCGATCCGGTCTGCGAGCTGCCCAAAGGCGGCGGCAGCTTAGGGGCCGGGAAGTTTGACCCGGATAAGTTTTACGGGATCGCTATGTCTGAGGTGTGGAAGGCCGTGGTGGAGGGGGAGCATACCCATTTCCTGGACGGCAAACGCCAGATCGATATCCGCATGATCTGGAAGGTGGGATGCGGGGCCAGGATGAACCAGAACCCGGACTTCAATACCGCCATAAAGGCCTTCCGCAAGGTGGACTTTGTGGTATCCAGCGATCTGCAGATGACGCCGGACTGCCAGTATTCGGATATCGTCCTTCCGGCCTCTTCCTTCTGGGAGCGGTTCGGCGGGGTGCTGATCCAGACCAATCGGGAGCTGATGATCTATTCCTCCCAGGTGGTCTTGCCCATGTTCGAATGCCGCCATGACAGCTGGATACAGGCAGAGCTGTGCAGGCGGTGGGGCTTAGACCCCAAGCTGGCCCAGCCCCTGTCCGATGAGGAGATCGCCTTTAATGAGCTGTACGGCGCCCGGGTGATCCGGGAGGACGGCAGCGGCTATGACCCGCTGCTCACCTTTACAGAGGAGGATATCCGGGGATTTGGCGCTGAGGCGGTGCCCCAAAAGGGGCGGATCGCCTGGAGCGAATTTAAAAAGACCGGTGTTTATCAGGTAGAGCGGCATCCAAACGACCGGTTCGGCTATGTCCAGGACGCAGACTTTATCGGGGATCCGGCAGGCCATCCGCTCCCGACAAAAAGCGGGAAGCTGGAGATCTATTGTGAGGAGCTGGTCCGCCGCTATGAGGAATTTGGCTTATCGAAGATCGACGGGACAGCCCGCTATGTTCCCCAGCCGGAGGGCTTTGAAGCGACCTTTTCCGACTTTGAAAAAAGAGAGAAAGGAAAGTATCCTTTCCAGATGGTGAGCATCCATCACCTGCGCCGTGCCCATCAGGGCTTTGACCAGGTCAAGGTGCTCCGCGAGCTGTTCCCGGCAGAGGCTCTGATGAACAACAATGACGGACGCGATCTGGGCCTAAAGCACGGCGATACGGTGATGATCGCCAGCCGTCACGGAAAGGTGTGCAGGCGGATCGGCCTGTCGCCTCTGGTGATGCCGGGCGTGCTGCTCTTGGGGCAGGGCGGGTGGACCCGCATGAACAAAAACGGGATCGATCTGGGCGGAAATCCGAATGTGCTCACCGGCAGCCATCTGTGCGGGGAAGGACAGTCGGCCTGGAACACGGTCAATGTAAGGGTGGAAAGATGGACAGGGGAGCCATTGGCGCCGGACTATACCTGGTCTGCGCCGGATGGCACGCCGAAAGGAGGGTGATCGGATGCGGTATGGTTTTTATCTGGACGGTGATCGGTGCATCGGCTGCAAGGCCTGCATGATGGCCTGTAAAGATGCCCACGATCTTCCCCCGGGCCTTTCTTATCGCAGGGTCTATAACATGGTGACCGGTACCTGGGAGGAGGATGATGCAGGAACGCCTATCCCTGTAGGAGTGTACAGCTATTCTGTGTCCATGGCCTGCTGCCATTGCAAGGAGCCGGCCTGTGTGGAGGCCTGTCCCCAGAAGGCGATCAAAAAGGAAGGGGACGGCATCGTATGGATCGATCCGGAGGCTTGCGTGGGCTGCCGCCTATGTGCAAAGAAATGCCCCCACGGCGCGATCCAGTCCAACCGGTCGGCAGGGGTGTCGGAAAAATGCGACCTCTGCCGCCGCAGGGTAAGAGAACATAAGGAGCCGGAGTGTGTGGCGGCCTGTCCCATGCGCTGTTTAAAGCTGGTGGATCTGGATACCTTCCGGCCTCCCGCAGACGGGGTCACGATCGGGTATCCGGCGGCCTCCGTCACCCAGCCCTCCATGCTCCTGCATCTGAACCGCAGGATGCGGCCTGGGGAAGAAATGGGGACGATCCGCATCCGCAATATGCCGGAGGAGATCTGAGGATCGGAAGAGATCTGCGGGTCAGAGGAGATCTGAGGGTCGGAGGAGCCGGAGTGCGTGGCGGTATGGGCGTTTGAAAAGGGGGACGGAAAGGGAGACGGTATGGGAGAGGAGATTTGGGACTGGAAGGGAAAAGAACGTGAGAGAAGAGAGGAAGGAACGTGAGGGGGAGGAGAGCGGATGGAAAATGAGATGACGGAGTGGAAGCATGCGTGGATGTTCTTTTCCGTAGCGGCGGCTGCGCTGGATGACGAGCTGGAGCCTTCCACACTGACCCGCTGGGCAGAGACCGGGCTGTTTACAGGCTGCCCCTTTGGAGCTGAGGACCGGTATATCCGCCAGGGGGTCCGGCAGGTCCAGCTTTGGCTGGAGGACCTGCAGGAAGATCCGCGCATGGAGGAGAGGCGGGAGCAGGACTATCTGCAGCTTTTCATCGGCACGCCGACCCCGCTGGCTCCTTTTTGGGGGTCGGTCTACATGGAGGAGGAAAAGCTTTTGTTCCACGCCGCAACGGCACAGGCGGGGAAATGGTATCGCAGGTATGGCCTGGGCATACGCAGGGAAAAAGGCCTTCCGGAGGATTCTTGTCTTTATGAGATCCTTTTTATCACCGCCCTTTTGGAGGGCTGGCAGACGGATATGCGGGAGGGAAAGAGAGGGGAGGCAAAAAAGAGGCTGGAGGATCTAAAGGATTTTGTTGCCGGCCAGATGCTCCCATGGATCCCCTCCTGGCGGGAGGATGTGATGCTGTACGGGCGGACGGAATATTACAGGGGCTTGAGCAACATGATCTACGGCGGGATACGCCGTCTGGCAGAAATGGAGGTGGCATGTGAAACGGGTGATCGTTGATCCTACCCTCTGTGACGGGTGCAGAAAATGTATGTCGGCCTGCGGAGGACATTTTCCTGACGGGAAGTCCCGCCTGCAGATCCGCACCGACGCGAAGGGCCGGTATGTGCCATTGATCTGCCGCCAATGTCCCAGGTCGGCCTGTATGCAGGGCTGCATGAGCGGCGCGATCAGCCGGTGTCCGGATACAGGGTACCTGCGGTATGACAGTGAGCAGTGCGGGGGCTGCTACATGTGTGTGATGAACTGTCCCTATGGGATCCCCTTTCCCACGGGAGACGGCCATGTGGCCCGGTGCGATCACTGTACGGATAAGGAAACGCCGCGCTGCGTGGAGGTCTGCCAACGGCATGCGATCTATCTGGAGGAGGGATGAGTGATGCGGACGGTGATCATAGGAGCCGGAGCAGCCGGTATCTCGGCTGCGGTGGAGCTGGCAAAAAGAAAGCCCTGGGAAGAGGTGCTGGTGCTGGCCAGCGACCCATTTCCATATTCCCGCTGCATGCTCCATCATTATCTGAAGGGGGAACGGGGAGCAAAGGAGCTTAGTTTTATCCAGGAGGACTTACTTGCGCGACTGGGGATCGGATTTTTAGGGGGACAGACCGTCTGTTCGGTGGATACGGAAAAAAAGCAGATCCAGACAAAGGAGGAGCTGCTCCCTTACGATAAGCTGGTGGTAGCTACAGGCTCTTCCTACGTGCTGCCCCGGATCCCCAATCTGAGGAGCGGGACAAATGTCTATGGGTTCCGGGACCTAAAAGACGCAAAGGCGATCAGGGAGGCCTGCGCCACAGCGAAAAAAGCGGTGGTGATCGGATCGGGGCTGGTGGGGATGGACGTGGTCTACGGGCTGCTGCCCCACGGCGTTTTGATCACAGTGGTGGAGCTGGCATCCCGCATCATGCCCCTGCAGACCAATCAGGTGAGCGCGGAGCGTTATCAGGAGCGGTTTGAAAAAGCCGGGGTCCGCTTCCGCCTGGGTGTAGGCGTCAGCGA
Source organism: uncultured Lachnospiraceae bacterium (assembly GCA_910588895.1). Taxonomy (GTDB): domain Bacteria; phylum Bacillota; class Clostridia; order Lachnospirales; family Lachnospiraceae; genus Caccovicinus. The sequence goes on from CAJUSS010000097.1 coordinate 10,918, forward strand.
TACGGCGGCGGACGCAGAGGGGAGGATCTGCGAGGTGATCCTTTCGGACGGGACAAAGGAAGAATGCGATCTCCTCATCGTGGCGGCAGGGGTACGGCCCAATGTAGGCTTTTTGGAGCATACGGAGATCTTTATCAACCGGGGGATCCAGGTGGATGCGTATATGCAGACCTCCTGCCCCGACGTGTACGCGGCAGGGGATGTGACCGGGCTGTCTGGGATCTGGCCCAATGCGGTGGAGCAGGGGAGGATCGCGGCGGTGAACTTATCCGGAGGCCGGGAGGCCTATACCGATAAGTTCTGCATCAAGAACACCTGTGAGTTTTTCGGACTGCCTATGCTGTCCGTGGGCAGCGTAGGAGCGGAGGGGGATAACTATACGATCCTGACCCAGGAGACCCCTTCGGATCATAAAAAGCTGGTCCTGCGGGACGGCCATGTGGTGGGCGCTCTGTTCCAGGGCGATATCTCGGGGACTGGGATCTGGCAGTACCTGATCAAGAACCGGGTGGATGTGAGCCAGATCGAGAAGTCCTTGTTCAATATCAGTATCGCGGACTTCTACTGCTTTGATGAGGATGTGCGGAGGGTCCGGGCGGATAGTGTGATGCGGATCATGTGAGAGGAATGCGGCGGTCGGGGAAGGGACAGCGGCGCAGATGAGGGACAGAGAAGTAGAAAGATAGCCGAAGGGCTTTTAACAAAGAAAGGAAATGTATGATGAAAAAGAGGATGTTAGCAACTTTACTGGCTGCCGCGACGGCGATGAGCATGGTGACGGGATGTGGGAAGAGCGCTTCTTATCCCAGCAAGCCGGTGACGGTGGTATGCCCCTTTGCGGCAGGCGGCGGAAATGATACGATCGTACGGGCGCTGGTGGACTGCGCGAAGGACAAGTTCCCCAAGGGGATCGCGGTGGAGAACCGGACGGGCAGCGGCGGAGCGGTAGGCATGTCCTATGGGCAGAATGCCAAGCCGGACGGCTATGTGGTGTCTAATATCGCGGTAGAGCTGGTGACCCTGCCCCATGCGGGCAGCGGCGGTGATGTGACTTATGAGAAATGGACCCCGATCATGATGGCGAATTTTACCTGCAGTGTGATCACCGTAAGGGCGGATTCTCCTTATCAGACCCTGGACGACCTGATCGAGGCATCGAAGACCACCAAGCTCCAGGCGGGCAATTCCGGCGTGGGCGCGATCTGGCATCTGGCCAATGTGGCCTTAGAGCAGGCGGCCGGGACCTCCTTTACCCATGTACCCTTTGAGGGCGGCGCCCCCATGATCACCTCCCTCCTGGGCGGTCATCTGGATTTTATCTCCTGCAGCTATGCGGAGGTCTATCCCCATGTGGCCTCTGGTGAGTTCAGAGTGTTGGCTGCTCTGGCGGACGAGCGCATGGCAGAGGATCCGGATATCCCCACTGCAAAGGAATTAGGCTATGATGTATCGATCGGTGCGTGGAGAGGCTTAGGGGTCCCCAAGGATACTCCCCAGGAGATCGTGGATTATCTGCAGGATGCTTTTATCGAAGCGGCTGGAACAGATAAATTCAAGGAATTCATGGATGGCGCGATGTATCCGGTGATCATCGAGGATTCCGAGACCTTCGGCAAGAGGATCCAGCAGGAGAACGAGATGTTCAAGGAGCTGATCGGATCGATGGATATCGGGCAGTAAAGGATGGACGATGAAATGACCCGTAGAGCAGGCTGCTGCAAGCAGATGGGCGCCTATCCCACACCTTGCGGCAGCCCCAGAGAAAATGGAGAGAATGGATGAAAAAAGGAAATCTTATACTGGCAGGGGTGTTCACGCTCCTTGCCGCGGCGACGATCCTGCAAAGCGTATCCTATCCGGCCGGACAGGATGGGATCCCCGGCCCCGGCTTTTTCCCGATCATCATAGCGGTCCTGATGCTGCTGGCCTCCGCCAGCCTGACGATCTCCTCCCTGCGGATCAAGACCGAGGAGGATGTGCCGCTCAAGCTGCTGACCGCAGATAATAAACGGGCCTATGCCGCCATGGCGGTCATGCTCGTCTATGTGCTCGTGATGCCGCTCTTGGGCTTTTGTGTGACCAGCTTCCTGCTGCTGTTTGGGATGATCAAGTGGCTCAGCGCCTATAAACCCATGATCTGTGCATTGGTGGCAGGCGCGGTGGTAGGGATGATCTATGTGGTATTTGGCGTGGTGCTGGGCGTGTCATTGAGCTTCGGGCTGCTGATCTGAGCGGGTCGGCAGTTTAACGGACCGTGAGCCGAACAGGCTGAGAGCTGAACAGGCCATGAGTCGAACAAGAGGG
>CAJUSS010000098.1 GCA_910588895.1 uncultured Lachnospiraceae bacterium
AGATCTTGCTGAGCGTGCCCAGCCTTTTGACCATCATCCTGCTCCAGGCGGTCTTAGGGGATGCCAATGTGTACAGCATCACCTTTGTCATCGGGATCGCCGGGTGGATGAGCATGGCAAAGGTGGTCCGCACGGAGGTGCGCCAGATAAAGGACAGCGGATATGTGATCGCGGCAAGATGTATGGGCGGCGGTCTTTTCCACATCCTCCTGCGCCATCTGGCACCTAATTTTATCGCCTCCATCATGTTCATGGTGGTCATGGATATCCGGAGCGCGATCATCGCCGAGTCCACCTTGAGCTTTATGGGGATCGGGTTGCCCTTAGAGACGATCTCCTGGGGCAGCATGCTTTCCCTGGCAGAGCGGGCGCTGCTGGGCGGAGGGTGGTGGATGATCCTGATCCCCGGCGGTTTTTTGGTGGTCACATTGATGTGCGTCACCGAGATGGGAGAGTATCTGCGGGGGCGGATGGGGGAGAGGACATAGTGCCTTTTTGCTGCCCGCTATCCTGTCCGCAGATCCTGCTGCATAAAAATGGGAGCGCCCGCAAAGATCTTCACCGGAAAGAAGATCATCTCCAGGCTGTGGCTGACGCCATAAGCATAAAGTATTTGCCATGTCCCGGCCAAGACGATATAATAAAAGCGGCTATAGAAACAGCAGAAAGAAACTTGGGAAAGGCAGGAGATAGCAATGAAGAAGTTAGGGTTTGGTCTTATGCGGCTGCCGCTTTTAGACAAGGAAGACGCGGCGTCAGTGGATGTGGAGCAGGTCAAGGAGATGGTGGATATCTTTATTGAAAAAGGCTTTACATACTTTGACACAGCCTGGATGTATTGCGGTTTTAACAGTGAGAATGTGGTGAAGGAGGCGCTTGTGGACCGGTATCCCAGGGATAAGTTCACGTTGGCCACCAAGCTCCACGCAGGCTTTCTTGAGACAAAGGAGGACCGGGACAAGATCTTTGAGGCACAGCGGGAGAAGACCGGCGCAGAGTATTTTGACTACTATCTGCTCCATGGGCTGTCCGAGAGCAGCTACAAGAAGCACCAGGAGTTAGACTGCTTTAACTGGCTGAAGGAAAAGAAGGCACAGGGCCTGGTAAAGCATATGGGCTTTTCATATCATGATGATGCAGAGCTTTTAGATGAGATCTTGACGGCTCACCCGGAGATGGAGTTCGTGCAGCTGCAGATCAACTATCTGGATTGGGAGAGCCAGTGGATCCAGTCGCGGAAATGCTATGAGGTAGCGGCAGCGCATAAGGTCCCGGTGATCGTCATGGAGCCGGTCAAGGGCGGCACCTTAGCCTGCGTCCCCAAAGAGGCAGAGGATCTTTTTAAGGATCATGATCCGGATATGTCCGTGCCTTCCTGGGCGATCCGGTTTGCCGCATCCCTGGACGGGGTGATGATGGTCTTATCCGGCATGAGCGACTTAGAGCAGCTCATGGACAATGTAAGCTATATGGAAGCGTTCACGCCGCTCACAAAAGAGGAGCAGGAGATGGTAAAGAAGGCGGCGGATATCATCAATTCCGCGATCGCCGTACCCTGCACCGGATGCTCCTACTGCACCGATGGATGTCCGGCGAAGATCGCGATCCCCCAGTATTTCTCCCTCTACAATGAAGACATGCGGGAGGTGGAGACCAAGGGCTGGACGGTCAATGAGAGCAATTATGCACATCTGGCCGAGACCTTCGGCAAGGCCGGGGACTGTATCGGATGCGGACAGTGTGAAGGGATATGTCCGCAGCATCTGCCGATCATCCAGCATCTGAAGGCAGTGTCGGCGCATTATGACCGATAGGGAATGGTGACACTGGCATCTGGCACTCTTGTTTTGTGATCTATGTATAGCTCTGCCGGACCGATATGAGGAGAAAATGGCTTGACGGCTGCCAGATCCTGTGCTATCATCATCTTACTAAAATCTTGTGTGGATTTTTATAGTCTGACTTTTTTCGCCACACGACCGTCCTTCGGGAGGGCCGTGTGGCTTTTTGTGTGCGGCAGCGTGCGGCCTTGTGCAGCGCGGTACAGCAGGCGCGCGGCCTTGTGTGTCTCGTCATGGCCGTGCGGTGTATTTTTGCGGCTCGGCGATGACCAGGCATGGCGCTGGAAGGCATAAGACATAGGAAAAGGCATACTGTAAGGAGCTGCACAAAAGTCAGCAGGAGGTCGATGATGAACGATACGCTTATGAAGGAGAAGCCGGTACTGCCCTTATTGGCATCCATGGCGCTGCCCATGGTCCTTTCCATGCTGGTGAACTCGCTGTACAATATCGTGGACAGCTTTTTCGTGGCGAAGATCAGCGAGGAGGCCATGGCCGCCTTATCCCTGGTCTATCCGGTCCAGAACCTGATCAATGCGGTGGCCATCGGATATGGAGTGGGGATCAACGCGCTGGTAGCCTTCTACCTGGGAGCGGAGGATAAGGAAAATGTGGATAAGGCGGCGGGCCAGAGCCTGCTGTGCTCCGGGCTGCACGGCATCGCGGCAGCGGCGGTCAGCATCCCGGTCATGCCGGTGTTTTTGGGGATGTTCACCACAGATGGGGCGGTGGTGGATCTGGGGGTGCGGTATGGGCGGATCGCGTTCCTATTTGCGCCGGTGATCATGCTGAGCTTATACTTTGAAAAGCTCTTCCAGGCTGTGGGGAGGATGAAGGTGGCTATGGTCAGCTTATCTCTTGGCTGTATCTCCAACATCCTTTTAGATCCGCTGCTGATCTTCGGGATGGGGCCGTTCCCAAAGATGGGGATCGAGGGGGCGGCGCTGGCTACGGGGATCGGGCAGATCGTCTCCCTGGCCGTCTATCTGGCCTTTTACAAGCTGCATCCCATACCGGTGAAGATCCAAAGGGACGCGCTGCGCCTTGAAAAGAAGATGGTCCTCCAGCTTTATGGGATCGGGATACCGGCGATCTTGAACATGGCGCTGCCCTCCCTGCTGATCTCGGCGCTGAACAAGATCTTGGCGGCCTATCCCCAGAGCTATGTGGTGATCTTGGGCGTCTACTATAAGCTGCAGACCTTCCTCTATCTCCCGGCCAATGGGGTCATCCAGGGGATGCGCCCGATCATCGGCTATAATTTCGGTGCGAGAGGGTACGGAAGGGTAAAGAAGATCTACTGGACCGCCCTCTGTATGTGCTGCGCCATCATGGCGGCAGGCACAGTCCTGTGCCTGGTGTCGGCCCGGCAGCTGATCGCCTGTTTTACGGACGATCCCACGACGATCGCATATGGGCAGAATGCTTTCCGGGTGATCAGCATCGGCTTCATCACATCCTCCGTCTCGGTCACATCCCAAGGTGCGCTGGAGGGGCTTGGAAAAGGGGTGCAGTCCTTTATGATCGCATTGGCACGGTATATCGTGGTGATCTTGCCCGCCGCGTACTTGTTCTGCTGTCTCTGGGGGCCGTCCGGGGTCTGGCATGCTTTTTGGGTGACCGAGCTTGTGACGGCGGCGGTGGCGGTGCTGATCTATAAACGTACGGTCAGGCTTTAGGAAGTGCTGCGGCGGATCTGTACAGCCGGCGGCGGTCTGTGGGAAGAGGTGAGATAAAAACGTCGGGCATCAACTGAGGATGCCCAGCAGCTCATAGGCGTTCCTGGCATTGCGGAGCGCGTCTCGTTTTTCTTCGTCCCCCAAGATGTCCACCAGCTCCTCCAAGATCTTGATGTGGGCGGTATTGTGGTTGGACAGGAGCATGATCACCAGCTCTACCGGGTCATTGTCCGGGTGGCCGAACATCACCGGCTTATCCAGCGTGATCACGCTGATGCAGGGCGTTTCAAGCTCCGGCGCCAAAAGGTGGGGCAGAGCCACGCCTTTATCGATGACCATGTAGCCGCCCAGCTTTTTTTTGATCTTGATCATCGCGTCGATGTGGGCCTGGGCGATCAGGCCCCGGGCCATCAGGAGTTCTCCGGCTTGCTGGATGGCCTCATAGCAGCTTTTGGCGCGGACGCCGGCGGCCACCAGGGAGCGGTCTAAGAGGCCGCGCAAGGTGGGCTTGCGCTTGTTGTCCAGCCCCTCCACCTCCTCCTTGATATCCTTGGCCAGCTCGATCGACAGCTTGATCCTCTCCTCCGGCTTTAACTCCAGGGAGCGGGCGGCGATATTGATGGTGGCGCTGATATACTTATTTAGGTCGATGTTCTGCATGCGGAGGGTGAACATCTGGGTCAGCCGGTTCACATCCTCTGTATTGAGCAGCGGATTGACGGTGATGCACTGGTCGCAGGGGCTTTCTATAGGGAGCGTGGAGATGACCAGGTCGCAGTTTAAGGGTTTTTTTGCGCTGATGAACTCGTGGTAGGAGAGCGTGTCTACGATATTGATGTTATAGAAGACCGAGCGCAGACGGTTCTCTAAGATCTTTGATGTGGCGATCGTGCTGTTGCAGACGATGACCACATCTTTTTTCATGGCATTTTCCAGGGGGTTTTTCAGGATACAGGCCACGACGTACATCGCGATATAGACCGCTTCCCGGTCGCAGACCGTCTGGTCCACATCGCCAAACCGTTCCTTTAAGATCGACCAGAGCTTTTGCCGGACTACCTGGCACACGTCAGGGAAGGATTCCTCGATCTCCTTTAATGTTGGGTTGTGCTCGGAAGGGATACTGAGGAATAAGCGGTACTGCATCACGCTCAGATGGGTGGCCAGATCTAAGATCGTATCGTCTCCTTCTTCAAATTGGATCTCCAGAGACTCCTTTACCTCGGCGATCAGCTCCTTTGCGATCAGGACATTTTCGATATTGATATCCCGGGAAGCGCCGAAACGGCGCAGGGACATCCACTCCGTATGGATCAGGAAGATCTCGTCAGGCGGCATATCCAGACCGATCTGTGTGTGGATCAGGTCCCGGAGGGCGCTGCCGCCATAAGGGTCTGAAAAGGGCGGACGGAGATGACGGCCCTTTTCGATATGGATGGCATGCCCCTTATGGTAGCGGGCAAAAGCCACCAGGAGATAGACGAACATAGCGCAGAAGCCATTATCGGATATGGTCACATGGGCGGCCTCCTGCATCTTCTGGATGATCAGCAGGATGTCCTCCCGCCACAGCTTTACCGTCTCGCAAAAAGAGGACATCCGGTATCTGCGCAGGATGGACCCTGTCTGCATGAACCGCATGCCGATGAGCGGCTGCTGTTTCGTGTCGGTCTCCAAAAGCTCCCGAAGGAGCATCACTAGACCGCGCCGGATATTGAGCTCTGTATCCTGGACGGCGATCCCGATATGGGGCTTGGAGACCATATGGATACAGTAGCGGTCCATCCATTCCCGAACCTTTGTCAGATCGCTGGATACGGTGGCCGGGCTCACATCAAGGCGGGCGGCGATCTTGGCGATACTGGTGGAGCAAGATCTGGACAGGAGCCATCCGGTGATGGCCCTGACCCGTTCCTGGGAGGACATGACATAGGAAGCAGGGAGATCGTCGCCTAAAAGGTGCCGGATCTTTAAGTCTGCGTCGGGAAGGAGGATGCCCAGTCCGGGGATCCGTGTGATGGGGTGCAGGGAATTCTCGGCCAGCCACCGGTCGATGGTGTCCAGATCGCTGCGGATCGTGCGTGGACTGACGGCCAGCTCCTCGGCCAGCTGGCTGGTGGTCAGGGGTTGTTTGGCGCTGATCAGCCGATCGATGAGCAGCATACAACGTTTATAGAGCATTTTCATCATCCTTTGCCGTACTCGAATGGGAAGGGGTTTCAGAGATGCTTTTTGCAAGAGCGGTCGTTGGGTCAGGTGCGTATGTCTTTATGATAAACGTGTTCCTCCAAGTTTTCAACAGCAGAGAGAAAACGCTGCTCCCGGCAGACCAGCGTGAACCCGGACCCCATGGCCCATTGGCCCAAGAGGGCATTAAGGTCCCGGCCGCCAGGGCTTTCGGCTTCCGGCAGGCAGTCTTTCGGATGTCTGATCTTGGAGCGGAAACTGATCCACATCGTGCCTTTCGGCTTTAAGAAGATGCCGGCCTGCCTTAACAGGCCGGCGGGATCTGCTGCGTGGGGCAGTACCATGAACAGACAGACCACGTCATAGGTACGGCCGGCCAGGGAACGGATATCCCAGTGAAGATCGATGTTTTTTGCTTGGAAGGTCTGGCGGGCGAACTGTATCCTTTCCAGATCCGGATCGAACCCGGTGACCGCAAGGCAGTGGGGAGAAAGCATGTAGCTGCCCCAGCCGTAGCCGCAGCCAAAGTCCAGCACCCGTTTTCCGCAGGCGTGGCGGGCGGCATGATCATAAGAAGCCAGCATCGGCGCGAGGAAAGGGTCTCCTTGGATCAAATGCAGATAAGCTGTAGCAGTTTCCATGAGCAGCGACCTCCGTAGTCGTTGGCAGACGATATCTTTGTATCCGTGTACGGTCTGGATAGGATACAGACCGTACGCTGAGCATCCTCAGATCAATGGAACAGGGACATGATCTTGGCGATGAGAAAACCGATCGTATTAAAGTCCATGGCCTCGTAAGCGCCTCCTGTGGCCACCAGATGCCCGGTCAGAGGGAAGGTGAGGGCTACGGCGAACTGCAGCAGGAAGCCGGTGATCAGGGAGCTTAAGATGCAGTTCTTTAAGCCGCCTTTGGCATTGGCATAGACGCCTACCAGCGCACCCTCAAAGAAGTTGATCTGCACGCCCGGCACCACCACGGGGGAGAAGCCGGTGAAGGTCATCACGAGGGTGGCGACGATCGATCCCAGGAGGCTGAACATAAAGCCCAGCATGACGGCGGTGCCGCCATAAGGGAAGACTGTGGGGTAGTCCAGACCTAAAAGCGCGTTGGGAAGGAGCTTTTCCGCAACACCGGAGAAGGCGGGGATCAGCTCGGCTAACATCATGCGCACGCCATAGAGGATGACCGCGATGCCGCCTCCGAAGGTGATGGACTGGATGATCACATAGAGCAGCCAGGGTGTTCCTTCTGCCATCTCCCGGACCACGTCCGGACCGGCAACAAAGGTGAAGATGATGTTCATCAGCAGGACGGCCATGCAGGTGGCGATGACGCTGTCCTTTAGCCAGTTCAAAGAGCTGGGGAATTCCAGTTCTTCCGTGGAACGTCCGCCTTCTTTGAACAGCCGTCCGCATTCGCCTGCGATCACTAGAGAGATGGCGCTGGGGACGAAATTGGCATGCTCGGTGGTCAGAGGCTTTAAGTAATGGGCAGAGATCGTGGTGGCGACCCAGTAGTAGATACCGGAGATCGTCCCGCCGATCACGATGATCATGGGATCGGAAAAGCCGAAGCCTGCCATGATGCTGGCGATAAAGCCTGCCCAGAAGAGCTGCAGGTGTACGGTCAGAGCCAGGTTCTTCCACTTGGTGAACTTGGCTAAGAGGATGTTGATCACAAAGCCGAGGATAAAGATCAGAGCGGCCTGTGTCCCGAATTTAGCCATCGATTCCGCGTAGACCACCCAGTAGAGCGGCAGCACGCCCTCTACGCCAAGACCTTTTTGGACCAGTGCGGTCAGCAGGCTGATGGGCGGGCCGATGATCGTGGTGCCTGCGCTCAGGATGAGATACCCCATCATGGTCTTGACCGTTCCCATCACGGTATCGCTGATGCCTTTCTTTAAAAAGAGTAACCCGATGCAGGCGATCAGTCCCAGCATGACCGTAGGGTTCCCTAGTACATTGGTGATAAAATCGATCATAAATCTCATATTGTAACCCCTTTCATGTTTGCTTTTCCCCCAGAAGGCATCCTCCTATCTGATGTACCTGTCTATAGCTTCCAGGCAGCGGTAGGGGTCTGGGTCGCCCAGATCCCCCCGTCCAGGCCGATGGTCTGTCCGGTGATGTAGCTGGCCTGCTCGGAGCAGAAGAAGCGGACCAGATCGAAAGCGTCGTCGGTCTCGCCGAAGCGTCGCAGCGGGATCTGGCACAGCTTGCTCTCGGCCCGGTTCTTGATCACATCCTCTGCCATGGGCGTGTTCAGCACGCCGGGGGCATAGCAGTTCACACGGATGTTGTAAGGCGCCAGCTCTGCGGCCCATACCCGGGTGAGCAAGATCATGCCGGCCTTAGCCGCCCCGTACGCACCGGAGCCGGTGTTTGGGAAGGTGGCCAAGATGGAGGCCACATTGATGATATTGCCGCCAGCTCCCTTCATAAAGGGGACAGCGGCGCGGGTGCAGTACATTGGTCCGAAGAGGTTCACGCCGACCATGAGCTGGATGTGCTCATCGGTAGAGTCTTCGATCATCCCTTTGTGGAGCACCCCTGCATTATTGATCAGGATATCGATCCGGCCGAACTGTCCCCCGATCGCGTTGATCGCGTCCGTCACCTGCTTGCTGTCGCTGACATCAGTGGGGAAGATGGCAAAGCGCTCTTTATCCGGCTGCAGCTCTTCCATGACTGCCTTTAGGTTTTCTCCGTTCAGATCCAGCAGGCACACACAGGCACCCTCCTGGTAGAAGCGCAGCGCCAGTTGTTTCCCCGCACCCTGTCCGGCGCCGGTGATCACGATGACCTTTTTTTCAAAATCTCCCATATCCCATGTCCTTTCTGTGTTTTATCCGCATGTTTTGCCGGCTCAGGGCAGGATCCCATTGGCCTGACAATACTCCTGCAGCTTGTCCTTGATCTCCTGTTTGTTGACAAAGCTGGTCAGTTGTATGACGGGCTTGTCGATATCCTGGACCAGATAGGCCAGCTCCTTGCCGATGAGGATCAGGTCGGCAGTCCGAGCGGCGCCCTTTCCTGTAGTGATATCACTGACTTCCAGCTTGGCGGCGATCCCTAATTCCTTTAAGGCTTTTTCCGCGTTCATCTTTAAGATCACGCTGCTGCCCATGCCGCATCCACAAATGGTCACGATGTGTAACATTATCCATCCACCTCCACACTATTAAAGATCTCTGCTATGGTCGTCTTGCTGCTGCAGGTCCTGATCCGTTCCAGCATATCCTCATCTTCAAAGATCGTGGCGATCGCCTGGATGATCTTTAGATGGAGCTCATCGTTGCTCCCGGCCAGGCCGATGAGCAGATGGACCGGATCGTTGCTCGTATTGCCGAAGCGGACCGGCTGGGACAGGGTCATGATACTGATGCCGCTTTTTAGAACGCCGTTGGATCTGCTCGCATGGGGCATGGCGAGTCCCGGCGCTACTACGATATAGGGTCCAAGGGTCTTTACAGTCTGGATCATGGCCTCCACGTATTCCCTGGTCACATATCCGTTATCGACCAGTATGTTCCCGGATCTTCTTACTGCATCCTGCCAGTCGGCGGCTGATACGTTTAGTTCGATATCATCCGCATGTACCAACTTTTGCATGCTGTCCTCCTGTTTTTGAAGTGAAAACGCTCGCTGTCAGGCGCATGAAGGTTTACAGTCCGTTTAAGATAGCCTCTCCTGCGCTGGCGCCGATCCTGGTGGCTCCGGCCTCGATCATGGCCAGGGTATCCTCGGTGGTCCGGATGCCGCCGGCTGCTTTTACACCGGTCTCCGGCTTGACCGACTGACGGATCAGCTTTACATCGTCTACGGAAGTGGAGCGGGGCAGCATAGCGGAAAAGCCGGTGGAGGTCTTTACGATATCCACGCCCTGCTTTTCGGCCAGCTCACAGGCCTTTACGATCTGCTCCTGGGTCAGGAGAGGGGTCTCGATGATCAGCTTGACGATCGCGCCCTCTTTATGGCTGGCGGCCACCACGCCCTCTAACTCTGCGGCCACCGTCTCATACTGTCCGGCTTTTAGCGCCGATACGTTCATGACCAGGTCGATCTCCTGTGCGCCCTTTGCCAGAGCATCCTCCGTCTCAAAGATCTTCACCTCCGGAGCGTCAAAGCCTAGGGGGAAGCTGATCACGGTGCAGACCTTCGTCTCAGATCCGGCCAGTACCTTGGCGGCAGTCTCGATCATGTTGGGCAGGATACATACGCTGGCAAAGTTGTTCTTTTTTGCATCTTCGCAGAACTGTGTGACAAAGTGTTCGGTCATCCCGGGTTTTAAGGTGGTCTGATCGATGTAACGGGCTAATGCATTTCTATCCATTGTCTGGTCCTCCTTGTTCTTCTATATGGTTATCATGTCTTTTTTGCGCCTGGCTATGCCCGCCGGGAGCAGATCATGAAAAGCTGTCCGCGATCTTGAACGGGGAGCTGGTGGCGATCCTGGATGCGCCGGCCTCGATCATGGCGATCGCGTCTTCCTTGGTCCGGACCCCGCCGGAGGTCATGACCTTGATCTCTTTTCCGTAGCGGCTGGTTATACGTTTTACCTGGTCTGTGGTGGTGACAAAGCCAAAGCCGGTATTGGTCTTTAAGAAGGGGATCTCCAGCTCGATCGCCAGCTCTGCCGCGCGGAGCTGTTCGTCCTCGGTAAGAAGGCTGGCAAAGTAGATCATCTTCATCAGCTTGCCCTGGCCCTTGATCAGATCCACGAAGGGCTTCAGATCCTCTTTGACCGCCTCATACCTGCCGGAGCGAAATGCGCTCACGTCCATGGAGACGTCCAGCTCGTCCGCGCCGTCCTTTAAGGCTCTCTCGGCTTGGAAGAGCTTGGCCTCATGGGTCATGCCGCCCAGCGGGTACGCGATGACACTGACCAACTGCTTTCCGGCTTCGTGGAGGATCTCGGCGTTGCCTTTTATAAAAAAGGGTTCGGTCAAGGTGGCGGCAAAGTCGTAGGACAAGGTCTTTCTTACGAAATCTTCCACCTGAGCCGGCGTGGGGGCCGGTGTGGCTCCCAGAGAAGCGTCGATGAGTCGTTCCACCTGGTTTCTTGTGATATCCATATCTGTTCCTCCTTGTGTGAATGGCTGTGATGATCGGTTCCTGTGAAGCTATCGTATCAGTAAAAATGATGGAGGTCAATTTGAAATATCCCCGTTAAGTTGTGGAATTTTTATGATCATTTCCTGTCCGCAGCATTGTTTTAGGGCAAGATGTATGAATGGAGGCCTGTTGTGGAGCGGGCTTTTGACTGACCTGCAGACAGCCCGCTGCTGCCGCCTGTTTCCGCTCAGACTTGAGATCTTGCGGATCTGATAGTATAATGGGGAAAGTATGGGACGTTCTGTCCGATAGAATGATAGGAGGGATCTGTATGGAGAACAACATACTGGAAGGAGATAGGATGAGAAGGGATGAGACGAGAAGAGGCTGCGCCGGACAAGGCGGGGTGAGGCTGGGCAGGATAGGATGGAAAGGCGGCCTGCTGTTGTGGATCATCGCGCTGGTGAGCCTTAGCGGATGTGCGCCGACCGGACGTGTGGCAAAGGAGGAGATGACGGCTGTGCAGGAAGAGAGCAGCTCTGCCGGACAGGAAAAAGGCGGGACTGACGGGCAGGATGCAGTCGGGAAAACGGAAGGGTCAGCCGGTCAGGGAGAGGCCGGTCAGCTGCTGTTCGAGGGGACGGATATGGAGGGGGAGGCGATCTCCTCCCAGATCTTAGCCCAGTCTAAGATCACGATGGTCAATGTGTGGGCCACCTACTGCAACCCCTGTCTGCGGGAGATGCCGGGGCTGGGAGAACTGGCGGGAGAGTATGATAAAAGTACGTTCCAGATCATCGGGATCATCAGTGATGTGCAGGAGGGAGCGGATCAGGATACGCTGGATATAGCGGCAGATCTGATCGAAAGAACAGGCGCGGCGTACCCCCATCTGCTGTTGAATGAGTCCTTATATCGGGGGCTTTTAAGAGGGGTGACAGCAGTCCCTACCACCTTCTTTTTTAACGCGGACGGGGAGCTTTTGGAGACCGTGGTGGGCTCCATGGAGAAGGCGGATTGGAAGGAGAAGATCGATGGCTTTTTGGAGAAGTGACCGAGGTGATGCCGGTACGAGGCTCCCCGCTGGATGGAGGGAGCGTATCTGGCTGTTGGGGGTGCTGGCAGGGATCGTCTTTTTTGGGATCGGTGTTCTGGAGGGACAGCTCGATGTGGTCTGGAAAAAGGCTGTTTTGATCTGCATGGAGTGTATCGGGATCGGGTGATGTCGGGATGGAACGGTATAAGATGGATGGGAGCAGATAAAGGCATGAAAAGAATACGGTCGATGGTGCAGCTTGTGTTTACGATCTTTACAAACGGATATATGTATGGTTTTTTGAACGGGAAGATCTATCAGGGGAGTTTAAAATATGTCTGTGTCCCCGGGTTGAACTGCTACTCCTGTCCTGGAGCGCTGGCCTCCTGTCCCATAGGAGCGCTCCAGGCGCTTTTGACCCAGAGAGGATATCAGGTCCCTTTTGGGGTGCTGGGCTTTCTTTTTGTGTTCGGCAGCCTTTTAGGGCGGTTTGTCTGCGGCTGGCTCTGCCCCTTTGGGCTGGTGCAGGATCTTCTGCATAAGATCCCGGTCTTTAAGAAGCGAAAAAGGCTCCCTTTCCATCGTGCCCTGGGATATGGACGCTATGTGGCTTTGATCGGGCTGGTGTGCATCGGCTCTATGTTCTTGTTCGGCGGCTTTGCCAAGGTCCCGGCTTTCTGTAAATATCTGTGCCCTTCCGGGACCTTGCTGGGCGCGCTGCCGCTCTTAAGCACGAACGAGCTGCTGCGCAGCCAGGCGGGAGGTCTGTTTTTGTGGAAAGCCGGCATACTCGCTGTGATCCTTTTGCTCGCTGTGAACGTGTACCGGCCCTTCTGTCAGTACCTGTGCCCTCTGGGGGCGATCTACGGCTGGTTTAACCGCTTCAGCTTTGTGCAGATCTGGCGGGAGGAGGGGGCCTGCAGCCATTGCTTATCCTGCGAGAGGGCCTGTCCGGTGGCCCTTTCCATAGAGGAGATATCCCGCTCGCCGGCCTGCATCCGGTGTGGGGAGTGTGTTGCGGCCTGCCCCCAAAAATGCCTGCATTTTATGCGGAAAGAGAGTCGAAGTGAAGGAGAGAGCAGGGCCTTGAAAAATGGATGAGGACGATATAGCTGCAGGCCACGGCAGGAAGGGAGAAGATATGGGATTTCAGTGGGATATCTATGAAAAGATCAGCTTTTCGCTGGGGAAAGAGGATCGATCAGGCATGCTGATATAGGACGGATCAAAAAGTGTGTATAGTGCAAAAGACAGTTCTTTGGCTGGAGTGCAGCCATAGGGCTGTCTTTTTTTATCTTAGGATACAGGCTCTAACATAGAGGGGGTTTTAGCTGGATACACTATAGGTGATAAAAGGTTACTATCCACACCCACGCCAGGGAGTCTTATCGCTTAGATAGGTCGCAGATG
>CAJUSS010000099.1 GCA_910588895.1 uncultured Lachnospiraceae bacterium
CAAGCAGCCAGGATGTCGTGGGGAGCTATGTTGAGATATGTAGCTGTAAATGGGCATTCACCTTTTCATTATGTCTTTGCACGGATATGTGTAAATGTGTTCGGGGAGTCTGGCTTTATCTATCATCTGTCTGCCTCATTGCCGTACTTTATCACAGTGGTCTTCACCGCTACATTGGTTAGACGATGGTTTGGGAACAAAGCTTCTTTGATATTGGTGACATTGTCCACACTTTTGGGGTCGGCAGTGACCTATAACCTTGAGATCCGGATGTATGCTTGGTGCCAGATGTTCCTTTTTACTACATATCTGATGCTATATGGATTGTATATGACCAAAAAGGATATTTACCTCTTGATGATGTCGATAGGTTCATTGGGTGCGGTGTATTCTCATTATTTTGCCCTTGCGAGTATAGGCTTGCTATATCTGGTCTTACTGGTCTATATCGCTAAGATCAGATATCGTGATATATGGAAGGTCCTCCTATCAGGTGGAGCTGTAGCAGCTTTATTGCTGCCTTGGCTGATTTTTGCAAAAAAGACAAGTGGTATGGTGATATCAAATTACCGTCTAAGTGCTATTAGTTGGCAGGATTGTATTGGATCTATTTTCCATTCAGAATATTCCATGTTTTTGTTGACATTATTTTTTGTGACATTATCGATCCAAGCAGTGCATAACCTTGGCATGATAAAGATAAAAGTGGGTAGAGATGATAAGAAGGTATTGGACTTAAGGATAAAGCTGAGAGATATACAGTTGGATACAGAATGGGTATGGATCATAAGTGGATTGATCGCGGTGTTTGGGACGATAGCTATAGCCGAAATGATCTCAGTGTTAGTATATCCGATCATCGTCTTACGCTATTTATATCCTTCCTTTATCATGATCTGGCTCCTATTTGCGATCGATATCTCTAAATGTAAGTTGGGGAGACTGTGGACAGTATTGCTGGTCACCTTTATCTTTATGACCTGTTATCCTACATATCTAGATACGATAAAGAACGAACGTGAAAATGATAGGAGGTTAAAGTCAACATTGGCTGCAACGACATCGGAGATGGATGGGAATGATCTCATTTATACGAACATACTCCATTTTGATTGGACTGTAGCAGATGTTTATTATCCAGAGATCTGGCATGAGCTGTTTGGATGTGAAAAATGGTGGGGTCCTGCTGAGCTCCCTGCGTTAGATAGGGATACGGATCATTGGCTGTTCTTAGGTGGACCAGTATCAGAGGAGGTGGTCGGTCGTCTGGGCGAGATGGGCTATGAGCCAGAGTTGGTCGTTGACCATGGCTATATAGGGACAGGGGATGTATGGATCTATAAGGTGGCCCCTGAGACAGAAAAGGAGAGATAGGCTATGACCGCATTGGTAGGCTATACAGGTTTCGTAGGGGGCAATATCTACTCCGCCGCCGGTGGACAGATACAGGCAGTATATAACTCAAAAAATGTAGCTGAGGCATACGGGACAAGACCAGATCTTTTGATCTATGCCGGATTGAGGGCTGAAAAGTATCTGGCGGACCATGCGCCAGAGAGAGATATGGCACTCATCCGTCAAGCAGAGGAGAATATTGAGAGGATAGCCCCTGGGAAGCTGGTCCTCATCTCCACGATCGATGTGTTTAAGGTTCCTAAGGATGTGGATGAACACTCCACGATCCACACAGATGGTCTCCATGCCTACGGCTATGACCGGTACCAGCTGGAATGCTGGGTCCGGGAGCGATATCCGGACGCGCTGATCGTCCGCCTCCCGGCCCTCTTCGGGAAGGGCATGAAAAAGAACTTCCTCTATGACCTCATCCATGTGGTCCCCTCGATGCTGAGGGCGGAGAAGTTCGAGGAGCTGGCAGCAAGGGATAACGGTCTAGAGCGATACTACAAGCTCCAAGATAACGGGTTCTATAAGGTGGATGTAGCGGATGCGGATAGGGGGGCGTTAAAAGAGCGGTTCCGGCGGCTGGGCTTCTCCGCCCTCAACTTCACGGACAGCAGGAGTGTGTACCAGTTCTACAACCTGGCCCATCTGTGGCAGGACATACAGACTGCCCTGGGTGCGGGTATCACCCTGTGGCATCCGGCCACAGAGCCGGTATCGGCGGGAGAGGTCTATACCTATCTGACGGGAGGGACGTTCGTCAATGTGCTCAGCGGCTCCCCGGCAGACTATGGGTACAGGACGGTACATGCAGAGCTCTTTGGCGGGAGCGACGGCTATATCGCGGATAGGGGCACGGTATTGGCAGAGATAGAGGGTTTCGTGAGAGGATACATAGAGGATAAGGATATCGACGATAGCAGTGACATCGGCAGGCCGAGGGTCAGGGAGCAGGATGGGGTGGTGAGCAGATGAGCAGGCTGGCGATATCGAACATCGCCTGGCCAGAGTGTCTGGATGGGCAGGTCTATGGACTGATGGAGCGGTATGGTTTTAATGGGCTGGAGATCGCCCCGACCCGGGTGTTCCCGGAGGCCCCATATGATCGACTGGGAGAGGCTGCCGTATGGGCTGCGGGGCTAAAAGAGCAGCATGGCTTCATCGTCCCATCCATACAGTCTATATGGTATGGCAGGCAGGAGGCGCTCTTCGGTACAGAGGAGGAACGGGGCATCCTGCTGGACCATACGAGGAAGGCGGTAGACTTTGCGGCGGCCATAGGCTGCAGGGACCTGGTGTTCGGCTGCCCGAAGAACCGGAGGCTCCATGACGGGGGCGATCCGGAGGTGGGCATCCGGTTCTTCAGGACGATCGGGGACTATGCCCTTTCTAAAGGGACCGTGATCGGCATGGAGGCGAACCCGTCGATCTATGGCACGGACTATATCAACGATACGGCGGCAGCTCTGGGACTGATCGGGCAGGTGGGATCGGAAGGGTTCCGGTTGAACCTGGATACCGGCACCATGATCCAGAACGGGGAGGCGGTCGCCATGCTGGAGGGAAAGGTGCGGTATATCAGCCATGTCCACGTCAGCGAGCCGTGGCTGGGGTCGATCCAGGAGAGAGGGCTGCACAGGGAGTTAGAGCGGCTGCTGGATGCGGAAGGGTATCAGGGATATGTATCCATCGAGATGGGCAGGAGCGATGATATCCGGATGATCGAGGATGTGCTCCGGTATGTCAGGGAGGTGTTCGCTTGATCT
This sequence comes from uncultured Lachnospiraceae bacterium, assembly GCA_910588895.1. Classification (GTDB taxonomy): domain Bacteria; phylum Bacillota; class Clostridia; order Lachnospirales; family Lachnospiraceae; genus Caccovicinus. The sequence continues at coordinate 3,168 of CAJUSS010000099.1, forward strand.
ATGAGGGGATCAGGGGTGTACCCAGGTTCGCCTGTACGGAATACAAGGAGAGGACGAAGGGCTATGTGGTCCTGATCCCGATCATCGATGAGGGGAACAGGATCATCCGGGAGTTGGGGCGTGCCCTGGAGCACCGTGTACACGACCATGCGGACATCGTGATCTGTGACGGCGGGTCCACAGATGGATCCACAGAGGAGGGCAGGCTCCGGGAACTGGAGGTCAACACACTCCTGGTGAAACAGGATGTGGGGAGGCAGGGGGCGCAGCTGCGCATGGGCATCTGGTGGGCCTTACAGAGAGGGTATGAGGGGATCATCACGATCGATGGCAACGATAAGGACAGCATCGAGGATGTGCCATGTTTCATCCAGAAGCTGCAGGAAGGCTATGACCTGGTCCAGGGGTCCAGGTTCGTAAAGGGCGGGAGGGCAGAGAACACGCCGCTCATCCGCATGGTGTCGGTCAGGCTCATCCACGCGCCTGTGATCTCCCTGACCGCCCATCATCGGTTCACGGACACGACCAACGCATATAGGGCCTATTCGGCCCGGTACCTGACCGATGGGCGGGTCCAGCCGCTGCGGGACATCTTCATGACCTATGAGCTCCTGGCTTATCTGTCCGTGCGCGCCACACAGTTGGGGTATAAGGCTTGTGAGATCCCGGTCACGAGGGCCTATCCAAAGACTGGGAGGATACCCACGAAGATCCGCTCTTTTAGAGGGAACAGTGAGCTGCTGAGTATACTCTTTAAGAACGCGATGGGGGCTTATGCTCCGAGGTGAGGTGATAAAGATGGATGGGCAGGATGCGATGCTATCTGCTGTGTGCCGTGATGTCACTGGGGGCAGGCTCGATACATAGCTTTCTCTTAGAACTCGGGGAAGGAAGCGGCTCTATTATCGAGGATCTCACTAAGAGTTTTTTCGAGGCATAGATGGTCTGGGGACCATACAGAGAGGCTCCTTATGGTGATGGGCTCATCCTATCCAGATATCATCATTTACGAATGTGAGATAAAAGTGGACCGCACTTAGAAAGGGATATGAAAGAGGGGGATCCGGATGACTGAAAAGCTATCAAGACTGACTACAGATAAGGCAGGGTGCTATACGATCACCGTGCCGATTATATATGTGTATGCAGCCCTGTTGATCCTGCTGAACTTTATCCGGATCTTTGACAACAACTTTTGGGGTGATGAGGCTTTTTCCATACGTCTTGCAGGGATGAGTGTTAGCCAGATGCTCCAGGCCACTGCTGGCGACGTTCATCCTCCGCTGTATTATCTCATACTGATCGCAGTTTGTCGACTATTGGGCAGGGCCGGATGGGTGTACCATCTGACATCGCTTATCCCGTATCTGTTGTTCTGCCTGTTCGCGTTGACTGTGTTGAGGGAGCGGTTTGGGAAAATGGTGGTATTGTTGTCGATCACCTTCGCTTCGCTGCTACAGAACGCCCTTGTTTATAATGTGGAAGTGCGTATGTACTCCTGGGCGGCGCTTTTTGTCCTACTTTCCTTCTATTCTCTATATTTGGTGATGGAGGAAGGCAGGATGTGGTGTTATCTGCTATTCACCATGACATCCCTAGCGGCAGCCTATACGCATTATTACGCGATGATGTCGGTGGCCTTCTTTTATTTAGCCCTGCTTGTTCTAGCTGTCCGGGAAAGGGAACGGATCTGGAAGGTAGCGGCTGTCTACGGCTTGACCGTAGTTGGATATGCACCTTGGCTGGTCGCCATGCTGAAGACCTTTGAGCGCACTGCTGGAGGGTTCTGGCTGGCGGATATCCCCAGTATACCGGGATGTCTGGTTTTTTTCTTTGAGACAGACATGCGATGGCTCTCGGCATTACTGAGCCTATCTACATTTCTGCTCCTGACAGGGCTGGTGGCCCGTGACCTGGGGATGTTGCGGATCAGGAGAGGGGGGAGCAGGATCTCGATCTCTTTACAAAAGGCAGATAGGGAATGGACATACCTGGATCGATGGCTGGTATGGGGCGCTATGAGCGCCGCGGGGACCATCCTGTTGGGTGAGATGATCTCCTATCTGATCCGGCCCGCATTTATGACCCGATACCTTTATCCTGTGGCGTGTGTCCTGTGGTTGGTACTCAGCATTACGATCTCCCGGATGCCGTGGCGCAGGCCAGTGGCGATCGGTCTCTGGCTGCTCATCATATCGATATGTCTGCCGCGATATCTGGAACTGTACAAAGAGGAGAGAGCGCAGGACGCCCTATGCGCTGAGACTAAGGCATGCATATTAGACAATGTGGGACAAGGAGATATGTTGTTGACGGATGGGGACCATCTGGCCTGGACCGTGTTGGGATATTATGTGCCGGATGTAAGCTGCCAGAAGGTAGCGACGGGCTTTGAGGGGGCTGTGTTCGATCATGGGATGAGGTATTGGATCGTCTGGACCAAGGATCTGATAGGAGAGGAGCTTAGTTGGCTGGAGGCTGCCGGATATATGCCAACAGAGCTATACCATGGTGGAGTCCTGGGAGACGATACAGTACACTTTTATCGGTTGGAGGACGGTCCTTGAATGATGAACGGACAGATATCTGATAAGATTGTCTAGACTATAGTGCATTAAGGTGCGGAGGGCCATCAGTGTCCATAGGAAGCGCCATGGATATTGGTTGTAGTGTGATCAGGATGGGGCATTAGGGATGCCTAAATGGTATTAAGCTGTTCGTAGATGTTGTGTATGGAGGACAGAAGGGAGGCCCATATGGGATTGTCGATCATCGTCCCCTGCTATGATGAGCAGGAAGCACTCCCATTTTTTATGGATGCGATCGATAAGGTATCATCACAGTCCCAGCTGGCGGGGATGGACCTGGAGATCATCTTTGTGGACGACGGATCCACGGACCATACGCTGGAGTTGCTGAAGGCGTTGGCAAGGACGGACCAGCGGGTCCGATACACAGCTTTCTCTCGAAATTTTGGAAAGGAAGCGGCCCTATACGCAGGCCTCCAGAGAGCCAGAGGGGATCTGGTGGCGGTGATGGATGCGGACCTGCAGGATCCGCCTTCTTTACTGCCGGATATGTGCAGGGCAGTGGAGAGGGAAGGGGTTGATGTGGCAGCGGCCCGGCGTGTGGACCGGAAAGGAGAGCCATGGCTCCGCTCTTTTTTTGCGCGACTATTTTATCGGCTCATCAACCGGATGACCGATGTGGAGATGATGGATGGCGCACGGGATTTCCGGGTGATGAGCAGGCGATATGTGGATGCCCTGTTGGGATTGCGGGAGTATAACCGTTTTTCCAAGGGATTGTTCAGCTGGGTGGGGTTTAAGACCAAGTGGTTTCCCTATGCGAACACAGAACGTGTTGCGGGGCATACGAAATGGTCCTTCTGGTCCTTGTTCCGGTACAGCATCGAGGGGATCGTGGCCTTTACCACCGCGCCGCTGGTGCTGTCCTCTTGTGTAGGCTTATTGCTCTGCCTGCTGGCTTTTATCGCGGTGGTGGTCATCGTGGTGCGGAAGCTCCTGTTCGGGGATCCGGTGGACGGATGGGCTTCATTGGCTTCCCTGATCACCTTCCTGGGAGGCTGCCAGATGTTCTTTTTAGGGATCATCGGGCAGTATATGGCGAAGATGTATCTGGAGGTCAAGGGACGGCCGGTGTACATCGTGGCGGAAGAGAGCGCGGAGGGAACGGGCCGGGCGGTGGCAGATGGACAAGATGGTTCGGAAGATGGGAGCTTATTTAAGGTGCAAGATATCGGGAGATAGGGATTTTCCTAAGGAGCAAGGTGCATTAAAAGATAGAGTCCGTCCAAAGGTGTAGGCGTATTGGATGATAGGTGCCTGCTTAAGGTACAAGATATATCGGAAGATGGGAGCCTGCCCAAGGGGGCTGGTGTAAATGCTATGTACGAGAAGGAGGTGGCCGGATGGACCGGTGTGAAATGGTGAAGAGGTATCTGAGGCCTATAGGCTTGAAGCTGGCCTTTTGTTGTTGCCTGTACTCTATGGTGATGGCGGCGGATCTAGTCAATTGTCGGGACGGGCTGTGGAATGGGCCGTATTATCAGGCGGCCCACTGGGAGCTGTCTTTGGGCAGATGGGCGATCCTTTACTGGGATCGTCTGCTCCTGGGGATCCATACGAACCCATGGGCGACGCTGGTGACGTTGTCCTTATTTATCCTGGGGACGGGTCTTTTAGTGGATATCCTGGGGATCCTCCCCGGGTCCTGGCAGGACTATCTGGTCTCGATGCTGTTCCTGAGCAATATGATCGTCTGTATATCGGTCTCTTATCTGTACACCTCCGGGATCTATGGGCTGGCGTTTTTTCTCAGCATGCTCTGTGTAAAATGTATCTTGTGGAGTATGGAGGACAAGCGGGCGGTCTTTTCAGGCGCTGTATGTCTGGCGCTGGTAGTGGGCCTATACCAGGCCTATCTGGGATGTATCACACTGACGGCGTTGGCGGCTCTGCTCCTGATGATCCAGGAGGGCCGCAAGCCGGATGTGATCGGGAGATATCTCCGCCTGGGGATCCTGACGGGGATCGCGGGCTTCTGTCTGTACGAGGTCATCCAGCATGTCCATATGGCGGTCTTCCATGTGAGCATGAGCGCCTATAATGGGGCAGACGATATCTCTCTCCGGACGATCCTCACAAACCTCATCCCTTCGGTCACGAGGACCTATAGGACTTTTTGGCGGTATCTGATGGGGATGGATCATCATTGGAACGCGCTCCCTTCGATCTTGCTGCGGGGGATCTCTATAGCGGCGGTCATAGGGGTCGTGGGCACGGGGGCGATGGCTTTTGGGGAGCAAAAGGGGGAGGGAAGGCGCTTACGTCTCTTTTTCTGGACGGCCTGTATCATGCTGGTGCCAGTAGCGGCGAACATTGTGTTCCTCCTTGCACCCAAGAGTGCTTTTCTCGAACAGCAAACAGCCCCCATGGCATTGTCGGTAGCAGTGATCGTGGCAATGGTGGCCCGGAGAGCTTCGGCCAGAGTCGCAGACAGAAAAAGCCTTTTGGAGAGGCTGGCCCGAAAGGATATGGCGGCTGCAGCCCTAGGTTTGCCTCTTTTATTCGGGAACGTGAGCCAGACGCTGATCGACCAGGAGGCGATGGCTGAAGGGATGCACGCATCCGGGTCGATCGCAGAGAGTGTGTTCCAGACCTTGGTCCAGGACGGTCTGTACGACCGTGAGGCCACGTATGCGCTGGTGGGTGCGCCCTATGCCAGTCCCCTCTTTTTCGCGACGCCCTTGTATGATAAGGCGAACAGCTACGCCAAGTTTGGCGGGCCTTGGTGGGATGGCAGTGAGTTAGATAACCGGGCTTGGTATGGCCTGTTCCACTATCGGCTGGGGCTGGAGCTGCCTATGTGCGATGCTGGAAGATATGAGGAGCTGACCAGGTCTGCGGTAGTGAGGGAGATGCCGGTATATCCGGCAGAAGGGTCGATACAGGAGATTGAAGGGGTCATCGTCATCAAGATTTCTTAAGAGCGGATCAGCAGGATTGAACGGTTATTCGCGGATCTGTTCAACTACTACATCTTCGCTGATCAGCAGATGATCCGACCAGAGCAGCTGCGGGAGCTGGATGCTACAGGGATCGTGGCGCCCTATGGCACGGACAGTGCGAAGGAAGGGATGAGATGCCTGCTCCACAGCGGTTTTCCCAAGCTGGGGAGAGCGGAGGTGGACGTATTGGCGCATTGTGTTGCGTGAAAGTGAGGCAGCAGGAAGAGGGGGAGGGAACGGATATGTGCAAGGCCTGGGAGGATATGATGCAGGAAGTGGCGGAGTGGACGACAAAGGAAGTAGAGGTGAGGGCCGCAAAGGAAGCAGAACAAACGGTGAAAGAAACCGAAGAGCGGACGATCCTGCAGAACATCCGGAATGTGATGGATCTGTTCCATGTGACAGCGGATCAGGCGATGGCGGCGTTAAAGATACCAGAAGGCAGGTTGGCGGAACTGATCACGAGATTATAAAAGGGCGCGGTATGGGCAATGATCATTGTGAACGGTTCAGCCGGACAGTAACGTCGGATCTTGTGGGATCTATGTCTCGATTTGACTGTTTTTGGCGTATATGGTAAGATTTTTATCATAAGTTTGCGGCTAAAATGGCTAAGGAGGGACATTATGGAATTAAGGGAAGCGATACGACATGCGATCGATGGAGAAGCCATCTTATTTTTAGGAGCAGGTTTTTCATCTGGCGGAAAGAATAAGCGAGGAGAAGATATGAAGGTCGGGGCAGGTTTATCCCGTGCGATCTGTGCAGATTTAGGGATCGAGGCTTCCGATAATCTGACTATATCCGCGACCAGGTATATCCATGATGATTCTTGTAAAAAGGGACTGCCTGCTTTTATCCGATTCCTGAAGGAGGAGGTTGGATGTGTGGAGACCAGCGCCGCACAGGACATGATCGCGGCTCTGCCATGGAAACGGATCTATACGACAAATTATGATGACATCATCGAATTATCCAGTGAAAAGCAGGGGATACAACGGGAGTCTGTAACGATCACAAACATAAGATATGCGGTTGGGCGTAATCTGGAGCAGGCTGTGATGCATATCAACGGATATGTCAAGCGGTTGGATGAAGCTACGTTCTTTGAGGAATTTAAGATCACAGATGATAATTATAATCGGGACGGCCTCCTGCAGAGTTCCTGGAAGGAGCTATTTGAGACGGATCTGAGGCGGGAAAAGGCGATCATCTTTGTAGGGTATTCATTGCAATATGATCAGGAATTGGTGAGACTTATCGCGAATCTGGATATCAAAAAGAAATGTATCTTTATAGATGTCCCGACCATCAGCGGGGATAACGAATTTAAGATCAAGCTGTACGGTGAGCTATATAAGATCGGGGCATCTGGCCTGGCGGATGAGATCCAGGCGGTGAAGGACGAGGGCTATACTGCTAAGATAAAGCATAAAGGATTTATCGGTTTTGAAAAAAAGGATCTTTCTGCTTATTATAGTGAAAGTCATTATTCTTCGGTAGATGTGATCGATCTTTTGGTCAAAGGAGATCTGAAGACAGAATTTATCAACCAAGAGGGGTATTGTCTCCAAAGGCGAGATAGGATTGAAGAAGCGAAAGGCAAGTTACGGGAGAATAAAGTACTGATCCTGTTGTCGAAGCTTGGGAACGGTAAAAGCATTTTTTTGGAGTGCCTTGCCTGCAGCTTGTTGGAAGACTATGATGTTTATCTGTTGAAGGATATGGATTCGTATATCGAAGATATCCAGTTGATGCAGAGCGTCCCGGATGTTCAGAATGTATTGTTGATAGATGACTATGGGCATTATATGCAGCTGTTAAAGGCTCTTGGAAAGGATTTCCCTGAAAACCTAAAGCTGGTCCTGACATGCCGGACGTCGATCAACATCAATCTATATTATGATCTGACAGAAAAATTCCATTACTGCGAAGATGATATCGATATGCTGGAATTAGATGACATGACAGATAGCGAGATCTATGAACTAGTCAAGATGTTTGATGAAAATAGACTGTGGGGTCCATACGATACACTTTCAACGGCGCAAAAAAAGAGAAAGATCAAAAAGGATCACGATGCGAACCTTTCCCAGGTCTTTTATCTGCTCATGAATTCAGAACCGATCCGGGATCAGATCAAGTTTGCTCTACAGGTCCTGGAGAGGAAGATGGAGCTCAAAGGTTTTGTCCTGGCACAGGCGATCAATTCTTTATGTAAATTAAAATTTGGCTATTCCGATCTTTGTAAATTTGTCCGTATTTCGGATAGCTTGCTGAGAAACTACAGTATGGATAAGGATGTACGGGAGATCGTGGATGTAGAAAACCATCGATTTATCTTATCCTCCTCGATCTTCTCTCGATATCTGGTCAGGCAGGGGGATATGAAGCGGGAGATGATCGATATGTTAGGAAAGCTATATACGGAATGTTCGGATAATGATGAATGGAGTAAAAAGTATATCGTCCAGCGAAAATTCCTGATATCCAGATCGAATATCAAGCTTGTCTTTTCGCAGGGGCAAAATCCAAGCGAAGCAGAGGAGCGGGAGATCTATTCTTACTATGATGGTATCAAAAATCTTACTACCGCGACGGATAATCCGTTTTTCTGGCTGCAGTTTGGCATCACTTCTTTAAATCTGGAGCAGTATGAGATCGCTAAGATCTATCTGGATAATGCTTATGCCAATGCAGATAAGATAGATGATTTTGATTCCTATCAGATCGATACACAATATGCACGGATGCTGCTTTGTAATGAGATGTGTACAAATCGGAATAATAAGGCAGATGCCCTGGATAGCTTCTATAAAGCACATAGGCTGTTATATCAGAGCAGCAATAGGGGGATGAAGCTTAGTTATATATTGAAACAGGCAAGTTTATATACGAAGTATCTGTCCTGCTACAAGCAGATGATGAGTGAAGAGGAGATACAACGGTTTTTTGATACGGCGTTTGAGATGGCAGAACGATTCTCATCCTTTTTTAGGCTCCGCGATTTGAAGGAGGTACCAATAGACGTAGCTTTGGCCTACCGTGAATACAGAAAACTTTTTAATGGGACCCCTTACATCCTGCCATTGAAAGCAATAGATGAAGCTTATAATCTTAAGATCAAAAAAAGAAAATTACGTGTCTAGGTCTAATATACGCAGAGGAAATGAGGCAGAATGTGATGCACTCGTTCCATGTAACAGCGGATCGGGCGATGGCGGCGTTAAAGATACCAGAGGTGGAACAGACAGAGCTGATCGCGAGATTATAAGGATGTTTTTGAAGGGCCTGGGCGTAGGGATCGTCTATGGCTGAAAAGATAGGAAAAACGGTATCGATGTAAAGTAGAGATGCTGCGAGAGGATATCTAGATTATGGAGGATCAAGACCATGGGGAAATTAGACCATGGCTGACCTGGATCATGGGACATCAGGGCTGCCGCAAGATGCGGCAGCCCTTTGTGGTCCCCCCATGTTTTGGTCATTTCCCTTTGGTCTCTTGTAAGTGCTTCAAAAGATGGCGTACTGTAAGGACCTCCCTCCTTTTGCTATACTAAATGAAAATATCGCAAAAGGAGGGGGTTTTTATGAGCAGGGCAAACCAAGAAGCAGTGACGACCTTTGCGGAGGTCCTCTCCACCGCAGGGGTCAGCTACCACCAGCAGAGCCGCCAGGCAACAACGGACAAACGCCAGGTGATCCACTTCCAGGGGATGAAGGTCTACATCCTCGACGGATTCCAGCCGGAGACGCTCCTAAAGCTGCTCCAGGTGATGAGGCAGCTATGATGCGGCATATGGCCGCTGGGGCCGATCGGATCTTCCTGGTCTGCGGAGCTACAGACTTTCGGAAACAGATAGCGGGCCTTACTGCTATGGTCAGCCTCCAGTTCAAGCTGGACCCCTATGAAGAGAGCCACGTCTTCATCTTCTGTAACAAGAAGAAGGATGCCATAAAGGTCCTGCACTATGATCAGGATGGTTTTGTACTGGCGACCCAAAAGCTGCTGGATGATCTGGAGTTCCAGTGGCCGAAGACACCATCCGAGGTGGAGGAGATATCCCTCCAGCAGATAGAGTGGCTCCTGGCAGGGCTGGAGATCGAGCAGAAAAAGGCCCTGCGTCCCATAAAAAAGAAGGCCTCGGACACCTGTCACTGACCTACAAAAAAGTGACGAAAAAACACTCCCAGGTGCCTGAAAGATCGGCGTTACTATCCACACCCACGCCAGGGAGTCTTATCGCTTAGATATGCCGCAGATGGTCCGCTCCGGGAGGGGCCTGTCTGGGCGCCGCCGCGCTCTCGCTCCGGTGTTTTGGTAAGAACGCAGCGGTACTAGGGCGTGTGAAAGACCCCGCGGGGGGACCGGCGTTCTTCTACAAAAGCGGGGCTCCTTTTGTGACAGGCCCCTCCCGGAGCTGCTTTAGCCGGCTGTCCTTTTGATCTGCCGCCTGCCGGCTGCCCAGCATCCGGAGGCCCGGATCCCCCTAAAGGGACCCTGGA
>CAJUSS010000100.1 GCA_910588895.1 uncultured Lachnospiraceae bacterium
CCGAGTCCGGGATGGGCCAGAGGGCGGCGGCCGCCAAGTTCGCGGCAGAGGTCATGAACGTGCCGATCGAGAAGGTGTATGTGACGGAGCCGGATTCCTTAAACAATGTGGTGAACTTCGGCCTATGCGGTTCCCGCGGCACGGTCACGGTGGGGAAGGCGGTCTCCAAGGCGGCGGCAGATGCTAAGCGCAAGGTCTTAGAGATGGGGGCCCTCCACTTCCGCTGCTCACCGGAGCAGCTGGAGACGAAGGATTTCCAGGTATTTGTCCGGGACAACCCGCAAAAGTCCATCCCGATCAAGAAGCTGGGGCCTAAGGACTTAAATGTGATCGGCTACGGCCAGCATATCGAGCAGTTCGATATCCCCAGCTGCTGCCTGTTCCTGACGGAGGTGGAGGTGGACTTGGACACCGGCGCGGTGAAGGTCCTCCGCTTTACCCAGGGGACGGACATCGGTCAGATCGTGGACAACCGTATGGTGCGCATGCAGCTTGCGGGCGGCGTGGGGAGCGCGTCTCTGGACACGGCCACCATGGAGGAGTGCGTCTATGACGTGAACGGCACGGGAAAGATGTTGTCCAACAGCATGCTGGAGTACAAGTGCCGGACCTTTAACGATATGCCTAAGCACGACTGTGTGATCGAGGAGAGCCAGCTGGATACCTTCATGTTCAAGGCCGTGGGGATCGGTGAGATCTCCGGCGCGGCCGGTGCGTCCGCTGTCCTCATGGCGGTCTCCAACGCGATCGGCGTGGAGGTGAACGAGTATCCTGCAACGCCGGACGTGATCTTGAAGGCGATCAAGAGCAAGGAGGGAAGATAGAGCATGAAGCATTTTACATATCAGGCTCCGGATTCGTATGAGGGAGCGGAGAAGATCTTGCAGGAGAAGAAGCCGGGGCAGGCGGCGGTGATGGCAGGGGGTACGGACCTTTTGGGCGTGCTGAAAGGCGAGCTGCTGCCCAAGTATCCGGAGACCGTGGTGGCTTTGCGGGATATCCCGGGAACGGAATATGTCAAAGAAGAAGAGGGCATGGTCAAGATCGGCGCCATGACCAAGCTGGCGGCGATCGAGAAGGAGGAAAAGCTTAAAGGCTCCTTAAATGCAGTGGCTGTGGCGGCGAACAGCGTGGCCAGCCCCCTGATCCGCAACCGAGCCACCATCGGCGGCAACCTATGTCAGGATGTGCGCTGTTGGTTCTACCGTTTCCCGGACCAGGCCGGAGGGACCTTGAACTGTATGCGCAAGGGCGGCGAGGAATGCTATGCGATCCGGGGCGATAACCGGTATCATTCCATCTTCGGCGGGATGAAGGTGGGGACCACCCCCTGCGCGGCCGAGTGTCCGGCCCATACAGATATCCCGGCCTATATGGAGCGCTACAGAGCCGGGGATATGGAGGGCGCCGCGAAGATCTTGATGCAGGCGAATCCGCTCCCCATGATGACCAGCCGTGTCTGCGCCCATACCTGCCAGACCAAGTGCAACCGCTGCTCTACCGACGAGCCGGTGGCGATCCACAGCGTGGAGCGTGTGGTGGGAGACTATATCCTGGCCCACGCGGACCAGTTCTATCCGGCGCCCCGGAAGGAGACCGGGAAGAAGATCGCCCTGGTGGGCGCAGGCCCCGCAGGCTTGACAGCAGCCTACTATCTGCGGGCCGCAGGCCACAGCGTGACCGTGTACGAGGCCCAGGAGGAAGCCGGCGGCTGCCTGATGTACGCGATCCCCAATTTCCGTCTGCCCAAGAGCTATGTGCGGGATCTGATCAAGGCTCTGGAAGGGATGGGGATCAAGTTTGTCTGCAATGTGAAGTTGGGCGCGGGCGTGAGCATCAAGGACCTGGCAGAGCAGAACGACAAGGTCTTTATCGCCACGGGCGCCTGGAAGCGTCCGGTACTGGGCTTTGACGGGGAGGAATTTACCGAGTTCGGCCTCCAGTTCCTGGTGGACGTGAACAAGTGGATCAACGCCAAGACCCGGGAGAACGTGCTGGTGGTAGGCGGCGGCAACGTGTCCATGGACGTGGCGATCACCGCGAAGCGTCTGGGGGCAAAGAGCGTCACCCTCTGCTGCTTAGAGGAGCGGGAGGAGATGCCGGCCTCGGCAGAGGAGATCGCCCGCGCAGAGGAAGAGGGTGTGACGATCAAGAACAGCTGGGGCCCTGCCCGCGCACTGTATGCGGGTGACAGGCTAAACGGCATGGAATTAAAAGCCTGTACCGCTCTGCGGGATGAGACGGGCCGTTTTGCCCCAAGCTATGATGAAGGGACCACCATGACCATCCAGGCGGACAGCATCCTTTTAGCCACCGGGCAGAGGGTGGACTTAAGCTTCTTAGAAGATGAGCTGGAGCTGGCTGTGGAGCGGGGGCTGATCCGTGTAGAGAAGGATACGCAGAGGTCCAGCGACCCGAAGGTATATGCAGGCGGCGATGCCGTTACTGGGCCCACCACCGTGATCATGGCGATCGCATCGGGGCGGAGAGCGGCGGAAGCGATCAATGAGGAGATGGGCGTAAAAGCACAGCCGAAGGACACCCAGACCGGGCTGATCCATTTTGATAAGTGTACGGCGCAGTTAAAAAAGGCCAACAACGGCCATGACCTTTCCGCTGACGAGCGGGACTTAGATAAGGAAGACAGCTCCTCCCTGACCAGGGAAGAGGGTTTAGAGGAGGCTAAGCGGTGCATGAACTGCGGCTGCTACAGCGTCAACGCCAGCGACTTATCACCGGTCATGGTGATGCTGGATGCCGGCTTAAGGACCAGCAAGGGCCGTATCTTGCCGGCTGCCCGGTTCTTCTGTACGGAGCTGAAGGCCTGTGATAAGCTGGAGGCCGGGGAGCTGATCGCAGAGATCCAGATCCCGGTGTGGGAGGGCTTCACCACGGGATATGAGAAGTTCCGTCTCCGGCCGACGATCGATTTTGCCATGGCTTCCCTGGCCTGGGGCTATAAGCTGGCGGATGGGAGGATCGAGGATATCCGTCTGGTGTTAGGGGCTGTGGCTCCGGTGCCGGTCCGTTTGGATGAGGTAGAGACATTGCTGAAGGGGAAAGTCCCCTCAAAGAGTCTGGCGGAGGAGGCGGCCCGACTGGCCGTGGAGGGCGCAGAGTCTATGGGACAGAACGAGTATAAGATCGATGAGGTGAAGGCATTTATCCGTAGATTGATCTGGTCCATGATCGGATAAAAGGAGGAGATAGGATGTTCACAAAGATCTGTACGGCTGCAGAAGCGGCTGCATTTATAAAGGACGGCGCGTTTTTAGTCTGTGCCGGCAATATGAACAACTGTCTGGCAGAGGAGATCTGCGCGGCGATCGAGACGCGCTTTTCAGAGACCGGCCATCCTGCGGATATGACGATCATGTCGGCTTCCGGCGTGGGCGACATGGGGCCGGTAGGCGGCGTGTTCCGGGGATTTGAGCATTTTGCCCATGAGGGTATGATCCGCCGGGTGATCGTGGGCCACAATGGCTCCAACCATTCGATCATGCAGATGCAGGCGGAGTTAAAGGTAGAATCCTATAACTTCCCCCAGGGGGTGATCGAGCATATGTTCCGGACCCGGGCAAAGGGCCTGGATGTGGAGCTGTCCAAGGTGGGGATCGGCACCTTCGCGGATCCCCGCATCGAAGGCGGCAAGACCAACTCTGTGACCACAGAGGATCTGGTGGAGGTGGTCAACATCATGGGGGAAGAGTATCTGGCCTACAAGACCCCGAAGATCGACGTTGCGCTGATCCGGGGCACCACCGCAGATGAAGACGGCAACCTGACCTGCGAGGATGAGGCGGTGCTGACGAATATCCAGGCGATCGCCATGGCCGCCAAGGCTTCCGGCGGGATCGTCCTCTGCCAGGTGAAGAACGTGGTGAAAAAGGGCGCGCTGGCGGCAAAGGAGGTGGTGGTCCCGGGCGCGTTCATCGATAAGCTGGTGATCTGTACGGATACAAAGAAGAACCACCGGATGACCATGGGCGAGTATTATAATCCGGCCTACACCGGAAAATATAAATATCCGGTCTCCGCAGCCGCGGCGCTGCCCTTAGGGGTAGGGAAGACCATCGCCCGCCGTGCGGCCCAGGAGTTAAAGCTCCATGTGCCGGTGAACACCGGACTGGGCTATCCGGAGGGGATCTCCGCCGTGGCCAATGAGGAGCAGATCGCGGAGGATCTGATCCTCACGGTGGAGACCGGGGCCTTTGGAGGGGTGCCCGCGGCCAGGACCTCCTTTGGAGCGACGGCCAACGCGCTGGCTTTCGTGGACAGCCCCACGATCTTTGACCTTTATGACAGCGGTTATCTGTACGCCACCTTTGTGGGCTTGGCAGAGTGCGGTCCGGATGGGTCGGTCAATGTCTCACGATTTGTGGACCGGTCCGGCCGGGAGCGCAGGCCAGGGGCAGGCGGCTTCATCAACCTGACCCAGGGGGCGAAGAACGTGATCTTCTGCGGGACCATGACCTCCGGCGGCTATAAGGCAGAGGTAAAGGACGGGAAGCTGGTGATCTTGCAGGAGGGGTCGGAGAAAAAGTTTTTAAATAAGATCGACCAGATCACCTTCTCCGGCCCACGCGCCATGGACATCCGGCAAAACGTGCTGTACATCACGGACCGCTGTGTGTTCCGCCTGACCAAGGAGGGGCTTAAGCTGACCGAGGTGGCGCCCGGCATCGATATCGAGACCCAGATCCTGCCCTATATGGAATTTAAGCCGATCATCGGGGACGATGTGAAGGAGATGGATCCGAAGATCTTTGGAGAGGGGCTGATCGGGCTTCGGGAGACGATAGGCGCGAAAGGATAGGGGTATACCCGATATCGGCCTATCGGCCGCGGGCGGAGAGCTGCCGTGCAGCCGGTCGTTTAAGCTGCGCGGCAGTCCTTGGGTCCGGTCACAGGGAAAGCGTGTGGGAAAGCCAGAGCGGGTGAAGGATATGAAGGAAAAATGGTCAGATCATCTGTTAGAGCATAAAGCATTATTTCAGGAAAATACGATCGTGGGGCTGTTTGGCCTTGCTGTGGAGCACGAGCCGGAGAAAGAGGCGCTGGTGGCCGAGCCGGCCCGCTGTGCTTTCAATGAGCCGGCCCGCTGCACTGCCAATGAGCCGGTCCGCCTTACCTACAGTGAGCTGGACCGCCAGAGCGATCAGATCGCCTGGGCGCTTCTTGAAGAGGGCGTGGAGGTGGGGGAGGTCGTGGCATTGCGGACGGGGCAAAGCGCCTGCTCTGTGGCCGCCATCTTAGGGATCTGGAAGATCGGCTGTGCCTATGTCTTTTTAGACTCCGACCAGCCAGCCTTCTACAATACCCTGTGCGTGCAGGAATGCGGGGTGCGCCACCAGGTGACGGAGGAGTTTTTGGAGCGGGTACTGGGGAGGCCTTTGCCGGGTGCGCCGCAGAGGCAGACGAAAGGGGCGTTTGCCGAGCGGGGAGACATGGACCGGCTGGCGGTGGTGGTGTACACCAGCGGTTCCACAGGAAAGCCAAAGGGGGTTTTGATCACCCAGCGGAACCTGGCCGCCTCGATCTCCAATTTTGGAGAGATCGGATTTACCAGCAACGACCATTACGGCTGCTTTGCCAGTCTGATGTTCATCGCATCCGTGTATGACATCGCATTGTCCCTGTCGATCGGAGCGACCTTGTATCTGATCCCAAAGGCGATCCGGAAAAATATCCGGGAAGTGGCAGAGTACTACAAGGAGAAAACGATCACGGCTACCTTTTTGCCGCCGCACATGGCCATGAAATACATCTGGATCAGGAGAGCCCGCTGCGCCTGCTCTTATCGGGCAGCGAACCGGTGCGGAACTTAAATGAGCGGCCCTATACGATCGTCAATGTCTATGCCAGCAGTGAAGCCTGTGCGGTCGCCAGTTTCTATAAGGTGGCAGACAGCAGGAGGTCCTATCCGATCGGACAGTTGGTATCCGCTCTGCGGGGCTATATCGTGGATGAGGCGGGGGAGCCGGTCCAGGCGGGGGAGGTGGGAGAGCTGTGGATCTCCGGCCCCCAGGTGAGCAAAGGGTACTGCAGGATGCAGGAGCTGACAGCGGAGCGGTTCTGTCCCAACCCGTTTTGCAGGGATGCCTTCTTTGAGACCGTGTTCAAGACCGGGGATATGGTGGCGAAAAATGAAATGGGTGAGCTGGTCTACCATGGCCGCCGGGACAATATGGTCAAGATCCGGGGCTTCCGGGTGGAGCTGACAGGCGTGGAAAAGCATATGCTGGAGTACCCTAAGATCAAGGAGGCCTGCTGTAAGGCTTACGCAGATAAGGGCGGGACCAACCTGCTCTTTGGGTATTATATCTCCGAGGGGCCGATCGATCATGAGGATCTTAGGCGGTATCTGGGGACGGTGATGCCCTACTATATGATCCCTCTGGGGCTGGTGCGCTGTGAAAAGTTCCCCCGTACCTTGTCCGGAAAGGTGGACCGCCAGGCCTTTTTACCGCCAAACGGGCTGGATGACTGGCGGGGGCTGGCAGAGCGTTATCGATGACACAAAAGGTCGTAGGGGAGGAAGGAGAGCTATGGCTGCTGATCACGGGGATCCAAGGAATGTCCGGGGAAATGGGCCGGAGACAGAGGAAGAGCAGATTTTTCGCATCGTCTTAGACAGCCTCGTTTATGAGGGCTATAGAGGTATGACCTTGAAGGTTATAAAAGAGCGGTGCGAAGGAGTGGACGTACAGGCGGTCCTGTCCAGGTATAGGACGAAGGAGGACGTATGCCGCGCGGCTCTGGAGGACGGAAAGGAGCGGATGGCCCTGATCTATGAGGGGGTCACGGCGGAGGCCAGAGACTATCTGGAGGCCGGTGTGTACAGCATGTCCGCAGGAGGGCTGGATAAGGAAAGGGGCGGGGCAAGGCGGAAGATATCGGATACGGGGCAAAAGATAGCCGGACTGGAGCGAGATGATGAGGGCTGGAAACAGCTTGAGCGTCTCCTTTACCGCCATATCTATCAGTGCTTCCACCCGAAGAACCGGATCTATGTCCTGGCGGCGGCCCAGGAGAGCCAGCTGCCAGAAGAACTGGGGCAGATCCTGCCTGATGCCCTGTGGAAATACTTTGGGAGCGTCCTGGCACAGCTGGTCTACCAGGTCGGCCAGGTAAAGAACGCCCAGGTGGCGGCCATGTGTGCCTGCACGGTCTGCGGCGGGATCAACGCCTTTGTCCAGCAGCCGCTGTACTGCAAAAATGTATTTATGGGGCAGACTGGAAGGGAGCCCAACTACGCGGTCATAGAAGATCTGCTGAACGATCATTTTCTTCGCGCCATAGCAGCGGACACGGCGATCGATAAGGCGTTTTGAAAAATAAGGGCTGCCAGGCGGCTTGCAGGAGAAAGGTGTTTGCAAAGGGGGATCGAGATGGAATGGAGTGAGGAGGCGCTGGCGCGCTTAAAGAGGGAGGCCTGGCAGGAGGGCTATGACACAGCCATGCAGAAGCTGCGGATCGCCATAAAGCTGCGGGATATGGGGATCGCCGGCTGCGAGATCGTAAAACGGACCGACCTGCCGCCGGCGATCGTCCATGGGATCTTGGGGGACCGTGACCATAGCGGATGATCTGCCGCAGATCATCCGCGGCAGGTGGTCCATCCTGCCGTATGGTCGGAGGACATGGGGATATGTTAGCGTTCGGATCCGGGATGAGGAGCCCCCTTTGCCTTCCAGGCCTGCAGATCTGCTTTTTTGTAGTCTGCATAGCTTGCGAGGGCATTTTTTAACCCCATCGTGGCCAGGACCGAAAAATAAAAGAGCTGGTCGTCTAAGTCGCCGTCGTCAGAGAGCCTTTCCGCGATCTGACCGGGACCTAAAAGCTCCGCGGCCATGATGGCCTGATCCTTTGCCAGCGCACAGATGCAGGCTGCGCAGGCCTTTAAGGCATCCGGGCAGTCCGCGGAGGGGGTGTAGCCGATCTGGGTGATGATGTCGCGGTGGGTGGTAAAGGCGATGGAGAACAAAGTCTGTCCATCCTGGCCGATGACCTCTCCGAGAGCCTGCAGTGGAGAGGGCGTGACACAGTATACCGGCGAAGTGGAATAATGCTGCAGTTTAGATGGGGAGGCAGACATAGAAGGGACTCCTTTCGTGTAGTGCGGATGAAAAAGTGATGGGATCAGGCAGGGTGGGACCGGATAGGTCGGATGACCTGATCGATAGGGACATTATAGCGGACGAGGGAAGAGATGTCAATAGAAAGAGCGGGATACGGAAGGAGGAGCAGATGGCAGAGGAACAGATGGGAGCAGAAGGAAAAGGAAAAGCGGCGGAGACCGATCTGGAAGAGCGGGTGGAAGCGGAGAGGATCACCTTGGTGGATGATAAGGGGGAGGAGTACGACTTCCTGATCCTGGACCGGTTCCGGTTGGGCAAAAAGAGCTATCTGGCGCTGGCCTCCTGCGATGAGAAGACGGATATGGGCCATGGGGATGATCCGGGAGAGGCCAATGATATCACCGTCGTCTGGGAAGGGGAGACCGGCGGGGAACGTTCGTTCTTCGCGGTCACGGACGCCGATGAGCTGTTGGCGGTGGCAAAGGTGGTGGAGGAACGTTTTGGGCATCTGGGCGGCCCTGTCTAGAGCCTCCATCTCTCCATTTAGAGTGCGGCCTTGAGCGGCTGTCCGATGTCTGCATAGCAGATGGAGGGCAGCCTTTTATCGTTCACGAAAAGTCTAGTCGGCGGCATATGGAGGGACATTTTAGATTGATATTGTATACTTATTGTAGTACGATAGAAGAAAAAGAAAGAAGGGACCGATCATGCCGATCCCTGCACCGACACAGATCAGGATGACAGAAAGCAAAGGATCATAAATAAAACCATTAGGAGGAAACAAAGATGAAAGTTAATGCAAAAGAAATGAAATGGATCAGGGCACCAAAGCAGTACGAGGTCACAGAGGATAGAGTAGAGATCATTACAGAGCCACATACAGATCTCTGGCAGAGGACGTATTATCATTTTAGAAATGATAATGCTCCTGTTCTGCAATTGGAAACAGATGAACAGTTCTTCTCATTTGTGGTAAAAACGGATCTTGATGCGAAAGTCCGCTATGATCAGAGTGGTATCGTAATGTATCTTGACAGTGACAACTGGTTAAAGGCTTCTCTAGAATATGAAAATGATAAGATCCAGCGTCTTGGAAGTGTGGTAACAAACAATGGATATTCGGATTGGTCTTCTGTAGATGTTGATGCCGCTATCAAGTCTATGTGGTTCAGATTAAGCCGTAGAGAGGACGATTTTTGCATTGAAAATTCCGTAGATGGCGTGGATTTTAAACAGATGCGGATCTGTCACATGTTTAACGCAAAGGAAAAGATCTCTTTTGGCATTTATGCCTGCAGCGCGGAAGACTCTGCATTTAAGGCCTCATTTACGGATATGGAGATGACAGGATGCAAATGGCTTGCCCATGATGGCCAGGCTCCTGATGAAGAAATTTAGAGTTTTACCGGAAAGGAGTAAAGGGGGACAGCCGATCCGCGAACACTCCTGATGTAGTCCGGCATTTCAGGCGTGATCTTGAGCTTGTGCCGGAGGTTGCTGGCATGATCATTGATCGCCCTGCGGGAGTAGGAGCCAAGATTTTCGTGCCATCCCCGGTCCATTTCCCGAACGCATGGGCACTATCTTTCAAAACGGTGGTGCTCTATTTTCTGTGTATCATATCGCTTATTTCTGCTTCTGACACCCTATACTAATACGCTCACAGAAACATAGCTTGAAACACTGTGGGGCTATACGGGAAAGCGGAGGGAAAAACGCACGGCAGACAAACAATTGAATATGGACGATCACCCTTGAACAGTTCCGTATGCTGATCGCCTGCGGGAATGACAGCCACAACAACCAGATAAGAGTGACAAAAAGCGGCATGATCTATCGTTCGATGCTCATTCCAGTGGCTATGGAACTGGCCAGTCTGTGTCTGGGGGATAAAAGGGAGAGTCATACGGCAGGGGCGGATCGGATAGGATAGCGGTGAGGAGAGATGCTAAAGGCTGGATGTTATGGAAGATCAAAAGGTGGATGAGCTGTTGAACCTGGCTATGGAGGCTACAGAGGAGGAGCGGGAAAAGTCGATCGATCTGGAGACCGGGTACGATGCCCGCGATAAGACCTGGGAGCTGATCGTGCGGTATACGGGGAGCTTAGATGAGGTCTATGCCATGGGGATCAGGGGGGAGGAGCTGTTAGGCGGCTATGCGGTGCTCTATGTGCCCCAGGAGTCGATCGGGGCGGTCAGCGCATTGCCCCAGATCAGCTATATCGAAAAACCAAAGAGGCTGTTTTTTGCCGTTTACCGGGCAAGGGCGGCTTCTTGTCTTACGCCTGTGCAGGATGGGGGACTGGGCCTTAGCGGGGAAGGAGTGCTGGTGGCGGTCTTGGACTCGGGGATCGACTACCTGCACCCGGACTTTCGCAACGCAGACGGCAGCACTCGGATCTTGTACCTGTGGGACCAGGTGCTGGACCAGGTCTTTGACCGGGAGGCGATCGATGAGGCGCTGCAGGCCGCCGATCAGGGAGGACAAAAAGCCGCTCTCCGGCTGGTCCCTTCTGTGGACTTAAGCGGTCATGGGACAGCGGTGGCGGGGATCGCGGCGGGGAACGGCAGGGAGAGCCAGGGGCGGTATCGGGGCGTGGCTTACGAGAGCCAGCTCCTGGTGGTGAGGCTGGGGACACCGGATCTTCAGGGCTTTCCCAGGACCACCCAGCTGATGCGTGCCCTGGACTTTGTCCTTAAAAAGGGGGTGGAGTTTGGGCGGCCAGTGGCGGTCAACATCAGTTTTGGGAACACCTATGGCTCCCACGATGGGACCAGCCTGTTAGAGACCTTTATCGACGGAGCTGCAGATTTTGGGCGGGATGTGATCGTGGTGGGCACTGGGAACGAAGGCGGCAGCGGAGGGCACGCCTCGGGGTATCTTAAGACGGGGCAGAGGTCGGAGATCCTTCTTTCCGTGGCTCCTTATGAGACAGCCTTGAGCATACAGCTTTGGAAATCCTTTGCCGATCAGTTTAAGGTATCCCTCATGGCGCCCTCCGGGGAGGTGCTGGGCCCCTTTTCGGAACGTCTGGGCGCGCAGCGTTTTCCCTATGGGGGGACCCAGATCCTGGTCTACTATGGGAGCCCCAGCCCCTATAGCCAGGCGCAGGAGATCTACATGGACTTTGTCCCTAAGGCTGACTATATCGACAGCGGGATCTGGAGGATCTTGTTAGAGCCGGTGCGGCTGGTCACCGGCCGCTATGATCTTTGGCTCCCTTCCCACAAGATCTTAAACCCATCCACACGTTTTCTGGCCTCCTCACCGGAGATCACCCTGACTATCCCATCCACCGCCGCAAAGGCGATCTCTGTGGGGGCCTATGATCCGACTTACCAGGCCTATGCACAATTTTCCGGGCGTGGCTACACTCGGCTGACCGACCAGGTGAAGCCGGAGCTTACAGCTCCGGGGACCGATATCGTGACGGTCTTTGCTGGAGGAGGGTATGAGAGCGTGACTGGGACTTCCTTTGCGGCGCCTTTTGTGACGGGGACGGCGGCGCTGATGATGGAGTGGGGGGTGGTGCGGGGGAACGATCCGTATCTGTATGGGGAGAAGGTGAAGGCTTACCTGATCCGCGGGGCCAGGCAGCTGCCCGGGTTTGAGGTGTGGCCTAATCGGGAGCTGGGGTATGGGGTGCTTTGTGCCGAAAGTAGTCTACCGGGGTAGAAAGTAAGGGGGATCTTGAGATGATAATAAATATGAATGATGATTTCTAAAACAAAGAAAAATCCATGAAGTGATCGAAAGAACTTATGTTCGAAAAAAGATTGAAGAAACAGAGGTAACATGATATACTTTTACATAGAAAATAAGATCTTGATCAGTACAGTGTGGGAGAAAAAGGATGAGAAGAAATAAAGTGATCGTGGTGCAAAATA
This sequence comes from uncultured Lachnospiraceae bacterium, assembly GCA_910588895.1. Lineage (GTDB taxonomy): Bacteria > Bacillota > Clostridia > Lachnospirales > Lachnospiraceae > Caccovicinus. The sequence continues at coordinate 11,971 of CAJUSS010000100.1, forward strand.
TCAATATTACTGTTTCAGAGGAAAATTTTGACGATTATATCTGTATAACTGATATTGCAAAAGCCAAAGTTGGCGAGTCCAGAGGAGCAGATGTTGTAAATTTGCTTCGGCGATCAGGGAAGCAGATGTTTTGAATGTTGCATTATTCGGATCTACTGCAAAAGCATGGAGGGATGAAGATCCTGGATTGGCAAAAAAGAATAATGTGAGAGACTTCGCTTCGATCAACGAACTTACAGTTTTATCCAACCTGGAAACTTGGCGGGAGGCCATATGGAGATGGAACAGATGACACTTTTTGAACGAGAGGATACCATGCCCTTAGCGGCGCGCCTGCGCCCGCAGACTTTAGAGGAGTTTGTGGGCCAGGCCCATCTGCTGGGCAAGGGGAAGGTCCTGCGCCGTTTGATCGAGAGCGACCATATCTCCTCTATGATCTTCTGGGGACCGCCCGGGGTGGGGAAGACCACATTGGCCCGTGTGATCGCAAATAGGACCGATGCCGCTTTTATCGATTTTTCGGCGGTCACCAGCGGGATCAAGGAGATCCGGACGGTCATGCAGAAGGCGGAGGAGAACCGGAGATATGGGGAAAAGACCATCGTGTTCGTGGATGAGATCCACCGTTTCAACAAGGCCCAGCAGGATGCCTTCCTCCCGTTCGTGGAAAAGGGGAGCATCATCTTGATCGGTGCGACCACAGAGAACCCCTCCTTTGAGATCAACAGCGCGTTGCTGTCACGCTGCAAGGTATTTGTCATGCAGGGACTGGGAAAGGAGGATCTGGTGACGCTCCTTTCCCGCGCTCTATCCGACCCAAAAGGGTTTGGCAGACAGAACGTGGCGATCGCGCCGGACATGCTGGAGATGATCGCGGAGTTTGCCGGCGGCGATGCCCGGACGGCCCTATCCACCCTGGAGATGGTGGTCCTGAACGGGGAGATGGATGCCGATAAGATCACGGTGACCACCAAGACATTGGAGCAGTGTATCGCAAAAAGATCCTTGCTCTACGATAAAAAGGGGGAGGAGCATTATAACCTGATCTCCGCACTCCACAAATCCATGCGAAATTCCGATCCGGACGCGGCGGTCTATTGGCTGGCCCGTATGCTGGAGGCGGGAGAGGATCCGCTGTATGTGGCAAGGCGCCGCAAACAGCTGTGGGATTACATAGACTCCTACGAGGCCGACATCTTCAAGGC
>CAJUSS010000101.1:0-519 GCA_910588895.1 uncultured Lachnospiraceae bacterium
ATATACTATACACCATATAGCACCAGTTGTCAAGATGATCTTTTGTCCTTTTAAGATCTTTCTGGTTCCGTTTTCCGGTCCTGGAAGACCAGAACCATTAAAGGAGGGATCGAGCGGAAAATGGAGCCGCAAGATCAACGATAAGGACCGCTTAGTCTATCCGCAGGTACATTAAATTAAATAAAAAACAGGGCCAAACCGCAGCTAGCCCTGTTTTTTCATCTGCCCGATGGTCCGGAGCATCTCCACATCCGAAGCGTTCAGCTTCAGGTTCGTACAATACTCCTTCCCCTCCGGGCTTTTCGCTGTTATCTCGATGATCGTCCCTTCCATCAGGGCATCCGCCTCCACCGCCTTGAAGAACAGCGGGAATTTCGGATGGCTCTGCCGGAAGGTCTCCAGCATCTGCGAAAGCTGCATCAAACGGAACGGGTCGAACGCCATAGATATCCCTTCTTTCTATGATCTGCATCAGTCATCTGCCTGGCGTAGTATAGCATGATCCATGGGATATGTCAA
>CAJUSS010000101.1:529-12901 GCA_910588895.1 uncultured Lachnospiraceae bacterium
GGGCCGTGTGTCTCATGATGGGATCCATGGCCTTTTGCATTTCCGGCGGAAAACGGGATCTGCAGCTCCCCCTCCAGCAATAAGACCGCCGAGGGCTCCACCCGCAGCCACTCCGGTATGACCCGGGTAAGATCGCTGGTATGGATATCCTTTTCCTTCTTCCACCAGATCCCATTGTCCAAAGTCACATACCATTCAAAGGGCATCTCCGTCACCTCCGGAGCTCCTACACGGATCAGGTTATGGTCCTCTTTTCCAGACCGGAGCAGATCCTGAGCCTCTGCCTCGCCGATAGGTGCAAAGTCGTGGGCGCGGATCCCGATATGGGTGATCGTCTCTCCCACAGCCTTCTCCGTCATCAGCTCCAGACCTCCCCAATCCACTGCCTTCACGCGGTGGCTGCCGATCCGCAGCGCCCTGGAGATATTTTTGCACCCCGTGAGCCTTGCCGCCTGTGGGGTCCCGGGGTCCTCAAAGACCTCCTTTGTCCTCCCGGCTGTCAGGACCTTTCCGCCGCTCAAAAGGAGCAGATGGTCGCAGAGCTGGAAGGCCTCGTCCCGGTCATGGGTCACCAGGACAGAGATCTTCTGGTATCCCTTTAAGACCTGTGCCAGCTCTAAGCGGAGCTTTTCCCGCAAAAAGGCATCCATAGCGGAAAAGGGTTCATCTAAGAGCAGGACCTCCGGCTCATAGGCCAGGATCCTGGCCAGAGCCACCCGCTGCTGCTGGCCGCCGGATAGACGAGAAGGATATCGCTTTTCCAGCCCCTCCAGACGAAACCGCCTGATCATCTCCTGGACCCGGTCCTTCTCCCCCTCTCTCCGATCCTGGCCGCCCCCTCTTTCCTCCTCCCCAAAACGGCCTCCGGCGCTATCCTTTCGCTTCCTCCAGCCTCTGCCCTTCAAGCCGGACGCGATGTTCTGCTCCACCGTCATATTTGGAAAAAGGGCATAGTTCTGGAACAGATAGCCTACCCTGCGCTGCTGAGGGCGCTCATCGATCTTCTTTTCCTGGTCGAACAGTACATGGGGCTGGCCTGCAGGAGTCTGGAGGAGGATCTTTCCGCTGTCCGGCCTTACGATCCCGGCTATGGACTTTAAGGTCATGCTCTTCCCGCAGCCTGAGGGCCCCAGGATCCCCAGGCACCCCTTTTCTGCCCGGAACTTTACATCCAGCTCAAATTGCTTTAACTTTTTTCGGATATCCGCCTCCAAAACATACATATCCCTATCCATTATATCGGTCACTCCTTGTCAAACCTCCATGCCCCCGGCAACGGACGCACCACCACACACAGATATCGGGCAGAGGATCCACAAAAGATCACTGCTTTTGATCCCTTCCTCGCCATCCGGCCACGTTCAGCGCCACCACCGAGACAAAGGCGATCGCCACGATCACCACCACATAATGGTAAGCCTGGTCCATGTTCCCGGCTGCCACTTCCGAGTAGACAGCCATGGGCAGGGTCCTGGTCTTTCCGGCGATGTTCCCCGCGATCATCGCCGTGGCTCCGAACTCGCCTAAGCCTCTGGCAAAGGCCAGGACGCCGCCGCTGATGATCCCCGGCAGGGCATTGGCTACCATGACCTTCCAAAAGATGGTCCACTCGCTCATCCCCAGGGTCCTGGCCGCATGGATCAGGTCCTGGTCCACCTGTTCAAATGCTCCCCTGGCCGAGCGGTACATCAGCGGAAAGGCCATGACCACGGCCGCGATCACCGTAGCGATCCAGGAGAAGGCGATCTTCACGCTGAAATAGTCCAGAAAAAACTGGCCCAGCGGGCGTTTTACCCCGAAAATGTACAGCAGGAAAAATCCCACTACTGTAGGCGGCAGGACCAGCGGCAGGGTCAGCAGCCCATCCAGCAGGATCTTCAGCGCCTCTCTGCGCAGACGCACCACCAGCCACGCCGCCAAAAGCCCCAAAACAAATGTCACAGCTATGGACAGGCTCGCTGTCCGCATCGAGATCAAGATCGGTGACAGATCCATCTTTTCCCCCTACCCTCCTAACCTTATCTTACGATCAGATCACTCTGCAGCCGAAAAGCCATAGGCTTCAAAGACAGCCAGCGCCTCTTGGGTCTTTAAGAACTCCACAAACGCCTTCGCCTGCTCCTCGTGGGCGCTCTCCCCCACCACGGCCACCGGATAGATGACCTTATCGGCCAGGCTCCCCTCCGGGGCCTCCGCCACCACGACCACCTGGTCCGCCATACTGGCTGCATCTGTGGCATAGACGATCCCCGCGTCGGCGCTGGCTGCCGCTACCTGGTTCAGCACCTCGGTCACGTTGGTGCCAAAGCTCACCTTATCCTGGATCTTGTCCCATACCCCTAAGCTGGTCAGGGCTTCCTGGGCATACTGGCCTGCCGGAACACTGGCCGGGTCGCCGAGAGCGACGCTCTCTGCATCTGCGATATCCTCGAAGGCGGACATGGTCCCTTCCTGCCCTGTGGGCACGATCAGGACGATCTTATTTTCCAACAAGTCCGTGATGGTATCCGACGCGATCATCCCTTCCTCATCCAGCGCGTTCATCTGCTTTACCGCCGCGGACATGAACACATCCGCTTCCAATCCTTCCTCGATCTGGGTCTGCAGCTTTCCGGAGCTGTCGTAGGTCCCCTTCACCGTGACACCGGGGTTCGCCTCCTGGAACATGGGGATCAGCTCCTCCTCATAGGCGTTCTTTAAGCTGGCCGCAGCCGCCACTAAGATCTCCGCATCCTCTGCTGCTGTATCTTTCTCAGCCTCTGTCTTTTCCTCTGCAGGAATCCCCTCTTCTGCCTTTTCGGCAGTCGTCTTTGCTGCCGTTGTCGTCCCTGCCGCCACAGCTGCTGTCGTGGCCGTCCCTGATGAGGGCCTCCCTCCACAACCTGTCATCAGACCGACCGCTACCGCCATCACCATCCATACCTCGGTTCTTTTTTTCATGTTCTTTTCTCCTCTTCTTAGACCTTGATATATATCTGCAAACCGTTCTATCACAAAAAAACAGAACGACCCTGCCGATCAAAGCCCCTCGCTGCCTGCGTATCTTGCGATCGTCTGTATGCATCCGGCAGGACCGCTGTGCCCTCCCTGCCGGATGTCCGCTCTATACCGCTTTGTGCCACACGCTCCGTTATCCCTTCCCATGCGCTCCCTCGTCAGGTCCTGGCGCACTCTGAAGCGCTCCCCCGTAAGATCTTCAGCCCGTGGTCCAGAGCGCCCAGGATAAATCCAAGGCTCTCCTTCACCGCCTTGGGGCTCCCCGGCAGGTTTACGATCAAGGTCTTTTTCCGGATCGCCGACACACCACGGCTCAGCATGGCCCGGTCCGTCAGCTCCATGGACTTCATCCGGATATACTCCGCGATCCCCGGCGCGTTCCGGTCCGCCACAGCCATGGTGGCCTCCGGTGTCCTGTCCCGCATGGAAAAGCCTGTGCCGCCGCTGGTCAGCACCAGGTCTACCTGCCTTCCGTCCGCCAGACGGATCAGCTGGGACTTCAGGGCTGCAGGCTCGTCCGGCAAGATCATGGTCTCCAGCACCTCATAGCCTGCCTCCCTTAGCATCTCTGCCGCCGCCGGTCCGCTCTCATCCTTCCGCTCTCCTTTTGCGCCTTTATCGCTCAAGGTGATCACCGCCGCCGTGAACGGCCGGTCCGCCGCCGGTAGCTCCACGCGCAGCTCATCTCCCGGCCGGAGCACCCCTTCCTGCAGCACCTCTGCGAACACCCCTTCTCTGGGCATGATGCAATCCCCTACCCGGGCATGGATCGCGCAGTGGCTGTGACATTCCTTCCCGATCTGGGTCATGCAAAGGACCACATCCCCTGCATAGAACTTTGAGCCCACCGGCAGCTCCCGAAAGTCGATCCCCTCCACTAAAAGGTTCTCCCCGAAATCGCCGTCGGCCACATTGGCCCCCGATTCATTAAAAGCCTTCACCTTATCATAGGACAAAAGGCTAACCTGGCGATGCCACTTCCCTCCGTGGGCATCCCCCTCGATCCCAAAGTCCTTCACAAAACGCGCCTCCGGTATAGGACGCTTCTCCGTTCCCTTCTCCCTGCTGATGCAGATCGCCCGGATCTGCCCCGTCATCTGTTCCTGTTCCATATCGATCTCCTCTTTGTACTTTGCCTAAAGTATTTCAACTATATCGGCCCTCTCCCGCTCAGAGCCAGAGGCTCCTCACCCGCCGATGCGGCTCATCCCCTTCATCTCCGTGATCGAATCCAGCTCGTCAAAGCAGTGGGCCATCGGCTTCTCCGCGATCGCCTGCCCCATAGCCCGCTTCAGCTTTGCCTTTTTCTCCGGACCGGAAAGCTCCCCCCGGAGCAGCGGGCGCAAATCCACGCCGTCCTCGTAGCAGAGGCAGGTCTTCAGATACCCCTGAGAGGTCAAACGCACCCGGTTGCAGCTGTCGCAGAATTTCCCGTGGATCGCGCTGATGAACCCGACGCTCCCCTGAAAGCCACAGATACGATGATAGACCGCAGGCCCAAAGCCGTGGACCCTTTCATCCTTTTGTACACCGGGGTAGCAGGCCTTAAGCTCCTCTAACAGGCGCTCATGGCTGATCGCGGGGAAATCCCTCCCGGATCCGATCGGCATCATCTCGATGAAACGGACATCGATCGGATCTGTTCTCGCCAGCTCCAGAAGATCCTTCCAGTCGATCCCCTTCTGCCCATCCTCCAGCCATCTGCTCCAATCTACGGATACCGCATTGACCTTCACCGGGACCGCAAGGGCCGCTGCCGCTCTCAAGCTTTCCAGCACGGTCTCCAGACCGTCGGTCCCGGTGATCTTTTTGAACAGGCACCGGTCTGTGGTATCCAGGCTCACATTGATCCCGTCGATCCCGGCCGCTGTCAGCTCCTTAAGGTACTGCCCCAGCAAGATCCCATTGGTGGTGATCGTCACCTTCTCGATCCCCGGGATCTGCTTCAGCTCCCGGATCAGATGGCAGCAGCCCTTCCGCACCAGAGGCTCCCCTCCGGTGATCTTGATGTGCCGGATCCCCAGATCCGCCCCGCAGGACGCCACCTCAAGGATCTCCTCCAGCGTGAGGATCTCACGCATAGGGATCCAGTCGACCCCCTCCTCAGGCATACAATATCTACAGCGCAGATTACATCGATCCGTGATGGATATCCGCATATAGTCGATGATCCGCCCCCATGGATCTTTCATATCCAGCCTCCCTTTCCGCTCCTTGAGCATCATCCGCCTTTTTAAGCAAGGTCGGATCCCCGTTCAAATGCCCGTCTTGGGCGCTCCTGCTTTTGGGTTTGCAAAGTCGCCGCTCTTCCCTCCGGACTTTTTGACCAGACAGATCCCTCCGATCTCCATGGTCTTATCCACGGCTTTGCACATATCGTAGATCGTGAGCAGAGCCACGCTCACCCCGGTCAGCGCCTCCATCTCCACCCCGGTCTTCCCTGTGGTCCTGGCCGTACAGACCGCTTCGATCTCGCAGCTCTCTTCCCTGACCGTAAATCCGATCTCCAGCTTGGTCAGGTTCAGGATGTGGCATAGGGGGATCAGCTCCGAGGTCCTTTTCGCCCCCATGATCCCGGCGATCCTGGCAACGCCCAGCACATCGCCTTTTTTCATATCCCCCTCTAAGACCATCCGGAGACATTCCCGGCTCATAAAGATACTGCCCTTTGCCACAGCCTCTCTCTTTGTGTCCGCCTTCTCCCCCACATCCACCATCCAGGCATTTCCCTGCCCGTCAAAATGTGTAAATCCCATCACAATGCTCCTTTTTTTGCTCCTCCTGGCTGTCCATGGACCCATGTCCTGTTCCCGCAGCAAATATGCGGCTCCTAAAGGGTCATCCCTTCCCAAATCCGCAGTTCGGGAATGTACAGACGGGACAGTTCAAGCATAAGCCCCCTTCTCCCAGTCCTGCCAGGTCCTCTGCCGTCACCTCATCATCAGCCATCACACGGGGCAGCACCAGGTCGAAGATCGTCCTCTTCGCATACATGACACATCCCGGAAGGCCCATGACGGCCACGGTCCGGCTCTCCTCCCCTGCCTTTTCCACGGTATAGTAGGCCAGAAGGAACATGGCGCCCGGCAGCACCGGAGCCCCGTAGGAGATGATCTTAGCGCCGGTATTCTTGATCGCCAGCGGGGTCTTGTCATCCGGATCCACGCTCATCCCGCCGGTGCAGATCACCACATCGGCCCCCTTCTCGATCATGGACAGGATGCTGGCCGTCACCTTTTTGTCGTCATCGTTCCAGATCACATGGTCGATGACCTCCGCGTCAAACGCCTTTAGCTTATCCTCGATCACCGGGGTAAAGGTGTCCTTGATCCGTCCATAGAACACCTCGTTCCCTGTGGTCACGATCCCCACCTTTTTATGGGCAAAGGGCTTCAGCTCCAAGATCTCTCTCCCGCCCGTGGCCTCCATAGCCGCCTGCCTGGCCGCCTCCATCTTCTCCTCCTCGATCACAAGAGGGATGATCCTGGTGCCTGCCAGCTTATCCCCCTGCTTCACGGCAAAGTTGCCATGTCTCGCGGCGATCATCATCTGTCCGAAGCTGTTGACCGCATAGAGGCCCTTGCGGTGGACCTTTAACAGGCCGTCGCAGGCAGCGGTCAGCTCGATCTTCCCTTCCTTTGCCTGGGAGCGCTCCATATGCTCTCCCAGGCACATGGCGCACAGGATCTCAGCCGCGTCATTTTCATGGAGCATCCCCTCTTCCTTCTCCCAGACATACAGCTGGTCCTTACCCACGCTCAGGAGGATGGGGATATCCTCCTTTGTGACCACATGGCCTTTGCAAAACACCGCGTCCTTTGTCACACCCTTGATGATCTGGGTGATGTCGTGACAGAGTACGGTCCCTTCTGCATCTACTGTTTTTATCAACCTCATGATCCTTATCCTTTCTTGCTCGTCCTTCCCTGCATCCTTTTTTCATTCGGTCCGCTTAAACTCTGTCTCTCCTCTGCCGATGGCTCTCCAGATCTCCCGCTCGATCTTTTTTGCCTGCCCATAACGGCGCTCGCGGGCTTTCAGGGCCTGCTCTGGATCTGCGCTTTTGGCGCACCGCTCCAGGCTCCCTTCAAACCGCTGCTTTAGGGTCACCTTTTTGGTCCCCTGGATGTATTTATCCGCCAGATAGATAAGGGCAGCTTCCAGAGTCCCTCGTTCCTCTTTTTCCGCCGGAGGGCCAGATCTTGACCCGCAGCCTTGTCCTTGGCCGTCTGATCTGGATCTTAGTCCCTGCTCCTGTCCCGATGGGGCTCCTCCCTGTCCGGGTGTATGCCCATATCCGTCAGAACCGATCCTGCGCTCCCAGTCATGATGCCGGATGATAAGGGCAGCTGCCAGCGGATACCCCTCCTTCAACAGACACCTGGCGCCTTCCCCTGGATGGTCCTTTTTGTGGCGCGTCACATCGTGGAGCAGCGCCCCGCCGGTGAGCAGAGGGATGTCCACGGTCACGCCGGCCCGGATCAGCTGCCGTGCCAGGGAAAGTGCTTCCGCGCAGACCGCCCTGCAATGGTCCCGCACCGGCTCCGGTGTCCCGTATCGTTCCCAGAGCTGCGCACACTGCGCCTCATCCGGAGCATCCTTGGGCATCCGGCCAAGCTCAGCCACTCTTCGCCCGCTCTCCTCCACCAGGATGCGGCTGAACCCGCCGTAGGGCTGGAAAAGAGCGCGGGAGGTCTCTAAAGGCGTCCCTAAAAGCCCGGACAGATAGGCGCAGAGAACACCGGCATGGGCCACCACCGCCACATCGCCCCCATCGCCGTCTCCCTCTCCTGCCGTCTCCGAAAGGATCTCCTCTATGCAGCGGGCAAACCGCTCCCGCCCTGCTCTCCGCCCCTCTCCGCGGACCGGCTCCGAAGCCAGCTCCTTGTGCAGCTCATTTAGCGGTGCATCCTCCCACTCTCCCATATCCAGCTCGATCAGATCCTCCCGGATCTCTACCGGATATCGTCCGTCGGCTAAGAGATCCGCAGTCTCCCTGGCCCTTTTTAAAGGGCTGGCATAGACCTTCTCTACAGGATGCTCCGCAAAATATGCAGCCAAGTCTCTCGCCTGGCTGCGCCCCTCCTCATCCAGGGGCGTATCGGTCCGCCCGATACAGCGCTTTTTCCCGTCCGAAAACAGCACTTTGCCGTGACGGATCAGATATAAATCCCTCATTTCCCTCTAACTCCGAAAGCCTTTTCCAAAATATCGGCCGTAGATCCGCTCCGTGCTCTTCTGGATGTCCTTTACCATAGCCTGATAGCTTTTCAAAAGTTGCTTTCCGCCCTCCGTCAGCAGGGAGCCGCCGCCCCCCGGCCCTCCGGCCCAGCGCTCTACCACGGAAAAGCCCATTTGACGCTCCACCGCCTTGACCATCCGGCTCCCCTTGCTGTAGGACAAGCCCATCTGATGGCAGGCCTCCTGGAGCGATCCGGTCCGCTGGATATGGTCCAAAAGGCTGGCCGTACCTGGACCAAAAAACACTTCGCTGCCCTTCAAGCGCACCTGGACGAGCGGACGGATCGGATACCCGTCTCCAAGCTGGTGATCCCACTCCAGAAGCCCCTGGTATTCCTCCTGGGTATCCACATCCCAGCATACGCCTCTGTCCTCCACCTCCATATCCACGATCGGTATCCCGGCATTTTCCATCGCGCCCCTAAGGCCTCTCTCCCCGGTATAGCCGCATAGCTGCCTGGCGATATCGCTCCTTAACAGGATCGGATGCCCCGGCTCCCCCTGGTATACGGTCCGGATCATAGCCGCATCGATCATCAGGACCTGCTTAAAGGTCTCCGGCCTTATCCCGGGCGCGTCGATCGGCATCACCATCACCCGCTCACATTCTTGGAGGATCGCCTGGATCCCCATCTTCACAGAATCGAACATCTGTGTCTTACGGTACCGCTCGTTCCGCAAAAAACGAACGCCTGTATGAAAAAGGTGACTCTCCAGGTCCTCGGCACGATGACCAGTCACCACTACGATAGGCGAGATATCCAGTTTCTGCAGCATGGACACGATATGGAGCGCGATCGTCGAATCCCCGAAGGGCAGCATGGGCTTGAACTCCTTCATCCTGGTGGACATCCCCGCCGCCACCAGGACGGCTCCTGTCTGTTTCATGGCATGGTCTCTCCTCTGCTCTTTTTTACTTATCTCCAACTGATGGTGACATTTTAACATAAAGGGTAGCGGAAGGCAAGTAGTGCAGTATACATTTTCGACAATTTCAGACAGGCCTATCAGGATATCCCCATTGTAAACCCCCTCATTTAATGATACTATAGACTCATCAACAGACAAGGAGGCGTTATATCTTATGGCAACATTTAAGACCAATGACCAGGTGGAGATCTACTATGAGGTCACAGGCGAGGGAAAGCCTCTGTTCATGCTCCCCGGCTGGACCTGTACGACCAAGTTCTGGAAGCACAATGTGGACGAGCTCTCCAAACATTTCCAGGTGATCTGCATGGACATGCGGGGACATGGCCGATCGGAGAAGGTGATGCACAGCCACCGCATCTCCCGCTATGCCATGGATGTGAAGAACCTGCTGGACCATCTTAAGGTGGAGGAGGTCACAGTCCTGGGATGGTCCATGGGGGCGTCCATCCTTTGGAGCTACATCGAGCTCTTCGGCAACCATCGGCTGGCCGGACTGGTCTGCGTAGATCAGTCTCCGGCCCAGTACACCGGACCGGACTGGGTGTGGGGGCAGAAGGGCTGCTATGATATGGAGATGTTCATCCGCACCTGCTACGACATCAAGTACGACCCAAGGGGTGCCGCCGCCGGGTTAGTGGGAGCCTGCCTGTACCACAAACCCTCTGATGAGGATGCCCGGTCCATCGTCGATGAGATCTGCAAATGTCCCCCTTATGTGAGGATCGAGATCATGCGGGACCACACCAACTTAGACTGGCGCGACTTCATCCCTCAGATCAAGCTGCCCACATTAGTCTGTGTGGCGCGCAACAGCAACGTGTTTGACTGGCAGGGCAGCGCATGGGTGGGCGAGCATATCCAAGGGGCAGAGACCGTTTTCTTTGAGGATTCCGGTCACATGCTGTTCTGGGAGGAGCCGGAGAAGTTCAACCGGACCGTCACCGATTTCATCAACAAGCTCCACAGCTGACGCGCAAGCCGTTCGGCTGGCACCCTTTAACCAAAACGTTTTCTGCATCTGCCGGACCCAAACAGGCGATCAGATCAAAGAAAGAAGGTATCCCCTATGACCACTGTCACATTAGGTTCCACCAGGATCACGGTAGATAAAAACGGCTTCGGCGCATTGCCCGTCCAGCGGGTCTCCATGGAGGAGGCCGCCCGCCTGCTCCGAAAGGCTTATGCGGGCGGCATCACATTTTTTGACACGGCCCGCGCCTACACAGACAGCGAGGAAAAGATCGGACGTGCCTTAAGCGATATCCGCGGCCATATCTACATAGCCACCAAGACCATGTCCACCACCGTGGAAGGATTTTGGAAGGACTTGGAGACCAGTCTGCGGCTCTTAAAGACCGACCATGTGGACATCTACCAGTTCCACAACCCATCCTTCTGTCCAAAGCCCGGGGACGGTACCGGCTTATATGAAGCGATGCTGGAAGCAAAGGCACAAGGAAAGATCCTCCACATCGGCATCACCAACCATCGTCTGTCCGTGGCCCGGGAAGCGGTCGAGAGCGGCTTATATGAGACCCTGCAGTTCCCCTTCTGTTACCTGTGCAGCGAAAAGGACATTGAACTGGTCCGCTCCTGCAAGTCCCATGACATGGGCTTCATCGCGATGAAATCCTTATCCGGCGGCCTGATCACGGACTCCGCGGCAGCCTATGCCTTCGCCGCTCAGTATGACAATGTGCTCCCCATCTGGGGCATCCAAAAGGAACAGGAGCTGGATGAGTTCCTGCACTACATCCAAAAGCCGCCTGCTCTTACAAAAGAGCTGCAGGCTCTGATCGACAAGGACCGGAAACAGCTCTGCGGCAGCTTCTGCCGGGGCTGCGGCTACTGCATGCCCTGCCCTGCAGGCATCGAGATCAACAACTGCGCCCGCATGTCCCTTCTCCTGCGCCGTTCGCCCTCTGCAAGCCATCTCTCCCCTGCGGGCCAGGAGAAGATGATGAAGATCAAGGACTGTCTCCACTGCAATATGTGCATGAGCCACTGTCCTTATGGGCTGGACACACCGGCGCTCTTAGCCAGGAACTTAAAAGATTACGAGGAGGTACTGGCCGGGAAAGTGATGACAGCCGATAATTTCTGATCCAAGACGTGATACGCCGATCATGTCAAAAGCCCCCGCAGAGGATCTTCTCCTCTGCGGGGGCTTTCCATCGCCTATATATCCGGCACATCTGTCGTCCTTGCTAGATCACCAGGTCTTCTCCAGCGTCACACCATAATCTACCCTGTAAGGCCCGTCTGCCTGACCCTTTAGCTCCTCATAGATCCCCCGGCGCTCTTCGCTGCTCTCGCCTGCCCAGTACTCATAGCCGCCTAAATAGCTGTCCATCAGCTCATCCCAGGAGGTGAACAAGGGCTGTAAGGTCTGTGCGATCTCAAGAGACTTATCCAGAGCCTCTACCTCTGTATAGTAGCCTGCGATATAGTAATAGCCCATCAGGCTCAGCGCACGGCAGTAGTCCCAGCCGGCCAGCGCGTTCTCGCCAAACCGCTCATAGAGCGCGTATCCGTTCACATAGGACTCGGCTTCTTCATCCATCAGATCAAAGTTCTCTTTGACAAAAGCCAATCTCTCGCCTTCTGCCACATCACTTAAGCCGGCTTCTGCCAGATAGCCCATCTCTTCATTAAAATCTGCTCTGTGGCCCTCGGTCAAGATCCAATCCAGGTTATCGTCAGCAGAAGCGCGGTCGGTCACGCCCCACCACTCATCTAACATCTGCTTCTGCAGCTCCATAGACTGATCGTTGGCCGGAAGACCTGCAAAACGGTTGGGATCCCAGCCATTGACCGCGGTCAGGACTGCGTAAGAAGCATTGAACCACTGTACGGTGTCCGTGACCTCCACGGTGGTGTTATCCTCTACCTCCAGAGGCTCTTCCTCGAAGGAGGACAGGGACGCCTTTAAGGATGCGGTAAAGTCATCATCCATCTTTTCCGATACAAAGATGATCGAATAATACGCATAATCGGTCTCACCATACGCCACATACCCATCGCCGCTCTCGCCGTCCGCGCTGATCGTGCAGGTGATCGCCTCCACATTTTTCATCGCGGAGATCTCCGGTGCCTGGGTATCCGCCTCACCGGATATGCCGTAGGCTTCCACCACAAGCTCCTTTACACTGTCCATGCCGGTCACCGGGATCATCGTCCCACCCTTGGGGAACTGCATCA
>CAJUSS010000102.1 GCA_910588895.1 uncultured Lachnospiraceae bacterium
CAAAGGATTTCAGGGTCTGTGTATTGTTTAGTCTTCGATTTTCAAGGTTCGAGTTAAGATCTTTTGAAGATCGTTGCTGCTTTTTCATCAGCAGCGTGTTATATCTTACCACGCCCGCCGCTTTTTGTCAAGCAGTTTTTTATCTTTTTTAATCTTTTGATCTGCTGCTCTGCTCATCTTTATGATCAAAGCACCTCGTTTTGTGAGGCGAGTTATACTATAACACTATCGGCTCATAATGTCAAGCGCTCTATCGCATTTTTTTAAACAATTTTTCCACGATTTCCAGCCTTCACTAAATATGCCGATCTTTCTTTATCACGTCTACATTTTGTGCTTTATCTCCGATCAGCCAATGCCCCCGCTGTACGCAACGGAGACCTGCGCTATACTCTGCTCCGGTCGGTGCCACTATGCGCCGAGGTGTATATTGCCCTCCTTGCGGCATTGCCTGACAGACTGTCCCCTACAGCAGACCGTGGAGGACCCCTGTGGCCAGACCTGACAGCAGATCATGATGATAGATAAAAGAGACCCACGGGACACTTTCGATACTGTCCAGCAGATACCGTCCCCATCCTGTACCGGAAAATAATTCCAGTATAAGGCAAAAGATCCAAAAATAGGCCAGCGCTTGGATCGATCCCAGCAACGCTCCCGCGATCTGGTTCAGCCCATACAAGACGGGCAGCCTGGCGATCAGGTCCAGGGTGCGTGCCAGCAAGCGGATACCGATATATACAGCTAAAAAAAGAAGGACAAAAGCGAATGCGTGGATGATCCGGTCCGCCAGATAAGAAGCTACATAATCCACAAAATCCTCCACCCCTAATGCCCGGTAGATCTCTTCATTATTATTCTCGATCAATGCCTTTTTCAGGGCTTCCGGCAGCTTTGCACTCTCGAGTGCGGCCCGCTGCTGGGCCGGAAGGGTGGATCCGCCTGCTCCCAGACCTGCCTTTTCCAGCATGAGCTGGCCCACCCACTGGCGGACCTCACTGTTTTCCTTGATATAGTCCGTCACCGGCGGCATGGCGATGCGGATCACCAGAGCGGACAGGACCAGAGCCGCCATAGAGACCGATAAACGCAAAAAGCCTCTGTGGTGTCCATAGACCACCATACCGATCAGATAGGATGCCATCAATATAGACACCCAGTGCTCCTGCAAAGCTCCTGCGATCTCCATCTTCAAACCTCTGCTCCTTCCAGGCCAGTCTTAGCAGCCAAAAACAGCTGCCGCTCAGTCCAGCGTCCCTAAAAAATAGCGGATTGCAGCCGCCACCCCATCTTCCTCATTGGATAAAGTGACATGATCCGCCTGCTCCTTTAGTTCATCTATGCCATTTGCCATCGCCACACCGATGCCGGCAGCCTGGATCATCGTCAGATCATTGCTCCCGTCGCCGAAGGCCATGGTCTGCTCCAACCCAAGGCCCAGATGCTCTGCCAGCCTTGAAAGGCCCATCCCCTTCGTGGCGGACCGGGCGTTCACCTCCAGATTATAGGGAAGGGAAGACGTGACCACCAGCTCCTTAAAAGCCTCCAATCCCTCCCACAGCTCTTCCCTGAGCTTTTTATCCGGGACAAACACATTGATCTTTTCAACAGGCCGTTTTTTCTCCCGAACATAGAGGAGCTCATCCTCTACCTCATCCCTTGTGCTCCGCACCAGCTGCTGCATGACAGGCGGCAGGCCATACTGGTCCAGATGGTCCCGGAAGCGGGCTTCCATCTTCCCCCGTCCATCGATATAAGGGTCATAAGCGATCGGATGACGAGAAAGGAACGACAAGACCTCATGGGCCAGTTCCCAGCCGATCATCTCCTCCGCGATCACGACATGCTCTGCCATATCCTCCACTCTTGCTCCGTTGGTCAGGATGCCGTAGCGGATCCCTGAAAGCGCCTTGATCGGAGCCGGGATGCCCGCAGATGGCCGGCCTGTGGCCGGCACGATATGGATCCCATGCCGGATGCAGCTCTCTAAAGCTCTGCGGTTTTCAGCCGAAAGCCTCTTTTCTCCATCCAGCAGGGTCCCGTCCAGATCTAATGCGATCAATCGGATATCTTTCATCATATAAAATGCTCTTCCTTTAGGATCAATGATCCATTTTTATCGTATTTCGAAGAGAAAAGGCCGGTAAGACGTTTCCCAAAGGAAGGCTTTTCTGCCTTATCCGCCGCTTCCTCGATCAGATCCTCCGCCGCGGTCTTCGTCAAGGCGATCCCATCTGCCTCCATGATCTCGATCCGCTCGTAAAGCGCCAACATGCTCTTGCCTGTGATGCTGCAGTCGATCTGGTCTGCATATTCGCAGCAGCACTGGGCAAATTCATCGATCCCCATGACCGTCTGATCGTCCTCTTCCTCGTCTGATCCCTGGAATACCATAGGACGGCGCACCTCGCCTCTCGGCGCCTTTCCGATCACCTTTGTCTCTGTATAAGATCCCTCATGACCCTGATCCCTCTGGGCCGACGGGCGGTCTGTGCGGCGTGTCTTCCCTGCCGTCCCCACTGCGTCTGTATCATTGTATACGGGCTCTACAGCCCGCGGCCGGGAGGGCTGCGGCTTTGTCGGCTGCGCATGGGGCCGTGGCTGGGACGGCTGGGGCTGGTCTGCCGGGCGGACATAACGCACAGCGTTCCCGCTGTCCGCAGACGGACTCGTCCCTCTGCGTGGATCCGGAACAGGCGCGGCCTTTTCTGCCGCCTCCACAGATCTCATCCGGATGATCGTCTCCCTGCTCTCCCGTCCTCTCTTCTGACCAGTCATCTCGTATAGATAAAATTCGGCCTCGTCCATGGAGGTCACGACCTTGAAACGGGATGTCAATGACGGGACGGCCTTACAGATCGCGTTCATCTGGCGGGGCGTATCCACTAGCATCACCAGCATCTGGCTGGTATCCTCCACAAGGAGCTGTTCCAGCTCCCTTAGCCTCTCATCGGACAGGTCGCCGGCCTCTTCTATGATCAGGTCTTTCCCGACCAGCTTGGCGGCACTGGCCGCTACTCCTTTTTGGTCCAGCTTATCGCCGCTGATCTTCACCACCGGGTGCTTAAAGCCTAAGAGCTGATGGGCTTTCTTTAAAGTCTCCACTGCGATCTTGAGCCCGATCTCCGGAGATCGTGTCTCTACCATCATATGGGGATAGGTCGCCTGCAAAGTGGTCCGCACCCGTTCGCTCTGACCGGACGTCTCTTTTTCTGCTGACTCTCTTATTGCCGGCTCTCTTACTGCCGGCTCTCTTACCGCTGTCTCCCGCACTTCCATCTCTTGGGCAGCCGACTCTCTGGCCTGCTCTCGTATCGCTTTTACCTCTTGGATATGGCGGATATCTCCATAGACCTTTGTCTTACCTGCCAGTGCCTCTGTCTCCTTTAGATCCTTCACATCTTTTAAGACCCGGGTCCGCTGGCGGATAGGCTCCTCCGCATAGCCGTTCATGGACATCCTGGACATCTCTTCCGCCAAGCTGGCCTCCACTTCGGCTTCCCTGACACTTGCGACCAGATCCTCTTCTGCTGTCACGCCTGTGTCTGTCCGTTCATAGGCCCCGGCTCCAAAGGACGCGGAGATCCCGGACATCACATCTTCATTGACCTGCGGCATCGCGGTCTCAGGCTCCGTGGATGGATATATCTCCGGTACGGGAGGAGCCACCGGGATCGGTCTGGGCTCCACCCGCACCGGGGTCGTTTCCTCTGACTCGAGGCCGGATCCCTCCGGCTGCCTGTAAGCGGCAGGGACGGCGGCCGGCGCTGCTTTCGGCTTTGCATAGGCCCCATAGCCCGGAGTCGCTCCCTCTGGCTGTGCATATGGCCCATAGCTCTGCGCAGATGCCGCCTCCGGCTGTGCATAAGCTCCATGGTCCGGAGCCGCTGCACCTGGCTGGCCATACGCTCCGTAGCCCTGTGCAGGGACTGCTTCCGGCTGTGCATAGGTCCCATAACCTGGCGCAGGGCCCCCTGCGGGCTGCCCATAGGTCCCATAGCCCGGGGCCGCTCCCTCTGCGGACTGTGCATAGGCCCCATAGCCCGGGGCCGCTCCCTCTGCGGGCTGTGCATAGGATCCATAGCCCGGGGCCGCTCCCTCTGCGGACTGTGCATAGGATCCATAGCCCGGGGCCGCTCCCTCTGCGGGCTGTGCATAGGATCCATAGCCTGGGGCGCTCTCCCCTACAGGCTGCGCGTATGCTCCGTAGCCCTGTGCAGGGACTGCTTCCGGCTGGCCGGACATCCCGTATCCTCCGGCAGAAGGAGCACCTGCTGCAAGATCTCCTCCATTCTGCTCCACCTGCTTTAATTTCTCTTCGTATTTATCCCGGTTCTCCACCAGGTCCATCTGGTATTTCGTCAGCGGTGCATACTGGAGCTTCAACTCCATCGCTTTATCCACATATTGCCCGAGACCGAACATCAGCATGATCTTATCACAGGTCCGGACACATTCGTCTTCCATCCCGGCCTGGTGATAGAGCTCAGCCAGTTCATAGAGCCACTTTTCGTCCAACTCCGCGCTGGTATAACTTTCCAATGTATGGATGAGCTGCTCCAATGGTGCCCCTTTGGCTTTCAGGATCAGATAACGCAGGATATCCTGCCTGGAATCATCTCCGGCCAGGTCACAGAATTCCCTGTAATAACTCTCTGCCTCCTGGACATTGCCCTGCTTTACGGCCAGCTGCGTCAGCTTGTACAGCAGGCGCTTTCCTACAGGAGCCCGCTCAAAGGCGATCAGCAGGATGTCCTTTGCCTCCTGGTATTCTTCATTCTTTTCATAGACGGAAGAGATCATGGAGAGCAGGTTCGCATTGCGCACACGCCTCCAGTCGATCGTGTCCGCGATCTTCATAGCTGTCTCAAGATCGCCCTTTCCCATCATCTTCTTGATCTGATCCACCTTGATATTAAACTCATGTTTATCCATTCTTTTGCATCTCCTCATCCTGCTCGGTCTCAGGCAGTCCTCTTATAGCTCCACCCTGCCCTCTAACGCCCGCAGGAGGGTGACCTCGTCAATATACTCCAGATCTCCGCCTACCGGGACCCCGCTGGCGATCCGGCTCACCTTGATCTTTGTCGGTTTGATCAATTTGCTGATATACATGGCCGTGGTCTCCCCTTCCAGGCTGGAATTGGTGGCGACGATCACTTCCTTCACGTCCCCCTGCAGCCGCTGCATCAGCTCCTTCAGCTTGATATCATTAGGCCCGATCCCCAGCATCGGGGAGATCGCTCCGTGCAGGACATGATAGACCCCTTCGTATTTCCCCGTCTTTTCATAGGCAGCCAAGTCCCGGCTGTTCTCTACCACCATGATGATCTTGTGGTCTCTCCTGAGATCCTTACAGATCGGGCAGACCGCGTCATCAGTCAGGGTAAAACATGTCTCGCAATAACGTACGTTCTTTTTTGCATCCGTGATGGCCAGGGACAGCCTCTCCACCTGCTCCACAGGCATATTGATGATATGGAACGCCAGCCGCTGGGCCGATTTCGCGCCTATCCCAGGGAGTCTGGACAATTCCTCGATCAATCTTGTGATCTGACTGCTGTAATGTTCCATCAGAAGGGCAGTCCTCCGCCCAGGCCGCCGGCGATCTTGGACATGGCTTGGGTACTGGCCTCTTCCATCTGCCGGAGCGCTTCATTGGCCGCCGCCACGATCAGATCCTCCAGCATCTCGATATCCTCCGGGTCCACCACCTCTTCCGAGAGCTTTACGCCCACCACTTCCTTTTTGCCGGATACGGTGACTGTCACCGCCCCGCCCCCGGCAGAAGCTGTGAATTCCTTGCTCTCCAATTCCTTCTGGTTTTCCTCCATCTGACGCTGCATCCGCTGTGCCTGCTTCATTAGATTGTTCATATTTCCCGGGATACCGCCTCCCGGGAAGCCGCCTCGTTTTGCCATCAGCCCTATCCCTCCTCTATCAAGATATCCGTATGGATCTTTTCTTTCAATTCCTGTTCACTCACATAGATCGTATCGGTCCGCTCACCACTCTCACGTCGCCGCGTCTTAAAATAGAGCGACCTTCCATATTTTTCCGCAACAAACCGCTCCAGGCTGCCGATCACACTGGGACGGCTGCCGATCGCATGCGCGGTTGGGTCGGTAAATACGATGCACAGACAGCTGTCGCCGCTGGGCTCCACGATGGTATCGCGAAAGCTGGGACGGATGGACATCCCCATCTGCCGCACGATATTGCCCCATTCGTTCCGGATCAGCTCCAGATCCTCCAGCTGGGCCGGCGGGAGCTCCACCTGCCTGGGCGGCATCTGCGCCGGGACCGTCACCTGCCCTTGGCCGCTCGCAGCCGGCGGGGCCGCCGCCATACCTGCTTTGGCCTCCACCGGGCCTGATAGACCCTGCGGCGCCCCGGCTGCTCCCATCCCATAAGCGTCCATCCCTGGCCCAAGAGCCTCCCGGACCGGTATACCCTCCTCCAGTCTGGCTTCCAGGCTGGCAACACGCTCTAACAGAGAATCTATATTAACTTCCATCTCCGGTTTTGTCAACTTTATCAGCGCGATCTCTGTCAAGATGCGCTTTTGTCCGGCAGATCGGAGCCGGTCGGACAGCTCAGACAGCACACGGATATACCGTATCAGGGTATCTCCGTCGATCAGTTTTCCATCCTCTCTCAGCTGCTTTACGTTTTCCTCCGACATATCCACCAGACCTTCTCCGTCCTCTGCGGTCTGCAGGAGGAGGAGGTTCCTTAAGTACCAGATGAATCCATTTACAAATTGCCCCAATTCTCTCCCCTGGATCACCATCTCCTCCAGGAGCAGGATGCAATCCTTCGTCTTTTTTTCCGCTATCTTGCGGAACATCCTGGAAAATATGGTCTGATCCACAGCTCCCAGGATGTCCAATACATGTTCATAGGTCAGGGTCTCCCCAAAATGGAACGCGATACACTGCTCCAAAAGACTCAGCGCATCGCGGAAGGCACCGTCCGCAGCCTTTGCCAGATATTGGAGTGCCTTCTCCTGGATATCCAGCTTTTCTCCCTCCACCACTTCCTTGAGCCGGTCTGCGATAGTCCCTGCGGGGATCCGCTTAAAGTCGTACCGCTGGCACCGGGACAAGATCGTGACCGGGATCTTATGGACTTCTGTGGTGGCCAGGATGAAGATCACATAGGAAGGCGGCTCTTCTAATGTCTTTAAAAGTGCGTTGAACGCACCTGTAGAGAGCATATGGACCTCATCGATGATATAGACCCGGTATCTCCCTTCTGTAGGCGGATACTGGACCTGTTCCCGGATATCCCGGATATTCTCCACACCGTTGTTGGAGGCCGCATCGATCTCAACCACGTTCATGGAAGAGCCCCTGGCGATCGCCTGGCAGACCGGGCAGATATTGCAGGGGCTCCCATCCACTGGCTGCTCACAGTTCACCGCTTTAGCAAAGATCTTCGCGATGCTGGTCTTACCGGTGCCTCTTGTGCCGCAGAGCAGGTAGGCATGGCCTACCCGCCCGGACACGATCTGATTTTTTAATGTCTGTACGATATGGTCCTGGCCCTTTACATCCTCAAAGGTAGCGGGCCGCCATTTTCGATATAGTGCAACATATGACATCGTCTACCAACCTCTGCCAGCCTCCCGCGGCGGCGTACTCGGCCGCCGCGGGAGGATCATCCGCCTTTCACAGCGGTCCTTAAACCGTCCTTATGGCGACCGAAGGGTATGTCCCCTTTCTACTCGTCGCCGAAGCTGATCCCCACAGACTTCGCCTGACGGATGATCGCGCTGTCGGGATCTACATATTTCAGCTTCCCGGCGATATCCTTCAGCGGGATCTTATCGATCTCGTTATTTTTCACGCATACCATATAGCCGTACTTCTTATCCCGGATCAGCTCTGCGGCAGCCGCACCTAACTGTGTGGAGAGCACACGGTCATAGGGACAGGGCTCGCCGCCTCTCTGGGTGTGTCCCGGAACGGTGACACGCACCTCCTGTCCGGTGATCTCCTGGAGCCTTGCACCGATCTCATAAGCAGCAGAAGGATAGATCATGCTGCCCTCTTTTTTCTTCTTCAGCTCCTTCTTGCTCAGGCTGGCATCCTCTTTCGAGATCGCGCCCTCGGCCACAGCCAGGATGGAGAAACGCTTTCCGGCCTTCGCTCTCCGGTTGATCGCGTCGCCCACCACGTTGATATCATAGGGGATCTCGGGGAGCAGGATGATGTCCGCGCCGCCGGCGATACCGGCATATAAGGTCACCCAGCCCACCTTGTGGCCCATGACCTCTACGATGAAGATACGTCCATGGGAGGATGCGGTGGTATGGATGCAGTCGATGGCATCTGTGGCGATATTGACCGCGCTGTGGAAACCGAAGGTCATCTCCGTACCCCAAAGATCGTTATCGATGGTCTTCGGGAGCGATACCACGTTCAGTCCTTCCTCGCTCAAAAGGTTCGCCGTCTTCTGGCTCCCGTTGCCGCCCAGCACCACCAAACACTCCAGCTTCAGCTTCTGATAGGTCAGGCGCATGGATCCTACCTTGTCCAATCCGTTCTCATCCGGCACGCGCATCAGCTTGAACGGCTGTCTGGAGGTGCCCAGGATCGTCCCGCCCTCAGTGAGGATACCGGAAAAATCCGACGGCTTCATGATGCGGTAATCCATGTAGATCAGGCCCTTATAGCCGTCCTCAAAGCCGATGATCTCCACATCATCATACATGCTGTACAATGCTTTTGCCACGCCTCTCATCGTCGCGTTCAGGCACTGGCAATCGCCGCCGCTGGTCAACATCCCTATCCTTCTCATAAAACAACCCTTCCTTTCTTTGATCCTTTATATTTTCTGACAGCCGCCCCAGAGTATACAAAATACAAGCTGTCAGTAGATCACGTGTTGTCCTTTGTTGATTATACCGCAAAGCGATAGGCTGGGCAAGTAAAAAAATAGGAATGGCCTTTTAAGCCATTCCTGTATCTTATCCACGCGTCCTGCTTTGAACTGCAGAAACAGACGTTACTCCGGCAGTTTGCTCGGCTCAGGCTGCCTCGCGTCACACAGGGGGTTCCGCTTAGTGCTGCTGCATTCCTGCCCTGACACGGTTCACAGATCCCTGTTGCACAAGACCCAAGCGTCAACGCCACTTACCGAAGGCAGCTCCACCTCATACAGCCCGGGGCAGGACATCACCCTTGCTAAAGCGGCTTGCAAGTACAGGGCACCGCTGACTCCCCGGCTGCGTGGAAATATCATGACGGATCTGGGGCTGACCGCTGTCTGGCGGTCAGCATGGTAAGTATAACTTGGAAATGGGGGATTTGTCAAGGGTTAAGCGAAAAGTTCGGTGAGGTGCCCGGATGAAGATAACCTGTTTTAATGCGTCATGTTGCTGCGGAAGGCACAGACGGGAGCAGCAGCGACCACAGCTCCGGCACGGAGGATACGATCTTCTCGGCACCCTGCTCTCTTAAGACTGCCGCGTCCCGAAAGCCCCAGCTGACGATGATGCCGTCCATGGAGGAATTCCGGGCGGTAGTGATGTCCACCTCGGAATCGCCGATATAGACCGCCTCCTCCGGTTCCACGGCAAGCCGGGCTAAGACCTGGCGCACCATATCCGGAGCGGGCTTTTTGGCAAGGCCAGGCTGTTCTCCCATAGCTACGTCGAAAAGGCCCTCAAAGTAGCGGGCACACAGCTTTTGTACACCAAAGTCGGCTTTGTTGGAGACCACGGCCGTCTTTACCCCGTCCCTCTTTAACCGGGCCAGAAGGTCGCAGATCCCCTCATAGGGTTTTGTGCTGTCGGTGCAGTGCTCTTTATAGTGGACAGAAAAGATCCCGTAGAGCCTTTCGATCTCCGTCTCATCCTCCCGGACCGTCTCGGGCACAGCCCGCCGGATCAGGTTGCGGATCCCGTTGCCCACAAAGCCCTTGACCTCCTGAAGGGTACGCAGCGGATAGCCGGACACCTCCAATGTATAGTTCATAGTATCGGCAAGGTCCTGGATCGTGTCCAGGATCGTACCATCCATATCAAAGATCGCCAGTTTATATCTCATCTCTTTATGTCCTTCCTGCAAACATCCTTTTCTGTCTGTACGCTGCGCGCGCGGGGTCTGTCCGCGCAGTCGTTTAAAAAAGTCTTTCATCATCTGTGAGCACGCCTCCCCCAGCACGCCGATCTCCACCTGGCAGCGATGGTTAAAGCCGTCCTGCCGCAGAAGATCCAAAACTGATCCCGCACAGCCTGCTTTAGGGTTCATGCAGCCGATCACCACCTCCGGGATCCTGGCCTGGACGATGGCGCCGGCGCACATGGGGCAGGGCTCTAAGGTGATGTAGATCCTGCAGCCCTCCAGCCGCCAGTCGTTAAATTTCCGGCATGCCTTTTTGATCGCGATGATCTCCCCGTGAGCCAAGGTGGTATGATCGATCATCCTGCGGTTGTAGCCGCGGGCGATGATCTTCCCTTCATGGACGATCACGCAGCCGATCGGTACCTCTCCCAGTGCCTCTGCTTTTCTTGCCTGGCGGATGGCCTCCTTCATGTAGCGTTCGTCCTCCGTAAGGCTTTTTGTCCGTACCTTTTCCATACCTTCCTCCATCAAAGACAGGCGCTATAACACGTTCCTGGCCTTCTGTATCGCCGCCGCTCCTAAAACGGCATTTTCCTCCATCCGGATATCTGTGTACCAGTAGCCGAAGCGGCCGTCCTGGGCCGGCTGCCGTTTAGACAGGACAAAGTGCGGAAAGCCGAACATGGAGGCCATATATTTTTCATTGCTGTAATAATGCCCGGGAACGCCCAGCAGATAGCGGGGCAGACCCTTAGGATCCTCCAGCCTGGCCAGGATCAAGTAACGGTAGTTATAGTAGCCATGGAGCAGAAAACTATTGTTCCCGTAGATCCAGATCTCCCTGGGAAGGAGACCGATATCCTGGGGTTTGATCACCAGCACCTGACAGCCATGCTCGCTGTCAAAGGCCTGGATCTTGGGATAGGTATCCGCAAAGAAATCCCATACCGGGACCAGCTTTTCCATAGCTTCCTGCTCATCCAGCTTAGCAAGTGCCTGTGGGTCGCCGATGATCAGCGGCTCCTCTTCATACTGGCGGATGACCAGAGGCGGATGATCCTCTGCCTGCTCCGCCGGACTGTGTCTCTGAACAGCCTGTATCGGTCTCCCACCGGGCTGTTCCAGCCCACCAGCGCTCCCGACAGACTGCCTGTCACCGGACTGGCCCGGCACCCTGGCACTCGCGGCGGACTGCCTGTCACCAGACTGACCTGGTACTTTGGCGCTCACCGCGCTCTGCCTGCCGCCGGACTGACCCGATACTTTGGCGCTCACCGCGCTCTGCCTGTCACCTGATCGGCCCGGCACTCCGGCAGACCCGCCTGCCTGCCTGCCGCTCTGTCCATGCGGCATCCCGCCTACCCGGCCTGTGCCTGACGGCTTTTCGGATGGCCCCTCCTGGACAGAGGCTGCGGGTCCTGCCAGTGCCGGTGCAGAGAAAAGTCCGGAAGCCACAGCTCTCGCCAATGGTATATCCGGATATACGGTCTCCATCTCCAGCCGCCCCATCTCATGATCGGGCAGAGATATCTTGGATGTGGGGGCTCCCTCCTTCGGCTGATCGGATCCGCTCGGCACATGGACGCTCTTTTCGTGAAAGTCCACCACCTTCGCGCCCTGTCCAGATGACGGCCCCTCCGGCCTGACCGTGCCCAAAAGATCCGAAAGGGACAGCTCCGCCCAAGGAACCCGATCTGCACCGGAGGACGCTCCAGATGTATCCGGCCCGGATGCATCGGCCTCTTCCCCTGCCTCCCCACGCTCTTTTTGTGCAGGGCCATCCTGTACAGCCTCCTGCTCTGTCATCCCATCCTCTGCGGCCTCGTTTTCTGCCGGGCTGCTCCCTTCCTGCTCCTTTTTCTCCAAAACATCCTGTTCTCTGGAAGAGCGCTCTGGCACTACCGTCGAGAGACTGCCGCTCTCCACCTCACGTTCCACTGCATTTTCCGAGGTCACGTTCTCCAGGGTGAGCTGGGCTGCCTGGGCCACCGCATCCTCCCATATGGTAGTATAGACACGCCATGTCTCATCTTTTCCATGCAGGGTCAGTCCATAGCACTCGTCCATCGACTCGCCGGACTCCTGCACATCCGTCAACTGGACCACAGTGCGGAACTCACCGCAGCCGCTCCGCAGAAAAAGATCGCCCAAGAAGATCTCCTGTCGTCCGGTCAACAGGTAGACTCCCATATCGCTGCTCCCCATGTACAGCTTTTTCACGCTCACGCTCAGCCTGCACATACCATTTCTGGCTTCCAGCTTTACAAAGCCTACGTTTTTTCCTTTTACATTTCCTTCGTATTCATAGATATAAGAGATCAATCTCCGGAATCCTGTCATATCCGCCCCCTGTTCCGCTGCCTGCAGGCAGCCTTTGCTCGCAGGTCTACTTAGACTTCGTTATCTATTCTATGCGGACAGGTGGCCGGAATATGTCTCAGCTTTTTTGCAGACAATGGGAAAGCGCCGTAAACTGCTCCAGTGTAAGGGCTTCTCCCCGGACCGCAGGCGAAAGCCCTGCCTCCTCGATCGCGGCAGCGATCTGTTCCTTTGTGTAAGGGACCTCCAAAGAATTGTTCAGACCGTTCAAAAGCGTCTTTCTCCTCTGGTTAAAGGAAGCGCGGATCACGGCGAACAACAGCCGTTCGTCCTCCACCTGGACAGGCGGCTGTCTATGGCGGGTCAGCCGGATCACCGCAGATCCTACCTGGGGGCGGGGGATAAAGCAGTTTGGCGGCACGTTGGCCACCAGATAAGGCCGGGCGTGG